>NZ_CP007057.1:0-300000 GCF_000517625.1 Halostagnicola larsenii XH-48 | reverse complement strand
GGGAAGAGTACGGCCTCGTCTTCGACGACGAGCACATCCAGCTGTTCGATACTGATTCCGGCGTCCGGATCGCTTAGTCGGTTCAGTTCTTTTCGTCGCCGCTCGCTCGAGCGGCCGCGCTCGTGTCCGCGTCGGCGGTGACCGCCGTCTCGAGATCGGCCGGCGCCGTCGAACGAACAACGATCGTGCCCGCCGCGCGGTCGCCGACGCGGCGACCGTCGGTCGCAAGCGCAACGCCGAGACCGACCACCAGCGGCGGGACGCCGAGCAGGTCGACGTACCGACACAGGTTTCGCACGGCGCTGGCCCGGAGCGTACACTGGCTCCCGTCCGCCATCACTACCAGCAGGCCGCGGTTGACCTTTCCTGGGGTCCGGCCGTAGCGCCACTCAAAGGTAAACGAGTACGTGACGTAGAGCGGCAGGAGAACGAGCAACGACAGGGGGACGACGGCCCCGCCGAGCGCCTCGTAGGGCCCGCTGAAGAGCACGCTCGCGACGTAGATCAGCGGAAACTCGAGCAGAACGTAACAGACGAACAAGTCGATCGCCGCCGCCCCGGTGCGGGCGAGCACCACGTCCCGGTCGCCCGCGGTCTCGACTTTCGGTGCCGGCTGTCGTTGGGTCGGCAAGAACCCGTCTAGTTTCCAGTCGATCACGGGTCGACCGCCTCACCGTTCATGGCTGGGGTATTCGTCAGCGAGCGGAAGATACCTGCCATCGTCCGCCAGCGGTCACTCCATGCGGACGTCCGTCCGCAACGTTACGAGGAAGTAGCCCAACAGGAAGAGCGTGATTCCGCCGAAGACCTGCGAATCGATCGACAGGTAGCCGTCTACCTGATACAGCAGGACGCTGGTGACCGCCAGCATGACGATGGCGCTGGCCGTTCGCCAGCGTTCTACAACCTTCTCGAGGACGATTCCCGTCGTGGATTTCTCGACCGCGTCCGACGCCTCGCGGATGTTCTCCAGTCCCGCACTCTCGGATTTCCGTGACGTGCTCTCGCCGCTCATATACTGCCGTTTTTCCCATCGAAGGGTAAATATCTATGGGTGTTGGTGACACGCACCGTGTCGATGTTCGATTCCCGCTCCTCGAGTCGCCGGAGGCGACAAATCACGACAAATGCCGTCGAAAGCGGTGCGCTCGAGCGCGTCACTCCTCGAGCGCGTCGATCCGCAGGTCCTCGTCGAACTGCAGGGTGTTCTCGATCTCGGTTTCGTCGACATCCTCGAACGCCCAGCGGGCGATCGAGCGGCGGTGGACCTCGTCGGCCCCGTCGACGATGCGGAACGCGCGGACGTTCTCGTAGAAGTGGGCGATAGGCAGGTCCTTGCCGATCCCGTTGCCGCCCAGACACTGCAGCGCGAGGTCGATGGTCTCGTTGGTGACGTTCGCGGTGAACATCTTCGACATCGCGACCTCGATGCGGGCGTCGCTGCGGTCGAGTTCGCGCGCGGCGTGACGGACCATACAGCGGGCGGCGTGCAGTCGCGTCTCGGCGTCGGCGATGCGGTGGCGCAGCGCCTGTTTCTCCTCGAGTTTCGAGCCGAAGGCCTCGCGCTCCTGGAGGTAGGCCTTCGCGATGTCGAGCGAGCGTTCGGCCATCCCGGAATAGCGCATGCAGTGGGTGAGCCGCCCGCCGCCCAGTCGCATCTGGGCGATCCGGAACCCCTCGCCTTCCTCGCCGAGCGTGTTCTCGACGGGGACGCGGACGTTTTCGAACTTTACCTCGGCGTGGCCACCTTCGCGTTCGGTGATGCCGTGTCCGCCGAGGTGTGGGATGTTCCGCTGGACTTCGACGCCGTCGGCGTCGCGCGGCACCATAATGATAGATGTTCCCTCGTACGGATGGGCGTCGAGGTCGGTTCGAACCATCGCCAGGTAGTAGTCAGCGCCGAGCCCGTCGGAGGTCCACCACTTGTGGGCGTTGATGACCCACTCGTCGCCGTCCTTGACGGCGGTACTCTGGAGCATCTTCGGGTCGGAGCCGGCTCCGACCTTGGGCTCGGTCATCGCGAACGCCGTCTGGATCTCCCCCTGCACGAGCGGTCGGAGCCACTCCTCTTTCTGCGCTTCCGTGCCGACCATCTCGAGGGTGTGCATATTTCCTTCCTGGGGCGCGTTGGCACGGATCGCGAGCGCGCCGATGAGCGAGCGCCCGACCTGCTCGAAGGAGGGAAGCATGTCGCTGAAGTCGAGTCCCTGGCCGCCGTACTCCTCGGGGACCTGCGGCGCGAACAGATTCCTTTCTTTGGCCATCTCCCACATCTCGTGGATCTCGTCCATGGTGATGTCCTCGCCCGTCGCGAGCGCCTCTCGCTCGCGCGGGATGACGACCTCGTTCATGAAGTTCGCTACGCGGCCCGCAACCTCCTTCGCTTTCTCGGAATCGTGGTACTCCATATTACGAATGATTTCACACAGAATTGTAAAGCTATAGGTAATCTATCGCATACATTGGCAACCAGTGGGGAGACGGTCGGCTACGTGACCCGAGAGCTCGTCTACGTTCCCGTCCGCACCGAGTCGAAACCCGCCAGAAACCCACCGCTCAGATCCGCTCGAGGATCGTCGCGACACCCTGTCCGAAGCCGATACACATCGTCGAGAGGGCGGTGTCCTGTCCCGTCCGCTCGAGTTCGTGGACCAGTTTGGTCAGCAACATTGCGCCGGTCGCGCCCAGCGGGTGGCCGTGGGCGATCGCGCCGCCGTTAACGTTGACGTTCTCCCACGACGCGTCGGTCTCCTCGAGCCAAGCGGCGACGACCGCGGCGAACGCCTCGTTGACTTCGAAGAGGTCGACGTCGCCGACCGTCATGTCGGCCTTCTCGAGGACGTTCTCGGTCGCCGGGATCGGCCCCTTCAGCATCGTGATCGGGTCGACGCCGACGACCTCTGTCTGGCGAATGCGGGCCATCGGCTCCCAGCCGTGTTCCGCGGCGGCTTCCTCGCTCGCGATGAGCAGCGCAGCCGAGCCGTCGACGATACCCGACGAATTGCCGGGGTGGTGGAATCCCTCGCCCTCCTCTCGGAACGACAGTGGAAGTTCGGACAGGGTCTCCACGTCGGTCCCGGGACGCGGATGTTCGTCCTGTTCGACCACGACTTTCTCGCCGTCGAGCTCCGTCGTGACCGGCGTGATCTGGTCGTTGTAGCGACCGTCGTCCCAGGCTTCTTTCCAGCGCCGTTGGGAATCGGCGGCGATCTCGTCGAGTTCCTCGCGCGAGAAGTCGTACTCCTCGGCGATCCGCTCGGCTCCCTCGCCCTGATGGGTCACCTCGTCGAAGTGCTCGAAGTAGGTGTCGGTGAGGCTGTCGGCTCCGTCGGCCCCGTCGGCGCCGTCCGAGCCCATCGGAACGCGAGTCATGTGCTCGACGCCGCCCGCGATGAGCACGTCGTGCTGGCCGGCCATGACGTTC
Organism: Halostagnicola larsenii XH-48; assembly: GCF_000517625.1. GTDB lineage: Archaea > Halobacteriota > Halobacteria > Halobacteriales > Natrialbaceae > Halostagnicola > Halostagnicola larsenii. The sequence goes on along the minus strand of NZ_CP007057.1, from coordinate 296,576 downwards.
GCCGCGGCGAAGTTCGCCGCCTGCTGGCCGGAGCCACACATCCGGTTCAGCTGGACGCCGGGGACGATATCGCCCCAGCCCGCGACCATCGGCGCGAGCCTGGCGATGTTCAGCCCCTGCTCGTCGACGGGCGTGACACAGCCGTATATCACGTCCTCGATCGTCTCCGGTTCGAAACCGTTGCGCTCGCGCAACGCCTCGAGCGGTTCGGCGGCCAGGTCCTGCGGGTGCGTGTCCCTGAACGAGCCGTCCCGTTTGCCGAACGGCGTTCGGACGGCGTCGACGATGACTGCGGAGTTCATGACGTACGCACGAGTATTCCGCCATCGTTCATAGATGTTGTGCATAAATTCGTTATCGAGCGCTTTGGAGGCTGTACTGTCGAACATTCCCTCGAACCGGCGGCGAGTCACCGGCCCGCCGCGCGTTTCGTCACTCGGGGTACGCGTCGCGCCACGGCCGCCGGCGCTCGAGGGCGGCGCTGGCGGCGATCACGTCGTCGTCGGCGTGTCGCGGGCCCGCGATCTGCATCCCGACGGGGAGCCCGCCGACGAACCCGGACGGGGCCGAGGCCGCCGGCTGGCCGGTGAGGTTGAACGGCTGGGTGAGCACCCACCCCCGGTACGGTTCGATCTCGGTGCCGTCGATCTCCGCGGGCTCCTCGCCGTGGGGGAACGGCGTCGTCCCGCAGGTCGCCGTCACGAGAAGGTCGTACTCCGCGAACAGGTCCGCCAGCCCGTCGAGCACGTCCGTCCGAACCACGTCCGCGCGCTTGTACACCCGCGTGGCAGGCTCCTCGGCGTCCAGGACGAGATCGACGAGGTACGGCCGCAACCGGTCGCGGTCCTCGCCGAGTGGATCGAACCCCTCCTCGCTGAGGTTCTCGAGCAACGACCGCCATCGCACGGTCGCCATCGTGTAGTAGGCGTCCAGAATCTCCTCGTTGTCGTGTCCGAGGTCTGGATCGATTGCGTCGACGGTCGCGCCGGCGCGTTCGAACGCCGAGACGGCGTCCTCGAGCACGTCTCGAACGTCGGGATCAACGGGATAGACGCCCATGTCGGGGCTGTACGCGATGTCCAACTCGTCCACCGGACGGTCGACCGCGTCGCGGTACTCGCCCCGCTTCGGAACTGAGAAGGGATCCCGCGGGTGAGTCCCCGCCATCACGTCCAGCGACAGCGCGGCGTCTTCGACCGTCCGGGCTAGCGGCCCCTTCGTGGAGAAGGGTGTGTGGCTCGCGAAGCCGTTCGGACGGGTGACGTTCGGAACGACGCCCTGCGTGGGTTTGAGGCCGTACACGCCGCAGAAACTCGCCGGAATCCGGACCGAGCCGCCGGCGTCGGAGCCGGGCGCCATCGGAACGAGCCGGTCGGCCAGCGCCGCGCCGGCCCCGCCGGAGGAACCCCCCGAGACGCGGTCGGGATCGAACGGCGTCCCCGTCGGCCCGGCGACGCGGTTGTCGGTCGTCGTGCCGAGCCCGAACTCGGGCGTGTTGGTCTTCCCGACGACGATCGCGCCCGCGTCCTTCAGCCGGGCAACGAACGGCGAGTCCGACTCGGCGACGCGGTCTTCGTAGAGCAGGGAGCCCGAGGTCGTTCGGACGCCCGCAACGTCGTCGAGGTCCTTGATCGCGACGGGGACGCCGTGTAACGGCCCGAGCGGCTCACCCTCGTCGATCGCGCGCGCCGCGTCTTCGGCCGCCTCGCGAGCGAGGTCGTCGGTGACGGTCACGAAGGCGTTCGTCCGCTCGTTTCGCTGGCGGATCCGCTCGAGCGTAGCGTCGACGACTTCGGTCGGCGAGTACTCGCCGTCCCGGATCGCCCGCGCGAGCCCCGCAGCGGTCGCGCGTGTGGGTGGTGCGACCATCAGTCCGTGACCCCCATGGATTTCGCGGTCGTGTTGAACTGGATCCCGTCGGCACCGCTTACTGCTAGAGCGCCTACTCGTCGCCCGTCACCCGTTTGCCCTCCCTCGTCGATCTCGAGCCGTTCGGCGACGCCCGAGCGAAACTGTTCGAAGACGGTGTCCGTGTCCTCGGCGTTGATCACGTCCGCACCCGCGGTGACAAGCAGTTGGGTCGCTTTGGGGCTGGACAATAGTCGCGTCAGACCGAGGATCCGAACCGAATCGAGTTGCATGGTAGTACGTCTCGAGCGCCTCGCAAAAACCTACTGCAGATGATTCCCCGCGACGACATCTTCTCGTCTCGATACCCTCAGTCGTCTTCTTCGAGTGCCACGAGGTCGTCGACGTCGGGAATGTCGGCCGCGGCGTCGGTGATCTGTCGCATCCGGTCGGCGTGTTTCTCGACGGCGTACTCGGCCAGCTTCCCCGGCTCGAGGCCCGGGCGGTTTTCGGGGTCGTCGACCTGATATCGGTCGTCCTCCGTGATCCCCTGTACCAGCGGGAGCAGGTCCTCCACGGTCTTCTCGACGAGGTGCGGATCGACCCCCTCGGCGATGAGCTTCTTGAGCTGGTTCATTCCGAAGCCGACGTGGCGACCCTCGTCGCTGCGGATCTTGGTGAACCCCTGTACAAGCCCCGGCAAGTGGGGTAGCCCCTCGAACTCGCCGCCGTAGGAGGTCTGCATGCCGTAGTAGCCCGTCTGGGCCAGAATTCCTTCGACGGTAAGGTGGTAGTGACAGTACGCCTTCGCCCGGTTTTCGGGCGTGTCGTTCTCGAGCAGTCGGTACTGGGCCTTGCGGTTGCGGTCGAACAGCTCGATGTAGGGGTCGTTGAACCACCGCTCGTGGCGAGGATCGGATCGCTCCCACCCGAGTTCGTCCTCGACCGTCCAGACGACCTCGCGCCAGTAGCGATCGAAGAAGTCGGCGTGTTTGGCCTCCTCGTAGAGCTGGGTCGTCAGGAACAGCTGATCGTCGACGTCCTCGAGGACGGTCCCCAGGGGGGCAAGGTCCTCGGTGACGGCGTCCTCTCCCGCGCCGAACTTCGCGATGCCGGTGAGCGTGCCGTACCACGACTCCCGATCGTATGACTCCGAGATCTCGATGAACGCGAGGAGGTTCTCGACGTCCTGCTCGAGGTCAATCTCGCCGGGGTCCCAGTGGCGCTCGACCGCGTTGCGGTAGTAGCGATTCGATCTGGATTCTCGGTCCATCATCTCGGACGGCGTGTACTCCGTTGCCATACATTGTGGTACCCGAGCCGAGTATTAAATGTGCGGTCGTTGAAGGATCGAGCCGGTCCGAAACCTGCCCTCGAGGAGTTCGGACAATCCAAAACCATCCTCGAGGTGTGGAACATTCCGATTCCGAGCGGTCGATCGCGGCCGAGAGCGGCGCTTCGGCCCGGCGTCGTTCCGGCTTGACAAGAACTAAGACGGTTCTCGTGAAGGATGGTGGCATGGCACAAACGAGTGCTGCCGTCGTCGGTGGCGGCATCATGGGCGCCGGTATCGCACAGGTACTCGCACGCAGCGGCTACGAGGTGGCCGTTCGCGAGATCAACGAGGAGTTGGCAGCGGAAGCACGCGAACGGGTGATTTCGGGCAACTACGGCCTCGAGGACGCCGTCGAGGGCGGGTATCTCTCGGAAGCGGAGAAGGACGCGGTCATAGAGCGGATGACGTTCACGACGGACCTCGAGGCGGCGACAGCGGGAACCGAGTTCGTCATCGAAGCGGTCACGGAGGATCTGGCGATCAAGGGCCAGGTCTTTCGCGATCTGGACGAGGTCACGGACGACCAGCCGCTGTACTCGAACACGAGCGGGTTCGCGGTGACCTCGATCGCCAACGCCGTCTCCGACCCCTCGCGGGTCGCGGTGACGCACTTTTTCAACCCGGTCGCGGTCATGGACATGGTCGAGATCGTCAGAGCGCCCGAGACCGACGAGGCCGTCGTCGAGCGCGCCGAGAAACTCGTCGACGAACTCGACAAGACGCGGGTCACCATTGACGACGACCCCGGCTCCTACGGCTTCATCGCCAACCGCTGTCACGCGGCCATGCGCGAGGAGGCCCAGAAGATCGTCGACGAAGGCATCGCCACGGAGGAGCAGGTCGACAAGGCGCTCGAGGACGGGTACAACCTCCCAGTCGGCCCGTTTTCGTTGGCGGGTATCGGCGAGGAATGGGACTGAGACGGGCTACTGTCACCGGGCGCCGACACACCCGCACGGCTGCGCGCTGAATCGCAGTTCGGTGGCCGCTCACACGACGCGGCGCGCCACTGCAAGACGAAAATCGGTCGGAAGTAAAACGACCGCCGCCGTCTCAGCCGTTACTTCCCTTCGAATTCGGGCTCGCGGTCCTCGGAAAACGCCGCCGCACCCTCCGCGTGGTCCTCGGTCCGGAGCAACTCCTGGAAGAGGGAGCGGTCGTACGCGATCCCCTCCTCGAGTCCGCTGTTGACGGCCATGTCGGCGGACCGCTTGATCGCCTGGACGGCGAGCGGTGCCTGCCCGGCCAGGTCGGTGACGAAGTCGTCGACCTCCGCGTCGAACTCGTCGTCGGCGTACACGCGGTTGACGAGCCCTTCTTCATCGGCGCGTGCCGCGGAGATGTGCTCGCCGGTCATTGCGAGTTCCTTCGCGACGGCGGGGCCGGCGATCTTCGTGACGTCCTGAACGCCGCCGGCGCCGGGCAGGATCCCGAGGGTCACCTCGGGGAAGCCGAACGTGCTGCTCTCGCTGGCCAGCCGGAAATCACAGGCCAACGCGGTCTCGAACCCGCCGCCCAGACAGTAGCCATCGACCTTGGCGACGACGGGCGCGGGGAAGTCGCGGATGAAATCGTAGTGCGATCGGGCCGAGGAGCCGCCGGACGACTCCCCGCAGAAGCCGCCGATGTCCGCGCCGGCGCAGAAGGCCTTCCCACCGGCCCCCTCGAGCACGACGGCCCGCAATTCGACGCCGTCGGCTCCGTCGTTTCGCTCCTCGAGGCGCTCGAGTCCGGCGACGATGTCGTCTCGCAGTTGCGCGCTCAGCGCGTTCAGCGCGTCCGGTCGATTCATCGTGAGCGTGCCGACGCCGCGGTCTTCGTCGTACTCTACCAGGACGGTCTCCAGTGATTCGACCATGGAGGGCGGTCACGGGCAACGATCAAAAAGGTACGTTCGGCGGCGAATTCGCGGGGGCTGTCGGTCCCGCTCGTAAACGAGATGCTCGAGCGAACGGGCCTCTCGACCGAGGACATCGACGGCGCTCAGCCTTCGTCGCGGAGTTCGAACTTCTGAACCTTGCCGGTCGTCGTCCGCGGCAGTTCCTCGATGAACTCGACCTCGCGGGGATGCTTGTACTCGGCGAGGTTCGCCAGACAGTACTGTTTGATGTCCTCGGGCGTCGCTCCGGCGTCCGGCGTGGGGACACCGTCGGACTCGCTTTGCTCGTTCGACGAGCTCCCGCTCGCGATGCTCGCGGGAACGACGAACGCTTTGACCGTCTCGCCGCGGCGCTCGTCCGGGATCCCGACGACGGCGGCGTCGGCGACGTCCTCGTGTTCGAAGAGGAGCTCCTCGACTTCCCGCGGGTAGACGTTGTAGCCGCCGGTGACGATCATGTGCTTCTCGCGGTCGACGACGTAGAAGAAGGAATCCTCGTCCCAGTAGCCGATGTCGCCGGTGTGGAACCAGCGCTTGCCGTCCTCGTAGGTGAACGACTCCTCGTTGGCCTCCGGCAGGCCGTAGTACTCCTTCATCACGTTCGGGCCGTGGACGACCAGCTCGCCCGTGATCGCGTCGAGATCCGCCTCCTCCTCGTCGATCGGTCCCTCCTCGACGCGCGGCACTTCCTCGAAATCCTCGTCTTGGGGCGGCCCATCGGCGTCCGAACGATCAACGGAACTCCGTTCCGCGCTATCGACGATCTTCGCCTCGACGCCCTCGAGGGGCTGGCCGATGCTTCCCTTCCGGCGGTTCCGGTTCGTGTTCGCGTGCGTGACCGGGCTCGTCTCGGTTAGGCCGTAGCCCTCGTTGAGCTGGACGCCCCACAGCTCCTCGAACCGGTCGAGCACCTCCATCGGGAGGCTCGAGCCGCCGGAGTTGGCGAACCGAAGCGCCTCGAACTCGTACTCGGCGGCGTCGGGCTGGTTGATCATGTCGTTGAACATCGCGGGGACAGCGAACATGATCGTGATCCCGTCCTCTTCCAGTTGGTCCATGACCGCCGGTGTGTCCCACTCCGGGACGGGGTAGTACGTCCCGCCGCTGTACATCGCGCCGTTCATGACGACGGACATGCCGTAGATGTGGAACAACGGGAGCGTGCCGATGAGCCGGTCGGAGGCCTCGAAGCCGCCCGGCGGGACGTCTGCGTTGGCCCGCGTCGTGAACGCCAGGTTGTAGTGGGTCAACAGGACGCCCTTTGGAGTGCCGGTCGTCCCGGACGTGTAGGGCTGGACCGCGACATCGTCGTCCGCCCGATCGACGACCTCCTTGGTGTCGTCCGCGAGGAAGTCGCCGAACTCGGTGGCGCCGTCGGCGTTTCCGCCCACGCTGACGATCCGTTCGACGTCGGTGTCGTCCCGTACCTCGAGAACGTTCGGAACGAGATCGGACAGCGCGACGACCGCTTTGGCCCCGCTGTCGCCGAGCATGTGGCTGATCTCTCGAGCCTTGTACTGGGGGTTCATCGGGACGATGATCCCGCCGGCGCGCAGCGTGCCGTAGAAGGCCGTGACGAACTGCGGCAGGTTCGGCAGGTAGATCCCGACGCGGTCGCCCTCGTCGATGCCGCGGTCGTCCAGAGCCTGTGCGAACCGCCCGGCGCGCTCCCAGAACTCCTCGTAGGTCAGTTCGGATCTCTGATACGCGATCGCGGTCGAATCCGGGTACGTCGCCACGGTCTCGGCAACGTCTGTCACGAGATTTGTCATACGCTGTGTATCGACGGCTGAACGTCACAAAAGGATTGTTACTTGTCAGCACGATACACGCGGTCGGCCCGAATTCGATCGTCACGGCCGGCGCTGGAAACGATCCTCCCCGGCCCGCTGTCGCCAGCGGTCCCTGCCCTGGCACGGCCGCGAGGGCACCTGTCGCGGCGCAGCGACGATCGCGCTCGAGAAGCGCCCTCGCCGCCGTCACGATACCCGTCGCGTGACACTTGGTATCGCAATACCTATTGTGCTATTCGTCTAGGTCAACGTATGCTCGATTTCGTGCGGCTCGAGGAGGACTTGGGCCAGGAAGAGCGCATGATCCGGGATACGGCTCGGAAGTTCGTCGACGATCACGTCAAGCCCGACATCGGCGAACACTTCGAGAACGGAACCTTCCCGAGAGAGTTGATCCCGAAGATGGGCGAACTCGGCTTCTACGCGCCGAATCTCGAGGGTTACGGCTCGCCGAACGTCTCCGAGACGGCGTACGGGCTCCTGATGCAGGAACTCGAGGCCGGCGACTCGGGGCTGCGATCGATGGCCTCGGTGCAAGGAGCGCTCGTGATGTACCCGATCCACGCCTACGGGAGCGAGGAGCAGAAAGCGGAGTGGCTGCCCGCGATGGGGCGGGGCGAGATGATCGGCTGTTTCGGTCTTACCGAACCCGAACACGGCTCGAATCCGTCGGCGATGGAGTCCTACGCTGAGCGCGACGGTGACGGCTACGTCCTGAACGGTGCGAAGACGTGGATCACGAATTCCCCGATCGCAGACGTCGCCGTCGTCTGGGCGCGCGACCGCTCGGCCGAGGACGATCCCGTCCGCGGGTTCCTCGTCGAAACCGACCGCGACGGCGTCTCGACCAACAAGATTACCGAGAAGCTCTCCCTGCGCGCGTCAATCACGGGCGAGATCGGGCTCAACGACGTCCGCGTCCCCGAGGAGAACGTCCTGCCCGGTGTCTCCGGCATGAAGGGGCCGCTGTCCTGTCTCACGCAGGCCCGCTACGGCATCGCCTGGGGCGCGGTCGGAGCGGCGCGGGACTGCTTCGAGGAGGCCCGCCGATACGCCAAAGACCGCGACCAGTTCGGCGGTCCGATCGGGCGGTTCCAACTCCAACAGCGCAAACTCGCGGAGATGGGAACTCAGATCACGCTGGCGCAACTGCTGGCACACCGGCTCGCCGAACTCAAAGAGCGCGGAGAGATGCGACCACAGCACGTCTCGATGGCGAAGCGCAACAACGTCCGGACGGCCCGCGACCAGGCCCGGATCGCCCGCGAGATGCTCGGCGGCAACGGCATCACCACGGACTACTCCCCGATGCGACACATGGCCAACATGGAGACGGTCTACACTTACGAGGGCACCCACGACATCCACACACTAATCCTCGGCGAGGAGTTCACCGGGTTACAGGCCTACCAATGACATCCTCTGCGCCGTGAACGGAGAGGAATCGAAGATCCCTCAGTCAGTCGGCCGTAGTCCGACGCCGGCGCGGTTTCCGCCCTGGGAGTCTCAGTCGGCCTATGATTCTCCAGAGACAAGGTTCCCGCCACAGTGGACGGAATTTGGGTCGTGCCATCGGCCTGACTGATTGTTCTGTGTGCTGTTTCAGTTGATTCACTGGGTGTATTCGCTGAATTCTACCAACTGTTGGTTCAGTTTCTCCTTCTCCTCGTAGAAGAGTGCGTGACTGCTCTCTTCAAAGCGAACAAGTTCTGCGTTCTCAATTCCCTCGTGGAGTTTTTCCGCTGTCAGCTCGAATGGACAGGCCTGATCGTGGACGCCGTGACAGATAAGCGTCGGAACAGTGATATCATTGAGGTCAGAACGAAGATCCATGTCACCGACCGATTCGATCGAATCGGCCATCGCCTGCGGCGATGATTCCATGCTCATATTCTGGAACCAATCTTTCAGTTCAGTACTCGGTTCGGAATGAAATATCGAATTGGTGAACTCACTGCTTACCTTCGCTCGGTCTTGGTAGCATCCCTTAGCAAGGTCCGTGAATACAGCTTTATCGATGCCTTCCGGGAAGTCCGGTCTTTCGGTCAGAACAGGGCTCGCAGCACCAAGTAGCGCCAATCGCCCCACGTGTTCTTCGTTATGTCGACTCATATACCGCGTGACGATGCCGCCCCCCATTGAAAAACCCACAAGTGTTACATCATCGACGTTCAATTCATCGAGAACCGACTTAATATCGTCAGCGAACATATCGATATCGTATTCGCTCCATGGCTTACTCGATTGTCCATATCCGCGGAGGTCGATGCCGATACACCGAATATCCTCTCTTGGGAGTTGGATGTATTGGTACTCGAACATCCTGTGACTCAATGGCCAACCATGGATAAACACGAAGGGAGTACCTGATCCCCAATCCTGAACGAACAGTTCCACATTTTCTTCAACTTCTACTCGAGCCATAATGACCAAAGCCAATCTCAACGTCTGGGTATATAGCCCTATCATCAATATCTTCAACTAATCAATCAATTCAGTATCAATATGAATATTGACATTCCTATGAGGCTTGAGTTCGCCACGATGGCTTCAGTTGTGTCGCGAAATCTGCGTCAACAGTACGTCTAGTTTAGCATCCCTCGATGTCGTTCTTCCATCAACCGACTGATGTGATCTCTGATGGTTCTGGTAGTGTTCAAGTTGCTCAATCTACCGGCTTGCTCGTGCGTTATTGAAAATGTGGTACGGGGGCGATCATAGTTTTCGGGTTTCGCCTTCGTGACCAAACTGATCAACTGTCAAAGTAACCACCGATTCGGGAAGGCCTACTCGATCGAGCCGCCGAACGTGATCGAAGTCATCACGACTACTTGATTAGTCATCGATCTCGGGATCGTTGGTGCGCAGTAGATCGGGATCGGGATCGGATTCGCTTCCGGGTGTTTCGTCAGATGCCGGTAGCTCGAGTTCGCCGTCGGGATCGAGCACGGTCCGCTCGGGAATCGCCGGCGGTGCCGGGGGTCGGCGCGCGACCAGCCGCTGAAACCATGTGAGGTCACGCGGCTGATCCGTCTCGATCACCTCGTACTCGACGACGATCCGGTCGCCCTCGGAGAAGATCCGGAAGTAGTTCAGTCGGAATGAGGGATAGTAGATCCCCGGCAGCCGCGAGAAGCGCGTTTTGACGTGCTGGAGCTTCTTCAGCCAGGTTCCGGTGTTGACGACAGCTCGATCGCCCCACTTCGTGAGCGACGCCCGGTGGGTGTGACCGTAGACGAAGACCGCGACCCTAGAATGTGACTCAAAAGTGTCCCTAGCCGCGTTCAGGAACGGCCGGTCGCCTTGGCCGACGCGCACTCCCGACAGCATGACACCGAAGCGCTCGAGCGTGTGCCTAAGGTCCCGCCTGAACAGCCAGAACGGAATCGCGAGCAGGAGCAACACGGCGATGATGACGATGTTCGTAGCGATGATGAGCTCGAGGACGATGTCGGCGACTCCGAGCGCTTGGACCAGCGGATTGTCGGTGAAAAAGTCCGCTGGAAGGAGCCCGATCGCCTCGAGGACGGTGCCGAACAGGTAGAGCAGCGTAATGTTGAAAAAGAGCAATAGCGGGATGACGATCGTCCGCAGGAGCGGACTCATCTCCCGGTAGAAGTAGTTCGAGAGCAACCAGCGGGGAATTTCCTCCATCGGGGCGACCGACTGGATGTCCCGGAGCCAGTTCCCCCTGGCGTGTTCGGAGTACTGCCCGGCGGCGGCGACGATCCGTTGGACGACGAAGTAGCCGACCGGCAGCGCGGCCGGGTTCCCCCAGTCGGGCATCCGGTTGTTCGCGTCGTGTTGCTGGCCGTGTTCAATCCAGATCGTGCCGCCGGCGACTTCGCGGGTGATAACGATCTCGGGCTCTAAGGTGACGTTGTACTCCGCGAGTCGGTCCACGTAGGAGGAGTAACACGCGAGGTCGTAGTCGTGGTTCCCCGGGATGAGCGTGATGTCGATCTCCTCGCCGGTTTTTCGAAACTGTTCGAACACCTGCGGGTGGTCTTCGATTACCCGTTCGAGTTTGTCCGTCCCCGTCACCTCGGCGTACTCCCAGAGGCCGAAGGCGTCGCCGTTGATGATTAACTCGACGTCGCTGTCCCGTTCCTCGAGACCCTCGAGAAACGAGAGCAGTTCGTCTTTGAAGTCGAGCGTCGTCAACTGCTGGTCGCCGCCGATGTGAAGGTCGCTGATGAAGACGTACTCGGTGGCCATCTGGATTGGGGTCCGATGTACTACCAGCGACGACAGGATAGTGGTTTTCCTTGCTCTCTCGAGACTCTCACACAGTGATCGTTTTTTTATAGGGTATTGAATTGAAGGCGTAAGTGTGGGACGAAAGACACTGTTGAATCCATCGAGAGTGGAGGGTTCGAGCGTAACTCCACTGCTATAGCAACTGGTCTGAACAGGAGTGAATTGCGTTCTCAGGCGGATTCACTACTCCGTTCGGAATCTCTCAAAAGCGTTCGAAGCCAGTGAGAATCGAATCACAGCAGTTGATGGCGTATCCTTCGATGTCGAATCGGGGACAGTTATCTGGCTGCTCGGCCCGAACGAAGCGGGAAAGATGACGAGCAAAATGCCTATCGTACTCATCACTTCCACCACAGGTAGCGTTCGATTCGCAGGACCCTCGATTTTTTCTCACAGCTCAATGGCAGCGGCACTATCTAGTTTAATATCTCCGCTAGAACATCTATATTGAGTGATTAGTTCGGTCCTTGTGTATTGTAGTTATGTATATACTATTCAATCTATTCTCCGACGCTCGCTCGATTGCTCCCCACGAGTTGTAGAAGCGGTCGACTCGAATCTTCAGCGTGTGAAACCACTTTTCGATGAAGTTTCGTTCGACGTAGTCGAGTTGACCGCTCAACCCTAACCGAAAGAAGGCAGCAGATAGTCGTAGCCATCGACGAGAAACACGATGTCGTCGACATCGTGTTTCTCGGTGAGTCGGTGCAAGAACGCAGCAGCTAGATCGGTACCTCGCAGGCCGAGACTCCGACATCGAGAAAGAGCCGTGAGTATAGGTTAATTGCATTAAATACACAAGATCGGTTGTCGTTGGTCTTGACAGCGGTCGATAAGAAACAGATTGAGGTTGATAGCGAGAAAAAGTGGTCGTACAAGTCTATCTTGACTATACTATTAATATAAATTATATAAATTTGTAGAAGAACGAGAATCGTACGTTACCAGAGCAGAGTTGAATAACCTTTGGTTATTTGAAGGTCTCGTGCAACTATACCCCCCAATTCAGAGTAATTGGGAGCGTATCGCTTAACGAGGTTAGGGTGGGACTCATTACCGGTCGGTAGTCGGTATTCCTGTGCAAGGAAGCCGTGCCGTTCACAGCGCTGAGGATGTCATCGTCCGTACTGATCCTGTTCGAACCCTGTTGAATACAGTGACTCTCCGTCACGGTTCTTCAATGTGACGGTCAGTGCCTCGGTATCGGCGTCGATGTCGACCTGGCCGAAAAATTGTAATCCCGCACTGGGGGGGAGGTTCGCCTCGCCCTCAGGCGGTGATTTTTCGTATATCACTTTCGGGCCGAAGGTATTGTCGAGTTTGTTTGGCCCGAACGTCCCCGCGTGCAGTGGTCCCGAGACGAACTCCCAGAAGGGGTTGAACTCGGAGAACTGCGCTCGGTCGGGGTGGTAGTGGTGTGCTGCCGTGTAGTGGACATCGGCGGTGAACCAGACAACGTTATAGATACCTTCGTCATGGAGAAACGAGAGGAGTTCGGCGATTTCGAACTCGCGCCCGCGTGGCGCGCCGTCTGCGTTTCCGATCCCCTCGAAGACGTCACCGTCGGGGATGAGAAGCCCGATCGGCATATCTGAGGCGATAACCTTCCAAGTCGCATCCGAGTCGGCTATCGACTCTTTCAGCCATGCGAGTTGTTTCTCGCCGAGGATCGCTGTCTCCGAACTCCGCTCCTCGTCCAGCGTTGCAATGTTCGGTCCGCGGTAACTGCGGAGATCGAGTCGGAATACATCGACTAATGGCCCATAATCGAACGTATCGTAGTGCTCATCCCGTGTGGCATGGTGCGAGTCCGAGCGAACCGGCATGTACTCCAGGAACGCTCGCTGACCACGAGCCGCGAGCAGATCGACGCTTTTGACGTCATGGGGTTCCTCAGAAAGGATCTCGCCAGGATACCAGTTGTTCGTAACCTCGTGGTCGTCCCACTGAGCGATCACCGGCACTTCGGCGACAAATTCCCTGTAGTGTTCATCGAGGAAATTATACAGGTAGTTGCCCCGGAACTCGGCGAGTGTATCGGCGACATCCCTTTTGGCTTCCGTGACAATGTTGGTCCAGTTCTCGCCGTTGTCGAATTCGACCGTCTTCTGGAGTGGTCCGTCGGCGTAGACGGCATCGCCCGAATGGATGAAGAAGTCGGGGTCAAGATCGGCCATCGTCTCGAAAATTTTCATTCCTCCGTGTTCGGGGTCGATCCCCCATCCCTGCCCGGCGACGTCCCCGCCCCAGAGGAATCGGAGATCACCAGCCTGCTCCGATTGCGCCGGTGGCGTGCGAAACGACCCACTGACGGCGTCAGTGTACGATCCCGGTTTATTAAGGCGATCGAATACCACACGATAGAACACCTGCTCGCCTCGGGGAAGCCCCTTGAGGTCGACTCGTGCCGTATAGTCCGTAACAGAGAGCGCGGCCGGACCGCGTACCGTTCGGACATCACTGAACGTCTCGTCGGTAGCGATCTCGACGTACAGTCGGGAAGGACAGTTCGCCCGCCCCCAAATGATCGCCCGGTCCCCATCGAGATCGCCGAGTTGGGCAAGGACGGGGTCGAGATCCTCAACCTCCGAGTGCGTGTCCCGCTCTCCGACCGACTTGTCAGTTGCACGCCCGGGTGTCGCATTGTCGAGGGTCGCAACCGTTGTTCCAGCAATTCCTACCGTCGATAGCATCTGTCGTCGGGTAAGGTGTAGAGACACGACGAATGAGGATCGCTCATAACGTTATTTCAGGGTTTATAATAGGTGTATCTATACCCATGAGGACTATGTATGCGGTCGAACCCATCTATACCCAGTGACTTCCTCCCTACCCTACTCGCTCACCGCTTGCGCGGTTCGCTCCTTGAAGGTAACATGAGACCGGAGGTCTCACGGACCATGCGAACGAGCGCTTCGCGCCCGTGAGCAGATGGGGCTTCCTGATTTTGTCTGGGGATGGTAAGGTTCCCCATACTATTTCTATCGGTTATTGCATATGGATAGTTACAATAGTCTTAATAATGTTGTCTAAGCATACATTATTGCATGCCTGAAGATAATAGGCTAAAAAAGGCCACAGCATCTGTCGCGGGAGCTATAGCCCTTGCGTCAGGTACTGCATCAGCTGATCAAGTAGAGTATGGTAGTGATGAACACCAATTCGAATACAATGATGAGTGGAATTATGTTGATCACTATTCCGCTGCCTATGGTGATGATAGAATAACAAGCTCAAGTACAAATGAACCAGTAGCTGCCACCCAGTCAATCACAATGAGTTTATCTTATGATGATTCAAAAAATATGGGATCAATTATTTTCCCACAAATCTGGATACCAGGTACGAAAAACCATGAAATAGAAGTCGAAGAATTTAGCAATCCAGGAACAAGTATAAGAATAACAGATCTACAAGAAAGCCAACAGGGTAATAGTGGTAGTGGCGAGATCGACCCTGTAGCTGAAGCAGCGCTATCTTATTTAGTGAGCGTTGTTAGTAGTGCCTCAAATCTTCCTCTTCCAGATCCGTTTGCACTTCAGAACGATTCCAAATCAGTCGAAAGAGAGGTGGATTCTACGACATACGTTCACCTAAAATTCAATGATTCTCCTCCAGTACAAGGGATAAATTGGCTCACACATGTGAACACACCTGTAGTAACTGGTTGGTACAGAATGAATGCAAGAACAAGTACAGATGCAGGGTTTAGAATTGACGGAAGCCCGGTCAGCACCGATGATTCAAACACTAACTATCACTACCCAAACTTCCAGGTTTACCGATAATCATGAAACGTAGAACCACTCTCAGTACGATCGCAGGAGCAATAGTAGGAATTTCCGGCATTGGCACGGCAGCTGCTGCCAATTCTGTTTCGGCCCCAAATTCACGGAGGGGATCTCCTTCAGTTAAAATATCTGATGAGGCAATTGGGCAAGCACAGTCACTTGCTGAATCTAGCGCAGGAATACAAGCAAATAATAGCGTAGGAATACAATCGGTAGATAATAGAGAGACCAATGCCTTTGTTGCTAGACATTCTAACCGGCAGAAGTCATTACTAAAGCAAAGTAAGGAAACATCTGATAATTGGGAGGCATTTATCACGGCGAGAGAGGCAGCTATGAATGGATTCACTGCTGAAGGATATCAGAAAGGTGAATCAGAAGATATTTCGGAAGAATCCATTATAAATGAAGTAGAAAGTATCCGTTCCAAACTTAAAACGACGAAGAAAGACATAGAACGTCAGCCATCAAATAAGAAAGATCTTATTGTACAGGGAGAAATCCAACATAGTTTGAATTCTGCACTAGATCACCTAGAACAAGTTCCAGAACTTTTTGAATCAGGTGATGAGCCAAAAGAAATATGTTTAGCGCAGGCCTATAGCTCTATAAAGGCTGCATCTATGAATGTGAGCGATTCGAAACACATAAACAATTCAAATCCAGAGAATACCGATAACTCATCTGCGATCGAGGGATATGAGAAGGCAGTCTCAACTACTAGTGCCAATCTGACTAAGTCTTACAATTCTAATAATTACGCATCAATTGTAGCAGAATCTGCGGACGGGTATCGAAGTCAGACTCAAACTATGATGGAACGTGGGCTGACAGAAGTCGCATTTATAAATAGCATTAAATCCGATGCTATGCGATTAGTTGCAGGTGACTTGACTTCTATCCCCAACCCGTGGGTTAGCAAAAAGCGTGTAACCATTGAGGCAACAAATGAAAGAGCAAGAACAGCACGAACAAGTATTCAACAAACGAAACAGGAAATTGAAGAAGATCCTCTCACATTAGAGTTATTGGATATGATAGATAGTCGAGAGCGATATGCAAACTCTATGCTTGAAACTTCAAAATCAAAGAAGAATCCAGAAGATACACAATCATTAGTCATTGCACTAGCTAACTATAAGATTGCAGAGAGCCTGTCAAATAATCTTGGCGATATTTTAGAAAGTACAATCTAGCTACATTATTCCTGGTTATCTTTTTTCCACGCTGAAGTAGGAGCGTGACATGGGTGCTGGCAAGAGCAGATAATGTTGATGAAAACTGATCTTTATTGCACACGAGCGTGCTCGATTGAGTTGCCTCACCAGCACAGTGTCATCACGCCAAAATCCACGCTACAGGGCTTGGTACGGCCAGAAACAAGACGCTATGAGCACGCACTCGAAATCCTTCCTAGGCAATGGTAAACGTGCCCCTCAACAATTTTCATATCGGGTATGATTGGCAGAACAGCAATTCACCCTGAACGTCTTGAAGAACTCCGGAAACATGATGAATCCCACTAGTCATAGGATGGCTTTATCATCCTTGACGAGTTTAACCGATCGTGTAATACCCAATATTTGTATTTAGTAACTCGTATACACTGAAAGTACATTACTTTCAGGGCTAATTAGAATCCCATTTTCGACAGCAACAAGGGGGATTGTCGAATTATTATCAAGGGACCACAACCGTTCACCGGAAGATACTGAACAGCTAACAAGTCCATCCTCAGTGTTGGTGATAGCGGTGTTACCCGCGATAATCGGTTGGCTAGTAGTCTGTGGGTTACATTGAAGTGACCACTGTTTTTCACCAGTCTCCAAATCAAGTCCATATAACTGTTCCTCGTCAGCAATCACAATAATCTCCTCAGCTACTGCTGGTGATGAGGTATCCTTTTTAGAAAGGCTCGTCGACCAGCGACGCTTTCCTGTATGAATATCAAACGCTACAAGCTCGTACGATGAATAACTAGCGAGAAGCAAGTCTCCTGTTCGCGTCATTACAGATGGAACTTGTGGGCCCTCAACGCTCCATTGTATCTCTCCATCTTTCGGAGATAGGGAATAGATACCCTGTGCTGAGGACCCATCTACTGATATATATACGCCAGTTCCATCTACTGTTGGTGGTGCGGGAATAGATCCAGTATCATTGTCATCACCAAATTGCCGCTCCCAGTGAATTACACCCGTCGCTTCCTCAAGTGAGTAGACAACTCCATTTTGGTCACCGCTGTAGACTGTCGATTGATATATCGTTGGCGCTGAAGGAAGTCGACCATAAATTTGATGTCCCCATTGTTCAGTTCCGTTGTAGTCAAATGCGTTGAGAATGCTGATCTCATCTCTAGCGTTAGTAATAGTAAGAATCGAATTATTACTAATTACTGGCGGGCTTGTGATTTTTGTTGACAGGTCATACGTATCTTTGATATCTCCATCAGATAGGGATATTTTATGCAAAGAACCACTTTTTACACCTTGATTATCAGCCAGAATTATTTGGTCATCTGTGACAGAAATACCGATCAAATCAACATTGGAATCAAATTCTACCTCCCAATGAATATCGCCTTCAGAAATCCCCGGAACTGATGTATCTGATCCCGTATGTTGGGAATTTTTGCTAATTTGTGTCCAATCCCCTTCCTTTGGTTGGTTTGTTTCACGAAAGCTATTAATACACCCAGAGAAAGTAGTTATCACTCCCGCACCAATTGCAGTGAGGAGATTACGACGTTGGAGAGCCATACAAAATTTTAATTAAGAGATCCGGATAAGTTCTTCCCTGCTTCACTATTTTACTATGTTGGTACATGGTTCCCGCGGTAAGATATATCTAACGGTAGCATATAACTGAGTCATAGAAAAACATCATGTGTGAGGCAGTTAGGTGTGGTGAGTAGGTGTCACGACTGCGATTCGAACGAGGAAACACAAGGTAAATGGCTACTAAATCTCTTTCACGGCTTTCTACAATGCTACTACAAGAAGATCCCTGGCGCAGTCCAGTTACACAAAGATTCCAGCTCACTCGTCTGGTTACTACTACACACTTGACAAACCACTATCCAGAGACACAATTAATCGCTTCCTCACTGAACTCGAACATGCTATAAATGATGTCTTCGACATACTCTATCAATTCAAAACACATCAAATAATTTGCCATAATGCCGACGGCGTGGAACTACGATCCAACAGATGAGGAATACTACTATGGCTCCTTTTGTACAATCGTTTCGACCGGTGCTAAGATTTTGAACGCAGCGGAGTTCACATGACAAACAAGCACCACGGGAGACAGGGATAGGCGTTGCACTCACCCACGAGACGGATGCGACACTCATCGCCGGTGCCGATGACGACTTCGAGACGCTTCCCATCGATGTTGATCTCGTTCGATTTCGCGAGAGAGGTGTTTAGTTGGTTAAGACAATAGGGCCGGCTCCCGCACCTGCTGACTGTAACACTACTCGAAACTTCTTTATAAACCAGTTTCCTACTAAGTTACACCGTGCTCCGGCGCATCGAACTCGAGGTTCCTCGCCACGGTCGAACACGGTGACACGATCTCAGAGCTCGCGACGAAGCTCGACCACAGCGAGAGTTATCTCTCTCGCGCCATCGGCGACCTCGTCGAGAAGGGGCTCGTCTACACGGAACGCGACGGCCGCCGAAAACGAGTCGTCCCGTCGGATGCTCGCGCCGTCGAACTCTATCAGGACCTCGTTCGCCAGCACTCCCACATCGACTTCCCCGAGCTGTTGACCGGCAAGGCACTCGAAGTGCTGTACTACATCGACCAGCCGCGAACCGTCTCCGAGATCGCCGACCGGAGCGACAACTACCGCAACACGGTCAACCGAGTCCTCAAGCGGTTTCGCGACCGGGGTCTCGTCGGGACGGACGACGGCCGCTATGACTTCAACGCCGACTTCGACCGCCTCCACGAATTCGCACGTGAACTCGCACACCATCTGCATCGCCAACGCCTCGAAGCCGTTGCCCCGAAGGGAACGATCCTCTGGGAGAACTACGACGAATTCCTCGCCCAGGCCGAGACGGAGACCGACGCGGAGGGGTTCCACGAAACCGGTCTCGCTCGATTCGCGGCCTTTGGCCTCCAGTTCCTGCTCACCGCCCACCGCTACTACGTCTACTCCGAGGAACTCGACGCAGTCTCGCCGGCGGAACTCTGCTGTCACACGCTGCTCATCGACGACGGCAGCCGCCACCACTCGTACTGTCTCCTCCTGCTCAGCCACGTCGATGTCGACGAAGAAGACCTCCGAGAGCAGGCGGTGAAGTATGGCCTCGAAGACAAAATCGACGCCTTGCTCCACTACCTCGAGACCCACGGCGAGGTCGACGACGACCGTCTTCCGGAGTGCGACGAGTTCCAGGAGCTGGCGACTGACTACAAAATCGAATCCTGATCGAGTGCTAATTCGGGCCGAACTTTCGGGAGTTACGCTTCTTCCGGACGGGGAGCGTTCTCGTACTTGACCATCTTCTCGAGCTTGTCTGAGATTGTGTCGTAGATCTGTTGGAGCGTCTCCTCGGCTGCGAGGAGGTTGTGGTCGTCGAGGAATTCACGTCCCTCCTCGGTGAGCCCGTAGAACTTCCACGGGTACCCCTGTCGACGTTCGTCATCGTCGAGGGCGACCTCTTTGACGATACCAGCGTCGATCAGCTTCTGGACGTGTTTGTAGACGGTGGCGTCGCTGACACTGGGATTGAGCTCCTCGAGTTCGTACATCGACGGGAGCTGATCAGGATGCTGGAGGATGTTGTTGATGAGGGCAAACCGCGTTTGCTGGGTGACGAAGTGGACGAGTTCGCGAGGCTCCATTCCCTCAACAGTCCCCAGGTCAGTGCTCATACGACACGATACACGTCATGACGGCAAGTAGTTTACCCTGAGGTAAATTACTCTGGAGTAAACCCCACTCGATTGAGTTGGTGATAGAGGTACGAGCGCATACTCCCACCTTCCCTTGAGTGAGGAGTGTTCCGACGCCAGTCGGAAGTGAGGAGCGAACAGGCGAGGGCCGAGCGGACAGCAGAATGTGACTGTCCACTGTTCTTTGCAGTGCCGGATTTCTCACCGCTTCACTTCCACTCTGGATGGCTGAAATATATATTTCTCACAACCAAGAGATGAAGTACGGCGACGATGGGCGAGGTTACGAAAACACTCGAACTGAAGCTTGTGGACCCGAACGTCCACAAGCGAGAGAAGCTTCGTGAGACGCGGGATGCTTACCAGCAGGCGCTTCAGGCCGCGTTCGCTGCTGGCTGTGACACACAGTCAGCGGCCAACGACGTGGTTGTCGAGTACGACCTGAGTGGCTACGCCAAAAATGCCCTCAAGATGTACGTCCCACAACTCCACAACAGCTACGACGCCGACGAGCTTCATGACGACCACCCTGTCCGGTTCACCAACGAGGGACTCCAACTTGACCACCAGCCACAGAACGCTATCGAGTGGTACGTCAAAATCCCACACCACGAGGATTATCACCTCTGGATACCGGCACACGCCAATCCCGACCAGCGGGAGTTGCTCGAAGCGGTGTACGCAGACGATGCTGAGATGGGTGAAAGTCGGCTGTTCGAGCGCGACGGGACGTGGTATCTCCACGTCACCGCTGCTCGCGACGTGGAGGATCAATCAGGGGCGTCCGCTCGTCAGCGGACGCCCATCGGTGTTGACATCGGGGAAGCGAGTCTTGTCACGGTGTGTCACTGCGACGAGAGCGGTTCTCCGGTTCGCCCCCGCCTGTGGGCCGACGACGGCAAGGCCGTTCGTCGGCTCCGCAAAACCTACTTCACCGCCATAAGACGTCTTCAGAAGCGTGGCAGTGAACGAATCGCAGAGTCCTACGGTGACGCACTGTGGGACCGGATTGACGACGTGTTCCACCATGTGACCAGCGAGGTCGTTGAGTACGCCGAGTCCGTCGAGAATCCAGTACTGGTGCTAGAAGACCTGACATACATCCGTGAGAATATGGACTACGGCGAATACATGAACCGGCGGTTGCACGGATGGGGCTTTGCGAAACTCCATGCACAGATTCGCTACAAAGCCGCCGAGAAAGGGATTCCCGTCGAAACGGTGAATCCCCGGAACACGTCGAAGGCATGCCACGCCTGCGGTGAACACGGCTACCGACCACGACAGGCGACGTTCCAATGCTCGAACGACGGCTGTTGGGTCGGTGAGTATCAGGCCGACGTGAACGGGGCGATAAACATTGCAGACCGCTACCGTGGTGGAGAGAGTCACCGCCAAAGCGACCGGACTTCCCGGCAGAAGGCCGGTGACGATGACTCGGCTACGGATGGGGCCTCTTTGACCGGGCCACAAGACAGCCAGGCCGATGCTGAAACCCAGCAGGTGACGCTCGGAACGTATGCGTCTTGAAACCAACAGGCCGCAACGGTAGGCCTGAAATCCCGTGGTGGGATTCCTCCGCGTGAACGCGGAGGAGGAGGTCAAAATGCGCACGGAGCGGCGTGGCGACCAGTACCGGTGGCGGATGCTTATCGACGGGACAGTCTCAGAGATTCACGAGGACGTCCGAGCGAATCTGCGAGAGGGGCTGTCGCTTACTGTTGAACGACTCGGCACGCCGCCGTGCTTGCTCGAAGACGATCGCGTCCAGCAAACGCTCACGCCCGAACAGAAGGCAGCACTCGAGGCTGCAATCGAACGTGGGTACTACGAAGAGCCACGGCAGCAATCGGTCACGGAAATCGCCGAAGACGTCGGTGTGTCACGGTCGACGTTCCAGTACCGTCTCAACCGAGCAGAGGCGTGGCTGGCACAACAGTTCGCGGCCGATTCGCTCGAGGTTGACCTGGACGTGGATCTCGATTCCGAGGACATCGAGTTCATCCAGTAAACGACACGTCGAACTCCTCGACGGTTGGAATATGTCGAAGTAAATCCCACCCCGACGTCTCTCGTAGGCCCGGGTATGGCAACGACTGGTGCTAGTGTTCAGCTGATTCGCAACGCGACTATCCTCCTGGATGTCGGTGACACGACGTTTCTCGTGGATCCGATGTTCACGCCGCAGGGCGAGATGCCAACGGTGACAGACAACCCGGCACTTCCGGAGTTCCTCACCACGGCGAATCAGGATCGGAATCCGCTTGTTCCGCTGCCTGACGTTGATCTCACCTACGACGCTGTGGTTGTCACTCACCGCCACCCCGACCACTGGGACGAGGCGGCCAGAGAGGAATTCGATGTCGACGTGCCGCTGTTCTGTCAGCCTGAGGAGGCCGACGCCTTCACTGACGAGGGCTTCACTGACGTTCGCCCCGTCGATGACGAAACCTCCTTCGAGGGCATCACTATCCACCGGACGCCGAGTCAGCACGGGCACGGCGAACTCGCCGAGGGAATGGGCCCGGTCTCGGGCTTCGTCTTCGAGGCCAACGAGATAGTGTATGTCGCCGGGGACACGATCTGGTACGAGCCGGTCGAAGAGACACTCGACCAGTACGAACCCGATCTGGTCGTTCTCAACGGTGGCGAAGCGCAGTTCGATCAGGGCGAACCCATCACGATGGGCATCGAGGACGTCAACGCTGTCCGCGAGGCCATTGACGCCGAGATAGTGGTCGTTCATATGGAGGCAATCAACCATTGCTTGCTGTCGCGCGAGGAACTGCGGGCAGAGACAGCGGATGTGCACGTTCCTGAGGACGGCGAGCGGTTCAGTCTATAACGCGGGACCGACCGCTATTGACGAGATACTCGAAAAACTCATCGAATCGGTCAACATCACTGGGTATGTCGGTCGCAAGATGGCGGGCCCACTTGATCGCCCACTGGAACGCGGGATCGGATCCACCCTTACTGTGAATGTAATACCAGCGCGCCGCTTTCAGCACGACGAGCAGGTTCGTCGGCGGCTCCGTCTTCGCCGGTGCACGGGTTTTCTGGATAGCACCAGTCACGTGCCGTACAGGCTCCCACAATAGACTGTACACAACTTATGAAGGCAGCAGTCTATCAAGGCCCGGGAGAAATTAGCGTTGAAGACCGACCCAAGCCGGAAATCGAAGACTCGTCGGACGCAGTCATCCGCGTCACACACACCGCTATCTGTGGCTCGGATCTCTGGTTCTACCGCGGCGAAGACGAACCGGAGGCCGGCTCGCAGGTCGGCCACGAACCGATGGAAATAGTCGAGGAAGTCGGCGAGGACGTACGGAACGTCGAACCGGGCGACCGTGTGTTCGCCCCGTTCGCTATCAGCTGTGGCGAGTGTGAGTTCTGCCGCAAGGGACTCCACACCGCCTGTCCGAACGGCGGCTTCTGGTCACCGGAAGGCCAGCACGGAGGGGCACAGGCCGAGAAACTTCGCGTCCCGCAAGCGAACGGAACGCTCGTCCGCGTCCCCGACCGGTACGCTGACAACGAGGATGTCCTTGAAGCGCTGCTCCCACTGACGGATGTGATGGGGACGGGCCACCACGCCGGCGTCCAGATCCTCTACGTCACCGCCGGTGTTGGGATGGTCGGCAATCGTAAGGGTGAATCCCACTGTGCCGGATCCAAGCCCGGTGTCTTCTGCGGACACAGTACTGTGTTCATGGACGTGCTCTAGTAATACTATCGTGAAAAATTATATATTTGATAACGGGTTACGTATGATTGTATGTCCAATGATGGCAACTCACACGGAATGGTTTTGAATCGATTCGATCGACGAACGTTCCTCAAGGCGACAGGCGCGGGCACGAGTGCAATCGCACTCGGCGTTCCGTCCGCTGCGGCGAACAACGGTTCCCGTTCACGATTACAGACGAACGGACGTTGGATCGAAGATACCGATGGCAATACTATCAAACTCCGCGGCCTCGCGATCGCGGATCCGGGATTCTACGAACTGTATCATCCGAAGAGTTCGACGGAGGTCCTCGAGTGGGCGACCGATCCTGATCGTGGGTGGTATCCCAACGTCGTCCGGCTTCCGGTCACCAAGGACTCGGTCGATGAGTTCGGCGGTCCGGCGGCGTTCGTCGACGACGTGTTGCGGCCGGCTGTCGATCTTCTCGAGGAATGCGGCGTCTATGCGATGGTGGACTTTCACCTTGTCAGGCCCTACACCCAGGCTGCGACGGACGATTACAACGCCGACGTCGAATCGGCGAACGAACTCGAGCCAATCGACGATGTGATGACGAACTTCTGGTCGGTCGTCGCCCCCGAGTTCGCGGCGGACGAACACGTCATCTACGAGGTGTTCAACGAGCCGACGTACCCGACAACGTGGGGTG
Source organism: Halostagnicola larsenii XH-48 (assembly GCF_000517625.1). Classification (GTDB taxonomy): domain Archaea; phylum Halobacteriota; class Halobacteria; order Halobacteriales; family Natrialbaceae; genus Halostagnicola; species Halostagnicola larsenii. The sequence goes on along the minus strand of NZ_CP007057.1, from coordinate 272,352 downwards.
AGTACGGCGAGAGCGTCGACACGCGCGAGGATACCTGGCTGCTATGGCGCGACGTTGCCCAGCCGTGGGTCGATCTGATTCGGGATCACGCGCCGGAAACGGCGCTGATCATCGGTTCGCCGTCGTGGACCTCCGAAACGCAGTTCGCGCCGACCCATCCCTTCGACGGGGAGTCACTGATCTACGCATCCCACATCTACCCGGACAATGGCCAACCGGATGAGTTCGACGCCGAGTACGGCACGCCCGCCGAGGAGGTACCGGTCGTCTGTACCGAATTCGGTTGGGACCCCGACACCGACGACCACTACGCTGGGACCAACTCTAACTGGGGCGAACCCGTCCGCGAGTGGATCGAATCCTACGAAAACATGGGTTGGACCGCCTGGTGCTTCGACGACTCGTGGGGGCCGGCTATGTTCGACTCGCCGAACGCTGGCGGGAACGAACCCTGGGAGTTAAAAGACGGACCTGAACAACACGGCGGCTTCATCAAGAGTTGGCTCTCCGAGACTGGTAGCGGAAACGGAGATGGTAGTGACGGCGGTGGAAGCGATGATGGCGATGGCGATACCGGGACTCTGGTCGCCGAACAGTCGCTGAGCACGACCGAGGCATCGGTCGGCGAGACCATCACCTTCGAAGTGCGAGACACAACTGACGACGACCAGTGGATTGACACCCTCGAGTGGGCGTTCGGTGACGGGACGACGGATAGTTCTTGGTGGACACAGCACGCGTACGACGCCGTCGGCAGCTATACGGTGGCGCTGACTGCAACCGATAACGAAGGGCAAACGACGACGCATGAAGTGACAATCGCTGTCTCCTAAATAAACGAGATAACCAGGTGGAGGAGAGTTTCTCACTCAGAATTCAGGCCTCTGGGTGTTCAGAGAATCTCTTCAAAATGGATCTCCCCACGTCAATTTGAGTCTCTATCGGGGAATATTCTTATGCGGGTTGATCGTGCAGTTGCTAGTACAGCGTTGAGATGACCGACCTCACTGATCCACGCCCACCGCTTCCAGAGTGGATTACGGACGTGTATGAAATTTTGTCTACCCACAGTTCCAACGCAGCAGCGGAGCAAAGCGGGCAGTCAATTCCGCGAGAACACGCACTCGAGGTCCTTCGTTGCTCTGAACAGGTGGATCTCGAAGCGGGGGATGCAACCTATGGACTGTCCCGGTTGATCGATCGCGGGTATCTCTACGAAGTCAGCGGCGAACTCCGTATAACGGAGCCTGAAAACTAACGAGCAGGTGACTTCCGCTGAGTCAATGAGCGATATCTCACTGCTGTTGTTGCTTGAGGAACTCAAGGAATGTCTCAATGTCCTCGGCCGATGCCGCCGATTGACCAAACATACTCTTAAACCGGTGATCCAGCCCGCCATCATCAATGAATGTCTGTGCATCGCTGAGCTGTTCTTGGAGAGCATCTGCATCTCCACGATGTAGATGTGACTCGACCATGTCCAGGTCGATTGATGGAATTGCGGCGAGAACATCAGCGAGGTCTGTTTTCCGGCCACTATGGAGTTTTGCAGCAACGAGTACTTCTCCATCAGCTGCTCGTGCAGTTGTAGAGCGAGTCCCGCCTGAGATCGTCGTCGGAGAACTATGCTTGCGCAGATAGTCGAACGACCATTCTGCTTCGGTCTGCCGACAACCCAGACCATTCACAAGGATGTCCACACCGACCGGGTGAGGTAATCCCTCAGTTCGTTCAAAAAGTTCGATTTCCCGATTGTAGATGGTCTCTTCTGGTGGGACTTCAAAATCTGCCTGTCGTTCAAAGCCGCGTGATTCGAGGAACGCTACGACTTCGTCGTAGTTATCGGGTGTAATGACGAGATCTAAATCAGTCGAGAATCGCGGTTCGAATTGACTGATTGCATACCCTCCCACGAGGACAAATCCTATGTCTGATTGTTCCAGTTCGTCGAGCACTTCGATGAGTGCCTCGCTTCGGTCTTCTTGGCTCATGTTCAGGCGGGCTCCATGCGGTATGTTGCGTCGGTATCGACGTCATCGTACATTCGTCCGAGCATGTCGAGTGCCGACTCGAACGTTGCGTAGTGCTCGTTTGCGAACGCCACGGTTTCCTGGAGTGGAACGACGGGACGTCCGTCAACCATCTCTGCCTCGATTTGTGGCCGCGGCTCTAGAATGACCTGTATGGCACCATCGAGACCTTCAGCAGGCTGGCGCTTCTCTGCAGTCGGGATTCCGAACCGGTCGAAGAACTCCGTCCAAGCGTCGAATTCAGATTCCTGAACGGCAATGAATAGTGGGTAGTCCTCTGGATCGCGGGCGACTTGGTACCCACCGTGAGTCCACACATAAACCGCATCGATGGCGGTGAACGCGTAATCCATCCCTGCAAACTGCGGGAGGACGTACGTTTCTGAGATTGACGGCGGTGAAGTCATTGCTGCTGTGGCCAGAAACTCGAGTCCCACATCCCGGACTGTCTGATCGATGAGCTGGAGGCCATCATCGTACGCGACGTAGCCCGCCGCTTCGATACGGTTCACGACGCGACGAATTGTCTCCCGGTTCTCATCGATCTTTCGTGCGACGCCCGAGATAGAATCTCCCGAGTCAATCGCGAGGATGACCTTGAGTTCTTTCTCGCCACATACTTCGTACATCCTATGGTTACACAATTATGTGCAACCCCCAAAAGAATTCCTCCTCATGTAGGTCTACAGTTGGATAACGCACATTGTTTATTGATCTCCTCCCACTCCAACGATCTCCCTGAAATCTGAATCGGCAACTACTGAAAAGGGCGGGGAATCTCTCGCTGCTTAAACATAGTGACTTAGCTAGCAATGTAACGACTGGACTCGATCTTCGATCCACTCCAACACGGCAAGGAGGACATCCAAATGATGGTCACACTCGAGTGAGGACGGCTCTACATCTGCGGACGCATCTGGTGGCGGATGATAGTGGTTCCGAGGCGCCTCTGGTTTCGGGTGGCGATCCCATCGACATTGCCAGGTCTTCTCCTCACGAATCTCGATATAGTGGACTGTGTAGTCGTCTCCGACAAACCATCGAATATCCACTCGAGCTTCGCGTACTGCGGAGGGATACTGTGTGCTGTCTAACTGGAGTTCGAGCACACGCGGAGAAATTGCATCAGGCCGAAACTCCCAGGTGGAAACAAGTGGATGGGTTGCTGCACGCTGTGCAAGTACTTCGAGCGTCGGAACATCAAGGGGACCGCTTGGCGTTTCGTCTCGCCCCGTCACGTCTTTGACTGGATCTGACCATCGTTTGATGACTCGGCCCGTTGAACAGCCCGTTTCAAGATTGTAATGTCTCGACGGATTGTCCGCCATTCTGTAAGGTCGTCCCACCGGTCGTGAAGCGCTTCATGGTCTTCGACAGGATCATCAGAGACGACGACAGCATCCGGATCTGGGACCCCATACGTTTCCTGCAGGTCCTGATCTGTTTCAATGAGTTCTGCCAAGCGCGAACGAAGCTCACCTGAGCTGTGTTCGCGCGCAAGCGTTTCAACACGCTTCCACTGAAAGTACGATGGATTCCGCTGATACTGAGCTGGTCGGGTTCCTGTTCGTTCTGCAATCCCCATCTCGACAAGTTGCTCAAGTGCCTGACGAGCACCGGTCTCAGAACAGCGAGCCCACTCTGCGAATCGTTGTGCAGAAACGGGATCCGTAGTGCCAACGAGAATGTCGTAGACACGCTGGAACATCGTCCGATCCGTATCCCACTGTTTTGACGGATCGTCTGAGGAGGTTGACCGTTTTGTCATATAACCTTCTTCGAGGACAAAGCACATATATCTGTCCTGGAGGACAGATATACAATTTCAATATCCGAGTTCTCTTCAGCTTGTTTTGGCCATCTCCCTTTGAGCGACGTCAATGATTTCTGCCGCTGTCGAACTGATTCGCTCGAGGCGGTCGAGAATCGCTTCTGGATTGTCGCCTTTCCCCATAGCGAGATAGAACTCCGAACTACTTATGTCAAGGCCAAAGTACCGCCTACGGCTTCTGCTTTGAGTCGCGTTTCGAGCGCTCGGTCTCGTCGATGTCACCGTGCAAGAGTGCGTGAGCGTACTCATGATACTTAGCCTGCTTTCCCTGTAGAAGTTCAGTATGTTCGCGGCGGTCGCTCGAGAATCTCAAAGATTTCCCGTGCCCGATACTCTCGATTACGCTCTTTCCCGGTCGTTTCCTCGAGCACGCCTTCTTCCTCGAGGCGATCGAGCGCACGATAGGCAGTCGGCCCAGTCACATCAAGCAGGTTTTGCACGACAGCCGCAGTGAGATACGGCTGTTCAAAGAGTGTACACGCAAGCTGTGCGTACGCAGCAGCGTTGTCACCGTATTCCAATTCGTACTCCTGCTGCAACGTGTACAACTCCTGTGAGCGCAGCAGTGATTCTTCCGCTTGATGGCGAATACCCGTCACGAAGAACTCGATCCAGGCTTCCCACTCACCGTATTTTCTCACAGCAGTCATGCGATCGACGTACGTCTCCTTGTAGCGATTGAAATATTCGCTTAGATACAGCGTCGGCTGTTCGAGGTATTCCTGATTGTGCAACTGGAGTGTGATGAGCAGTCGTCCGAGTCGACCGTTGCCGTCTCCGTACGGATGGATCGTCTCGAATTGATAGTGTGTGAGCGCAATATCGATGAGCGGGTGGTAGCTCCCGCCGGTCCGGATGTACGTCAACAATGCATCCATCAAGCCGTCGACAACGCTCGGGACAGGGGGCACAAACTCGCCGAGGTGGTTCGGGACCGTTTTGAACGCTCCGATGGTGTCCGTTTCACGCCGATCGTCTGGAACGTCGGTGAGGAGCGTCTCGTGAAGGATATGCAAGAGATCAGTCGAGATTTCGTCTCCACGATCGAGCGCGTTAATACCGTTCTCGAGTGCTCGCTCGTAATTGAGGACCTCTTGGACGTCTTTCGTTTCGTCGACAGCTGTGACTGGATCTCCATCGGACTTTGGATTGTCCAGCGATCTAGTCTCGAAGCTATAGAGGGCGTTGTAATCGATATCTGCCCCCTCGATTTCAGCCGATTCCATCGCTTCCTTTCGAAGCAACGACGTGTACAAGACAGGAGCGAACTCCGTTGTTCGGCTAAACCCACTGAGCTTCCCGAGCCAGAACGTTGCCTCCGAAAGCAGTTCGTAGAAGTCCCCTTCGAACTGGAGTTCAGTCTCGGGCGGAAGCGGATCTGGACTATAATATGGACGCTGATCGTATGGGACGAGCCGTCCAGGGGCGTTATCAGATAACTCTTGCAACACCATTTGCAACTACTTGGCACATAGAGCCACTACTAGTTAAATATTAGTGGACCGATTTAACTAGCTCCGCATCTCCAAGGGACTATGTTCAATTTCGACGGAGATTGAAAGAGAATCAATCACGGTAACTGCGATTATAGGTGACCGAATAAGTTGCCAATCACCGCAGAAGTTGTCACACCAATCATAAAACACCTCTGGGTCTGCTGACTGTATGACTCGATTCGTCGCGAAGAGCGCCGTCCTATCGCCGCTGTTCGATGGAATATCCAAGAACCGCATCGAATTTTAACCCACGGGGGATACCCACTACGCCGAAACGGTTACGATGAGATCACCAGCCACGCTACTACTGGGCGTGCGAAGCGATGATGTGAGAAGAAAGTATTTACCAATGATACGTCGTTACCCAAGTGATGCCCTCCAGACGTCGCGTCCTCATGTCTCTTGCAACTGGCCTCTGCGCCGCGTTCGCCGGGTGTAGTATGGATCCAGCCGGCGTTCTATCGATATCTGAGGCCACGACAGATAAAATCCTCAAACCAGTGACGTTCAATGTCCGCTCGAACGATGGAGGGAATGATGATGGAATCGACGAAATGCGCGAACTCGTCGACGAGGTCCTCGAAACCGGATCGGCGACTGCATCGGGTGAGCACCCGCCGCTCCAGGTCACATACCCGGTTCGCTTCGAAGACAAGGTGGTCGCACTCGAGCGAACTGAACTGGCTACCGAAACGCGCAACAACTATCATCTCCTGCTCGATTTCAACGTTGCGTCCGAGGGGACTGGACGGTCGGTCGACGACCTGCCGCCCGCCGACGTCGAGTGGATCGAGTCGGCTCTGTCGAATCGCCGGTCCGGCGTCGATGCCGTCAGCGGCGAGCGAACCTACACTGAAGACGAACAGGCGACCTCTATCCTCGTCCCCGAACCGGAATTCGATGCTCTCCTGGTCGATGGCGAACGGATGGGCGTCGAGGTCGAACCGATCAAAACGAGGGTGACGACGTACGAGTATACCTTGGCCGAACGACTCGGGAGTGGCGAACAATATGCCGAAACCCTCGAGTCACAGTATCGGTTTTCCGTCACGGGACTCGCCGATGACGAACGGGAGGTCGTCGACAAGGCGGTCGCCGAGGGCGGGTACTACGCGTCCTCGACCGACGATGGGGCGTTCGAAGGCGTGGCCCACACGCTCTTCGAGTACGAGCCGGTCGCGAGCACCGATAGCGAAGGTCACTGGATCGTCGCCTACGAGGGAACGACGTACGTTGTGACGCTCGATCTAATCCAGTATGAGAGTCTTCAACACGACCTACCGTCGCCGTCAATCCCATCCTCTCCCGACTGAAAGAGACGAGACCCCGTTCGGCACAAGCGTCCGTACTGGGCGACCACGGCGGCGAGGATCGGCTTCGAGTTGCCTCCCGACGCCACCGCAGCGACTGAAGACGAACAGTACGGCGCGGAGCGACTCAAAGAGCTACGGACCGACGAAATAGAGAAAGTGCGGTCACCGCGTTCAAGGAACTCGAGCGAGGCGACATTGGCTGGGGGACCGATCCTCTGTCGGATAACGGTCGCCGCTGTTCGTTCTTGGGACGCCTCGGTTCTTAAACCACGGCGTGCAACTCGTTGGGTCCTGATTGCTGCGAAGACGGGTTTGTTGAAACCCCAATAGTTACCGAATTCTGGCAGGGAGTCGGTCTAGCGAATCTCTGCTGGCGAAGTAACTCCCGGAGTTCACTGTCTTTGTCATTCCACAGCGGAGAAGTTTCGCGTTCGTATCCACACGGGGGCGTATCCGCTCTGTGGACAATCGACGGCTTCGTGTTCCCCGTATCAGATGAGCGGTGTTCGTGTTCGACTTGTGTTTGTAGGACCTTGTCGCCAACCTGTTCACGAATCTCAGGGATCTCCGCTGGCTGTATCTGTCTGAGCTCGGCGACGTGTGCCATGAATGGTTCTGCCTCCATAGCCTCATCGAACGATCCGTACGCAGCCCGCCGAATCGGTCTATCTTGACCCGACTCGAGATCCGAAGATTGGTCACGACGCTCGGGTTCGACGATAAATGGCGGGAATGAACTAGCTACTGGCCGATATCCGAGATATAGTGTTCGAGACGGATGGGGCGAGAGAAAAGAATTATTATGAACACACCACTACTAGGAGTCATGAGTAAGACAGAACAATCAAACGGTTCTGATAAAGAGGTTGTCGCTGTTACCAAGCACGGTCAGGCGACCATCCCGAAGCGATTCCGTGAGAAGCTGGGAATTGAAGCGCCCGGGAAGGTGCTGTTTCGAGAGACTGAAGATGGTGACGTGATTGTCGAACAGGTTCGGTCCCCGAGCGAGATGCGGGGATTCGCCGCCCGGAGGGAGGCATCGACCGATCAACCTGCGACCGACATCCTCCGCGAGAAGCGCGAACAGGATCGAAACGAGCGCAACGCACAGTTCCCGACAGAGAAGTAATGGCGATCCCTGACCACGTCATATTTGACGCCGAACCGTTGATCGCACACGCAGATGATGAACCTGGCAGTACTGTGGTTGAAGCGTATCTCGATGCGGTCGCCGTGGAGGACACGACCGGCTACGCGAACTATGTGAACCTCGCCGAAGTCCGGTATACGATCGCCCGAAAGTACGACCGTGCCACCGCTGACGAGTATCTCGACTGGCTTGAGGAGCTCGGCGTCGAAACCGTGGATGTTGGTGATGCCTGGATGGAAGCCTCTGAGTACGTCCTCAGGTATAATCCAGCGCTCGGCGACTCATTCGCGCTGGCAACCGCTGAACATATCGGGGGCACGCTATTGGTTGGCGGCGACGACGACTATGAGGAAGTCTCCAATATCCCAATTGATCGGTTCCGCGACGGATCCGCATAGCTGATTGTTCACATATTAACCCGCCCCCAATCTACCTACCCATAAGATGCGTCACCGGTGACCGCCTTACCCTCTCGAGTCGGCATACTCGAGCGCCGTCTCGATCGACGCCCATGTGGTCGGATCCGTCGAGGATGCAAACTCACCACTCCCCAGTATCACCGGCATCTTCGTTGGTTTTCCGTCTCGGTCCTTGACACGCCAACAGATCCACTGGTCGTACTCCTCCAACATCTCAGGAATGCCGCTCGTATTGATGGTGTTTCTCTGGGTACCTATCATGTATCTTCACTCGGCTGTGATGCCCTGCTACTGTGCTGCCAGCACCGTATCAGCGACACGATAAAAATCCAATAGCGCTCTCCTCCACACCTGCACTCTTTTGCGGCGGCAACCCTCTCTATACTAGTTGGTTTTTGAGCCTGTTTTACCCTGGACAGTACTGTAGTCTTGCGATTTTTACCCTGGACAGCGAGACGAGCACTTACTCCGGACAGTGATTTACCCTGGACACCAAAACCCAAATGCCAAGGAGAGCGCCTCAAGATCGAGTTTATGGGCATACACTGGTTTGGAAATACCCTGGACAGGACCCAGTCTGGAACCGCATACTCACCAAACACTATTCTGATTGATCTACCTCTTCAAGGAGACGGACACCAGTCTCGGTTAATGCAATTCCAGTGTGTGAAGTGATGCTTTCGCCATCCTTCCGTGGTCGATCACTGCCAATCTCGAGACGATCGCTCAATTGTTCATTGGCGTTCTCCCCGCTGGCCCACTCGGTGGGTCAGTGAGTCGTTAGTTGTTAAGAAACCCAAATCTGTATTTACCACCCCTCTCGCAGATCTATTCTCACCCTTCCAATGAACGGTAATACAGTCGTACATCCACTTATCGGCCGATCCACCGGAAACGAGATAAGATAAACTGTCTGCGGATCTTTCTATGACACGCTTGTCAAAAGAAAACACACCGGGGCAGCAACCTACTCGGAAGCGCTGGGCAACCGACGGTTTGCCAGCGCCATCGGATCGTTCTCGTCGGGGTCGAACGGCCGGAGCACGACGCTGAACGTGGTCGGCTCGACCTCGACCTGGTAGCGGTCGATCGGATCGGTCGGCGTCCCACCGAGGCCGGTCACGCGATGGTCGAGGTTGAATCCGACTGAGCCGCGCTCTTCTAGTTCGTACTGGTGCTCCGCTTCGTCGAGGTTTGCCCACTGTTCAAGGCTGACATTGGCGTCTCCGTCGTCGACCGTCCCGAGCAACGAGACCTCGCCGTCAGAGAGTGTTGCCCAGCGCGTCTGGGCCTTGTTTCCGTTGTCGGTCGGCGGTAGGTACGGAACGTACTGCTCGTCGACCGACCCCGCGTAGCGTCCGATCGGGACGCCCCACTTGCGGTCAGGGTACGTTTCCAGCTTGCCGCGACCATACCACTCGAACGCGTCGAACCGATCGGGCAGTTCGAGCTGGACGCCGACCTTCGGAAGCCAGCCCTCAACGGTGTCGCGAAGCCCGTCATTGGGCTCGGCTTCGACGTCGACGGCGACGTCACCGCTGCCATAGACGCGGTAGGAGTAGCTCGTCACGAAACCGGGGCCGTGCGCATCCTCAGCCTCCTCGAGCTCGTCGAGCGGGAGCCAGGCGACAGCACCGTCTATCGGTCCGTCAGCGGCGAGATCGCCGAGTTCCTCGTCCGACAGCGCACGATTGTAGATTCGCACCTCATCGAGAGCGGTGCCGGAAGCGACGCTTGGACCGGCCTGTACCGGCGCGTCAACGTGTTGGAGCGGTCCCTCGAACGAGCTAGTTCCGAGCTGCTCACCGTCGACGTACAGCGCCATCTGGGACCCGTCCCAGACGCCGGCGACGTGATGCCATCCCTCGGTCCAGTCGTCGGGGACCGGTCCGTCGGCGACGTGCCAGCCGTCGGCGTTGAACACGAACTCCAGCCACCCGTCGCGGCTACTCTCGCGGCGCTTGAGCAGGTACTGGCGACCGCCCTTCGAGACATAGACCTGCGCGTCGCCGCCCGCTTGGGGCTCCCCGGGACGGACCCAGCACTCGATGGTGAGTCCCGGTTCGGTAATGTCGAGACTCTCGGACTGGCCCAACGAGAGCGTGCTCTCGTCAGTGAACTCGACAGCCTGTCCCGAAGCGCCCTCGACGACCGACGCATCGCCGGTGAGGACGCCATCGTTCCCGTACTCTGAGCGGTCGGGCGTGGTGCGGCGGCGCGTCGGTTCGGCGCCTTCAGCGAATCCCTCGACCGCGACTTCGACCAACGATTCGTCGGGGCGCTCGACGTTGACCGACTCGACGGAGTGGGTCAGATCGTCGAGCCCCGCCTCGTACCAGCTCGTCGCCGGGTTCGATCCCCACGCCTGGATCTCGTTCATGATCGGTGCACGCCACGAGTTGAACAGTGGACCCCGCTCGAGCAGCTCGTTGCCGTCGTACCCCATCGAGGACAACGTTCCCACGTCGGCGTCGAAGACGTACTCGAAGCCATCGCCGGAGACGACGACATCACGGTCCTCGTCGACCGATAGCGGCGCCATCGCGTCGAGCGACTCCGACGCAGGCTCGGGCACATCGACGGGAACCTCCAGCTGCTCGAAGGCAACCTGATGGCCGGCGTCGGCGTAGTCGGTGTCCTCAGCAAGCGCGAACGTAACCGTCAGCTGGTACTCGACACCTGGCTCAGGGTCGGCGGGTGCCTCCGCGTCGAGAGCAACGCGCTTGGTTTCTCCCGGCTCGAGATCGAGGTGCAGGTCGCCGGTCGCGATCGTCTCGTCGTCGGCGGTCAGCTCCCACGACCCCTCGAGGACATCGAGGTCGGTAAAGTTGAATCGGTTCGAGACGTAGATCTCACCCGCCTCGACGTCTGCATCGGCAATGCCAACCGGCTGGTGGGCATGCTTGAGCTGCCACATTTCGGGCTGTGGATCACGATCGGACCAGACCAGCCCGTTGAGACAGAACGCCCCGTCGGGGCCGTCACTGTGGTAGAACTGGAACGGCTCGCCGTCCTCGGTGACGTCGTTGAGGTCTTGGTTAACCCAGTCCCAGACGAACCCTCCGACGAGACTCTTGTCTCGCAGCAGGGCTGCGAAATCGTAGGCCGCGACGGCGCCGTTTTCGATCTCGCCATCGGCGTCGGCTGTCTCGTCGGCGCTTACGGCCCGGTCGTAGATCCCAACGCCGTCAACAGTGAGGGAGACGTCACGGCCGCCGTATCGAACGGCGTCGGTGCCGATCTTGATAGGACCGTCACCGGACGGCAGATCGGAGACGTCGTGGTCCATCGCGGCGACCCGCTCGCCGTCGATATAGATCGCGAGTTCGCTCTCGTCCGCGACCCCGACGACGGTCGTCCAGTCGTCGAACGCATCGGTAGCGATCGGCGCTGAAACCGCTCCTTCGCCCCCCGCGACCGAGAACTCGATCTCGCCGCCGGCGACTGCCAGCCTATAGCGATCGTCGTCGGTGACGATCGGAACTGTAGCGTCGGGATCGACGTCCTGAATCGTTGCCCCGACCGAAAACCCGAGGTCGATCTCGAGACTCGTTTCGCGACGGATCTCGATTGCGTCGCCCGCACCCAGAGCGACCGCACCGTCCGTATTTCCGCCCGGTGCGGCGTCCGGACCGGAGACGACCGCAGGCGAACCGACGAGCACACCCGGATTGTCGGCGCCGCTTCGATCGGCCGCCTCCCGGACGGGTGGCTTGATGTGTTCGTTCCACATCTCGTGGACGAGTCCCAAACTGTTGCCCATCGCGTGGTTGTACTCGCCCATGACGACCGAACGGAGTCCGTCGCCGATATAGGAGCCGTCACCGACCGACAGAAGCGTGCCAACATCGGGATACCGCGGCCCGAGCATGTCGCTGTACTCAATGTTCCAGCCGCCGCCGTTGGGCTGGTGATAGAGTAGCCGATCCGGTGCGAATCCTTCGGCCGCTCCGTCGTAGGATTCGACGGTGTCGACGCCGGTGACTTCCGATGTGTCGTTGGGAATGTACTCGTCGGAGTCGGCCGCCAGCGACGCCATCTCCAGGTGCTCGGCGCCGGTGCCGGCCTCGTTACCAGTCGACCAGCTGAATATCGACGCGTGGTTGCGGTCCCGAAGCACCATTCGGCGGAACTGCTCGACGGCCTGCTCGTGGTAGGCGTCGGTGTTCGCGAGTAGACCTTCCCACCAGTGGGTCTCGACGCAGACTTCGTCCTGCACGTAGACGCCGTACTCGTCGGCGAGCCGATACAGCGACGGATCGTTCGGATAGTGCGACGTCCGGATCGAATTGACGTTGAACCGCTGCATCGTCTCGAGGTCCTCCCGGAGTCGATCTATCGGTACCGTCCGACCGAAGTCGGGATCGGTCTCGTGGCGGTTTACGCCCTGAATATCGACCGGCTCGCCGTTAACCAGAATTTCCGCGCCGTGCTGGCCGCGGGTCGTCTCGTAGGTTCGAAAGCCGACCTTCTCGAGCATCGCCTCGGTGGGCTCGCCGCCCACGGGTGCGAGCTCCAGCGCGAGCTGATAGAGGTTCGGGTGTTCGGCGGACCACTTTTCGGGGTCGGAAACGTCGGTTTCGAGCGTGACGACTGCACCGTCCTCGTCAACGGTCGCAGTCGCTTCGACGGTCGTTTCTTTGCGCCCGCGCGGCGGGTTGTTCCCGGGACCGCGCCCCGGTCGATTCCCGTTTCTTTTCTCGTGGCCTTTCTTCTTACCGTGTCCTCGCTTCGCCGCATTGTCCGGGCCTTTCCCTCGTCTCGACGCGTTGTCCGGGCCCTTCCCCCGCGGCGGCCCACGACCGGGTCGCGTTCGATCGGTCTCGTAGAGATGTGCGCGAACGGTGTACGTGCCGGCTGGAGTGTCCCCGTAGTTCGCGATTTCGGCATCGATTCGGAGTCGACCATCCTCGTAGTCATCGTCGAGGTCGGTCCGCACGTGGAAGTCCCGGAGGTGAACCGTCGGGGTCGCGAACAGGTAGACGCTACGGAAGATACCGGCGTAGCGGAACATGTCGATGGTTTCCAGCGCCTCGCTGTCGGACCAGCGGTACACCTGCACTGTGATCTGGTGGTCGTCGCCGGCCTCGACGTGGTCGCTGATATCAAACTCGGCGGGCGTCATTGACCCGGTCCGGAAGCCGACGTACTCGCCGTCGACCCACACGAAGAAGGCCTGCTTGACACCCTCGAAGTGCAGGAACGTCTGTCGACCATCCCAGCTGTCGGGCACCGAAAACGACCGTCGGTACGTGCCAACAGGGTTGAGGCCGTCATCGTCGACGCCAGGGACGTCGACGAGACCGTCGTCGTTCGGATCTAACTCACCGTTTTGTTCCGGCTCGTAGATGTCCCAGGTGATCGAGCTGTTCGTGTAGATACGCTGACCGTACCCCTGGGTCTGCCAGACGCCGGGGACGTCGATCGATTCCCACTCGTCGGCCGTGAGGTCGTCGTAGGAGTCGGGGAGTTCGGACGGATCCTCGTGGAACGCGAACTGCCATTCCCCGTTTAGCAGTCGAACGTACTCGGACTCAGCAAACCGCGATTCGAATTCGGTGAACGGTTCGTCAGCGTGCCGGGCCGCCCGTACCGACTCGTAGGGAACTGCGGTAGTGACGTGAGTGGGTTCGGCGTTCTCTGCAACCATCTGGGGGTCCTCCAGATACGCTGCGAGATTCGAGATTCGACCGGGCCCGTTTGCCCCAGTCGACGGCACTGCACCGCTGGATTGGGCGCTGACTCCCGTCGCCAACGCGGTCATCCCGGTCACTTGCAAAAACTTCCGTCGGGTCGGCGAAAGTTGATCTCGAGGCGATTGTTCGGTTTCCGTCTTCCGTCGCTGTGTGTCGCTCATGGTGGTAATACGCTCGAGCGGTGAGCCAGTCCACGATGGGTATTAGCTGATCCCACGATTGCATAGTCGCGTAACTGTGCTCGGCCCGCTATCGTCATTCGCAATCACATACTTATTACTTATGCTAATTCATCTACCAATCACATTATTCTATACTGTCAATATTAAAATTCATATTGGCGTTCATGACAATCGTATTGGAAATAGTTCAGGTGATTCATCATTCACTGATAATTAGACATATATTATTATATGCATTTTTATTATCAGATTATTTAACTGCCACATGATATAATATTGCCATCTATATCAAGTTCTATTCAGACCAATTCACTATAACCTTCTAATATTCTACATCGTATTTTTATTATCTGTTTGCATCTCCACGCCGAATAGTCGAAGAATTTCTTTGTCTTCCAAAGTGAAAGCCGGTCACATGGAGGTGAACGGCCCAATGAGCGTTCACCGTCCGTTCACGCTCCCAACATTCAAGATTTGTCGTGCCCACGTCTCTCTGAGAAGGTTTTGATTGATCATAAAAATCTAAGCCATCGAACTGTTCGCTTCTCAAACTACTAACTAGACAGAATATATACATGAATAATACCAGATATTCTATAGTATAATGTAACAAGGATGGGTCGAAGAAGAGGGAGAGCAATTATTGAAGATTGCCACCACCGCTAACTCGGACGATCGTTCCGACGACGTAGGAGGCAGCGTCACTACAGAGATACAACACGGCATTAGCGAGGTCTTCAGCATCACCAAGCCGACCAAGCGGTCGCTCGTTTCCCCATTCCTCGAGCACGTCGTCAGTACTCCGGTTCGGATCTTCGTTTGAGATTTGGTTTGCTTCGTATCGAAGCTGTCTCGACATAGTAACATCAGTAGAAACCGCGTTCATTCGAATCCCTTCTTCGGCTAATTCGTGGGCCATTCGCCATGTGAGCCCGTTAACGGCCGTTTTTGATGTCCCGTATAGCCCCCGTCTTCCTGCTCGGCGATCGCCGGTCTGACTCCCGATATTGACAATCGATCCATCAGTATCGTTGTCGATCATGTGTTGTGCAACGAGTTTCGATGCGTAGTACTGCGATCGAACATTAACGTCCATGGTTAGCTCCCAGTCCTCGAGTGACGCGTCGATCATCGACCTTTCATCCGGCCAAATAGCAGCGTTGTTGACGAGAATGGAGACGTCTCCGACCGACGAAATTGCTTGTTCGACCAGTGTCTCTATTTCTGTAGGTTCGGAGAGATCGGCTGCCACGCCGACTACTGTTCCGTCACCATACGTTTCGAGGTCCGAGACCGTCGAGTCGACATCGGATTCAGTTCGCGAGTTGATAACGACGTCTGCATCAGCTCGTGCAAGTGCCTCGGCGATTCCACGACCGATACCACTGGTCGATCCGGTAACGATAGCGGACTCACCGCTATAGTCGAATGTCGTCTGTCCAGCCATTTCGTTCGAAAGTACGAACAGCGAGCCTAAATAATTATGTCTCGGTCCGCCGTAAAGGACTGGCTCGAGTAAGGGGGAGGTGCATCGAAGCAGAATTCTACAAATAAACAAGGCGAGTGCCTCGAGGCAGTTCAGTACGAACAGTGCTTCGGTTACGATCGCTGACCGGTCACCATCAACGAGCTGAGTTCGTCTTTCGTCACCGAGTCAGTATCTGCAACCTCTGCTATTCGTCCCTGATAGAGGACACCGACCCGGTCTGCAAGTTCGAAGATTTCATCGAGACTGTGGCTGACGATAATAATCGTCTTCCCGTTCTCCTGGAGATTCCGAACTGTATCCTGAACCAGCTCGGTTGCGTCAACCGAGAGGGCGCTCGTCGGTTCGTCCAGAATGACAATATCCGGATCGAACGCGAGCGCTCGAGCGATTGCGACGAGTTGTCGTTCCCCGCCCGAGTGGAACTCGACCTCGGCACGGGGGTTAATATCGCGTTTGAGGTGAGTCTCGATGATGTTTTTGGCTCGACTGTACGTTTTGTCCCAGTTGATAGAGTTAACAGGCCCAAACTTTCTGGACGGGAAGTTTCCCATGAAGATATTCGTCGCCACATCGAGATCGTCCATCAGTGCTAGATCCTGATACACCGTTTCGATTCCACGGTTACGAGCCTCTTCTGGGCTTTCAAATTCGACTGATTCGCCGCGGAGATTGATCGTCCCCGCCGTCGGTTTGTGAACACCACAGAGGATATTCATCAGGGTAGATTTCCCTGCACCGTTATCTCCAATGAGCGCGAGAATTTCGTTCTCACGGACCGTCAAATTGACATCCTCGAGTGCAACGATGCGGCCGAAGAGCTTCTCGACGTGTTCGATAGAGATTATGCTGTTCGTTTCGGGCAACTGGTCGTTAGTGTCAGTGATATTCGTTCGTTCGCTACTCATGTGTTTGCCCCCGCTGACAGAACCTGTCCACGGATGTTCTCTTTCATGTTGTATAGCAGGATCGCGATCATGAGGACGATACCGTTCATTACTTCGATGAGCGTTGGATCGAATCCACTAACAGTCAGTGCCGTTTCGATGATGCTAAGCAGCAATACACCACCGAGGGCCCCGAGTAGTTTTCCGCGGCCTCCAAAGAGACTGATTCCACCGATTATCGCGGCCGCAAAGGCTGAGAACACCATATCGTCGGCAACGTTTGGTGAGACGAGTCCAGTGTACCCGGACAGCATCAGTCCAGCGATTGCACAAAAGAATCCACTTAGTGTGTAGACCAAGATAATTGTTCGTTCAGTGTTAATTCCAACAGCGCGTGCCGCTTCTTTGTCACTACCAACAGCATATACGGCCTGCCCAAACTCCGTATATTTGAATATTCCTGCCATGACTGCAAAGGATGCGAGCAGGATACCAATTGCGACAGGAGCGCTGTTTCCTGCCGCAGTGTATCCCTCTGGAAGCCCTGAAATGGGCTGTGTCGTCAACGCGAGTTTGCCACCACCGAAAATGATGAAGAACGCTAACGTCTGTAGAAATGGGTTCATGCCGAATTTGGCGATCATAATACCGTTCATCGCGCCAATTGCACATCCGACAGCGATGATAAGCAAGATCCCGAGAAACGGGTTAGCGATGAGGTTCCACTCAGCAAGTGCCATTGCGGTGAATACAGCTGAGAACCCGGCAATTGCACCGACTGAGAGATCAAAGTGCCCCGATAGTAGGCAGATACTCTCCGCTAAGACAATGAGACCGAGTGGTACCGCTGCGAACAACATCAACTCGAGCGTGGCTGTATTCGTAAAGACTCGTGGAACGAAAAGTAGAATAAAAAAGGAGATAATGGCCAATATCGGCCAAATCATGTTCTCGATCAGAATCAATACCGATTGCTCGGGAAGCCGATCAAACTGACGCGTTACGATATTTGATGAACTCATTGGTGCAGGGAAGATACTATTAGCCCCAAATATTCCCCCAAAGACCTGGGTTATCAACGTTTTCGTCAGTAACGGTAATCCCAGCGGTCAAGACATGCGTGTGGCCGTCTTGCTCCTCGACTTCGGCGGGAGCCCAGATCGGATCTTCCCAGAGCTGTGATCCTTCGTATTCGATCGGATCAAACGAGTAATCCTCCTCGTCAACAGTGTCCCCGGGTTGCGGCAACGCATCGTCACCGTCTTCAAAGTAATCAAGCATTTGTTTGATCGCTAACGGAATGTAGAAATGTGCGGGCTGGTCGACAGCAGCATCGATGTATCCATCTTTGATAAGTGGGTTAACGTCTGGTCCAGCGTCCGGTTGCGTGTGAACGATGTGGTCGTCTTCCCCCGCTGGAGAATCGAGATCTAACTGCTCGAGTGCGTTCTGGACCCCGATACCGCACGTCATGTTCGTTGCGTAGATTCCGTCTGGCGCATCGTTCGCGCTCAGATATTCCTCGGTTGTCGACTGTGAGTCTTCTATACTCCAGTCTGTCTGTATCGTATCGATGACTTCGATCTGATCCTGTTCTTCGATATACTCATCAAAGCCGTCCGTCCGGGCGTTCGAAGCCTGATTGAAATCGCCACGAACATGGAGAACGCTATACTCGTCCTGGCTCGAGTACTGATCCTCCAGGTTTTCGATCATCAGTTCTGCACAAGTTTGTCCTGCCTCGGCGTTTCCGAAGGCGGTGAACGTTTTGATGGAATCGGTTGACCCGGGATCGTTAACAGTGAAGACAGGAATGTCCGAATTCGCAGCTTCATCGATCGCCTGGTCGACCGATTCATCGAACGGTGCAACGATAATCCCATCGTATCCCTCCGCCACGAACTGTTTTATATCGGTCACCTGTTCGGCGGAATCTTCGTCGTGGCTGACGACATTGTAGCTGATTCCTTCTTCTTCAGCGTACAGTTCCCCCGCCTCGTAAAATGCGGTAACCCAGTCCCCGCCGACGAGATGTTGTGAGACACCGACCCGAAGTGAATCACCGTTATCGTCTCCCATACAACCAGCTACCCCTATCGCACTTGCGGTACCTATGGCTGCTAGGTAGCCGCGTCTGCTAGTCATGTGCATACGAGTGGAACAACGGCCAGCTACCGTAATAAATATTGTGGAGGGTACCATACAATTCGTTCCGACTGGCTCCGTAGAAGTGGCGTTCAGACCGTGTCACTCAGATACTGCTCAGCCAATCGTTGGAACGAATAACTGTTCAACAGCCGTCTACATGAGCCGAATCACCATGCAAAAGGCTCGAGGAAGGTATGCTAACACATCGATGGCTATCGGCCACTAACGAGACCATGAGTTTCAATTGGTGAGAAGATTTATAAATCCAAACAGTGTGTGAGTTCATGAATCGATGAGAATGACTGACAAAGACTCGTCCACAGATCGAAGCATCGACACGGAGATAGATAGGCGGTCGACGGAGCGCAAAGCACCGAGGCGACGATTTCTCGCGGCCAGCGCAGCGATGGTGGCGGGATCGACAGTTGGGGTGATGCCGGCGACAGCCGGACCGCCACGGTCTGCTCCCGACGATTTCGAGGCGTTCGAAAAGCGAGTCGACGAAACGGTTTCGAACGTCCGATCGGTCGTCGACGATGGCCCATTCGAACCGGACTGGGACTCCCTCGCCAACGTAACTCACGTCCCGGAGTGGTTCCGAGACGGGAAATTCGGCATCTTCTGTCACTGGGGGCCGTACTCGGCCCCGGCGTACGCGCACGAGTGGTATCCACGCCAGATGTACAATCTCGACAACAGCATCAACGACTACCACATCGAAACGTACGGTGAACCCGATTCACACCCATACCAGGAGTTCATTCCAGAGTTTACCGCGGAGGCGTTCGACGCCGCAGAGTGGGCCGATCTCTTCGATCGAGCGGGAGCGAAATACGCAGGCCCGGTCGTCGAACACCACGACGGCTGGTCGCTGTGGGACTCAGACGTTTCCCCCTGGAACGCCGTCGACACTGGACCGGAACGAAATCTCACGGGCGAACTCGAGTCCGCGATCCGAGACCGGGGCATGCGGTTCGTCACGACGTTCCATCACTCGTACAATCTGATCGGCGAGGACGGCTACTTCTCGTTCGCGTACGAGAACTACGAATCGGTTACGGAGGGTTACCCGGATCGAGTGATGTACGGGAACCTCCCCGAGGCATTGCAGTACGATACGTGGCTCGCCAAACTCGCAGAAGTGATTTCGGGATACCAGCCCGATTTCGTCTGGTTCGATTGGGGACTCCCTGATATCCCCGAGGAGTACCAGCAGCGCTTTCTCGCGTATTACCACAACCAAGCGACAGAGTGGGATCGGGACGTCGTCACTACGAACAAGCACGATGTACTGCCGATGGACGTCAGCGTGGCTGACTTCGAACTCGGGCGGCCTCGAGAGATGCAAGAGCAGGCGTGGAACGCGGAGTTCAAAGTCGCGGACGAAGGCGGTTGGGGATACGTCGAAGACCGCACCTTCCACTCCGCGACGCACCTCGTCCACGTGTTGATCGATATCGTCAGCAAAAACGGACAGTTGTTGTTGAGTATTGGCCCCAGAGTCGACGGAACGATCGAACAGACAGAACGTGACCGGCTGATAGCGATCGGCGAGTGGCTCGAGACGAACGGTGACGCGATCTACGAAACGCGCCCGTGGGATGCGTTCGGTGAGGGGCCGACCAGAGTTGAAGCCGGTGGGGAATTCATCGGCGATGTCGAGTACGGACCCGAAGACGTCCGATATACGCGTTCGAAAGACGGTGACACCGTGTACGCTATCGTGATGGGGTGGCCAGGCCCCGGTGAGTTCGCGTTCGAGGGGATGGAGGTCTGTAACCCCACAAACGCACCTTTCACCCCTCCCGGACACGGTGGAACGCCACCCGGACACGGAGTACCGTCACCTGAACACTGCGCCGGACCATCCGAACAGAGCCGAAAGCCGACTGAACACGGTGATGCGTTCCGCACCGATGCTGAAACGGCAGATACACCCGACGATATCCCGCCGAAGCGCGGCGCGACGCCCCCCAGTAACTCCCCCTACGCTGTTCGATTGCTCGGCCACGGACCGGTTCCGTACTACGTTTCCGACGACAACCATCCCACAGTCGTCGTTCCCGACGTGCCCGAGTCAGACCGACCGAGTGATATCGCGATAGTGGTCGCGCTCGAGGATATCGATCTACAGCCAACCGAAGCGGCTCACGAGTGATCCGACGCTGGCGTCGAGACGTTTTTTCGAGATCCGAGTGGGAACCTACCTTTATGTGGGATTCGTGCGACCGAATCATATGGACGTAATCGATACGCACACCCATGCGTGGGGCGTCTCCACAGACGAACTTCCTTGGCAAGCACCGGTCCTCCCACCCGAGTGGTCGGACCCGTATACGCATCAAGACCTCGTGGCGGACATGGACGCAGCGGGCGTCTCCGAATCGGTCATCGTCACCACGCCGTTGTACGGCCGCGGCGTCCGAGCGAACGAATACACCATGCGAAGCATCGAGGCGCACCCGGATCGGCTCTACGGCGTCGGACTGCTGGATTTTTTCCAGCAGGATACTGAGGACGTTCTTGCAGCGCTCAAACGCGTCACGGGCCATCCGCGAATGCTCGGCGTCCGCATGCACGCGGCACTCGAGTACGAGCGGATCCCGACGACTATGGATCGCCACGGTAACTGGATACTCGACGAGCGCCTCGATCCGGTGTGGCGAACAGCGGCTGACCTCGAGACGTGTATTTTCGTGTTTCCGAAGGCACAACAACTCGAGCACCTGATCGAACTTGCCGGTCGCTATCCCGAGACGACCGTCGTCGTAGATCACATGGCCTGGCCGGACGAGACAACCGCACCCAACGACGAGCCGTGGACCGATTTTTCCGCGCTCGCACGCCACGAGAACGCCTACGTCAAGGTGAGTTCCGTTCCGCGCTCGTCGACTGAATCGTGGCCGTACGAGGATATGCACGGCTACGTCGAGAACCTCCTCGAGTGGTTCGGTCCCGAACGGCTGTTGCTCGGCTCGGATTACCCGTGGATGGACAAATGGGCAAGCTACGGCGACTGCCTCTCGTGGCTCGAAACCGTCGACTCGCTCTCTCGACGCGACAGAGCATACCTCTCCCATCGGACGTTTCGCAGCCTCCACGGTTGAGTTTTACCGACGATAGCTGATTGTACGGTCGATTCGCCCGTGTTCGAAAGTTAGGACGCTGGTTCGAACGACCAGACTTCCTCCATGTACGGCACCTGTTCACCGGCATCAGCATCGATGTCGACGCCCTCGCGTTTGAACTGCGCCACGCGGCGTTCCCACGCTTGGACGTCGGAATCTTCTGCCATCACTTCGTCATAGGCCTCGAGGTCCGCAGCCTCGAGGATGCAGACCGCGATATCATCGCGGACAAATAGCTGAAATGTCTCGACGCCAGCCCGTTCCATCGCGTCCGTAACCTCCGCCGGAACGTCGTCGTGGGCTCGGAGATATTCCTCCGAGTAGTCGGGGTCGATTCGCTGGAGATAGACCGTTCGCTCGAGTTCATCGGACATACGTACCGAACGAACGGCTATCGACAAGAGTTTTTCTCCGCATGGCAGCGTGCTTCTCTCCGACGAATCCGTAATCATCGCGACGGCTCGAGTTAGGAGTTCGGTTACAGGTTTGGAACGTGATCGTTCTCGACGGTCGCCGGATCGACCACTCGCTCCTCGTTCCACGACAGATACGTCGCGTTCGCGAGTTGAAGCGTTCGGATATTGTCGTCGGGGTTGGTCGGCGGCGTTGTTCCCTCGTCGATCGCGCGTAGCAACGATCCCATCGTCCCGATGAACGCATCCGGGAACCATGCGTCGGGGACCTCGTGGGTTTCCCATGCTTCGGCCGATCGGGACCGGAACTCGAACGTGTCCGGGCCACTGTCCGGATAGTAATCGAAGAGTCCGATCGTTCCACGAGCGACCCCCTTGGTCCCCTCGAAGCGGAAGCGAGCGTATGGATCGGCCCAATTGTTGTGATTGACGTCGACGACCGCGCGGAGCTGGTCGGGATAGGTCAACGTGTGTGTCGTCCGCGTCTCGCCGTTTGCCTCCTGTGCCGGATCCCGTGCCATCAGCGAGTAGACGCCGTCTGGATCGCCGAAAAGGTATCGCAAGGCGTCCAGATAGTGGACACTGTGGAACAACACTTCGAGTCGCGGTGCGGCAAGCATCCATCCCCAGTTCGCCCAGTCGGTTTCGATGTTGACATCGATTGTCCCCCGGAGCGGCGTTCCGAGCGCGCCCTTCTCGAGGAGTTCCGATACCGCTCGGATGGACTTCTCCCAGCGCATTTGCTGGTTGACAGCCGCAATCACGTCCGCCTCGGCGATGGTGTCACGGATCGCGTTCGCGTCGTCGAACGCCATCGCGAGCGGCTTCTGACACAGGACGTGACAACCGGCGCCAATGACCGTCTCGACGATTTCACGTTGGTACTGGGGAGGAATCGCGATATCGACGACATCCACCTGCTCGGCCATCACCTCGACGCTTGGATAGGCTTCGAGATCGAACGTTTCCGCGACTTCGAGTGCTCGTTGTTCGTCTACATCCGTGACCCCGACGACAGAAAACCCGGCGTCGTCGTACGCCGGGAGATGGGCGCTCTGGACGATCTCACCGCAGCCGACGATACCGATGTCGTAGTGATCGTACCTGCCGTACTCCTCGACGTAATCGTAATTCGGATCGACCATACCGACCGATTGCTACCGGCCCCCATATATGTTTGTGCACTTCCTGTGTGTGCACCCAACCGTACTATTAAGGTCTCTTCCAGTAGAGTGTCTACCACTCGCATGGACGCACCAGCCAAAGACACCGAACGGTACTTCGAAGCAATCGAGGAAGGAGAGCGATACAGCGTGGACCACCAACGGACGATAACGGAAGCCGATATCGTGAACTTCGCAGGGATCTCCTCGGACTTCCACCCGCTTCACATGAGCAAGACGGCAGCTACCGAATCCGACTTCGATGGGCGAATCGCCCACGGAAACCTCGTCTTCTCGATTGCCGAGGCGATGGTCGCGGACATGAATCCACGATCGTTTTCGTATGGGTACGATGACCTCCGATTTGTCGATCCCGTTCTCGTCGATACGACGATTTCTGCCTCCCGGAAAGTCATCGAGACAGAACCGTACAACGACGACCTCGGTCGAGTCGTCTACGAGTACGAGGTCCAAGACGAAGCCGGCGAGACGCTACTGGTCTGTAAACACATCACGCTCGTCGAGCGCGAGTCGTAGCTACTCGAGCAACGCTTCGGCGCGACGGTTCGCATCCGAGAGTGCTTCCGACGGGGACTGTTGCTGGTCGACGACGACTGACTCAACCATCTCGTTCAGGATCTCGTTTAGCTCGACGTACTCGGGAATCTGTGGTAACGTGTTGACGGCGTTCGTGTTCATCTCCTCCGTGACGGAGTAAAACGAGTTCGTCCGCAGAATTTCGGGGTCGCGCCAGGTCGAGAATCGAGTTCCGGACGCGCCCTCGAGCGTGGTGATCTTGTCGCTTTCGGGCGTCGTCGCGTGTCTGATGAAGTCGTAGGCGAGTTCGGGGTGATCGCTTCCAGCGGGTACCGTCAACCCATAGAGAACAGTCAGCGACGTATGTTCTCCGTTCTCCGTCTTCGCTCGCGGAATCAGTCCGTAGTTCGTGTGACCGAACACGTCGGAATCCGCGGCTTCGGCCATGGCGCCGAATCCCGCCCAGTTCCACATCATCGCCGCCTTCCCGTCGGCGTAGAATTGTCCGACCTCGACGCTTTCGAGGTCGACGGACTCCGGTGGCGCGACCTCGTGTTCGTGAATCAGGTCATGGTAGTACGTCAGCGCATCCCGGGCCGCGTCGCTATCGAACGCTGGTTGTCCCGTGTCATCGAGAACTTCTCCGCCGCGACTCCAGAGGTGGATCAGGAAATCGTAGACGTTGTTGTGCCCATCCGGCAACGCGGCGACGACGGTCCCCCAGAGGTCTTCCTCCGGGCGCGTGAAGAACTCGGCGACCTCGAGAAACTCGGCCCACGTTCGAGGCACTGACAGCGGCCTGCCGTACTCCCCGCGAAACGCACGCTGTTCTGCCACGTTTTCGAAGAGATCCTCCCGGTAGTGGAACAGCTCGGGGCCGTCGTGGTAGGGAACACCGTACGTAGCTCCGTCGTAGGTAACGAGCGTTCGCATGCTATCGGCCCACCCGTCGGGCCAGCCCGAGGGCGGATTGGACCGGATCAAATCGTCGAGCGGATGGAGGTCGCCGGCGTCGGCCGACGCGGGCAACCAGTCGCTAAGACAGAGAAACAGATCGTACGTGCCGTCTGCGATATCGCCTGTCTCGATGAGTTCCTCGTGAATCTCCGGAAGCGGCCGGTGATCGCGAACGAACTCGACGTCCTCGTCGCACTGGTTCACGAACGAATCCATCTGTCGCTCAAGCGCTCGCTCGAATCCCTCGAAGGGACGTCCGACGAATCGAAGCGTTGGCATACCACATTTGTTGGGAGAGTCGATAATAATCGTTGCGGAGCTACCGGTCGAAAATCGCGTCACGATCGGCTTTGCCCGTTCTTGTCTCCGGAATCGACGACACGAACTGAATTTCCCGCGGCGCTTTGTGCGGTCCGACCCGTTCCCGAACGGAGCGCTCAAGTTCTTCGCGAAACGTCTTGTCTGCCTCCCGATCGGCCGGTACGACCGCTCCAGCCACTCGTTCACCGCGAGTCTCGTCCGGAACGCCAGCGACGACCGCTTCCGCGACGTTCGGATGCTCCGCTAAGGCGTTCTCGATCTCGAGCGGACTCACGCGGTAGCCGGAGGTGATGATCAGGTCATCCGCTCGGCCGCGGTGTGTGAGATAGCCCTCGTCGTCCCGAACCGCCAGATCGCCGGTATCAAACAGGCCGTTCTCGAAGTACGCCTCCGCCGTCGCGTCGGAATCTCCGAGATAGTCGAGGAAGAGCGCCGGGTCGGACGGGTCGAGGGCGATCCGACCGATCTCGCCGTCGGCGACCGACTCACTGTCTTCGTCGACGAGGCGGACGTCGTGGCCGGGATAGGGTTTTCCCATGGCCTCCTCGCGGGCAGGATATGCTTTCCGACAGTCGCCGACGAGCGCGTTCGCCTCGGTCTGTCCGTACGCCTCGTTGACGGTCACCTCGAGCGTCTGAGTGGCCCAGCGTCGCAGATCTGCCGACAGTGATTCGCCGCCACAGTTGACGACCTCGAGCGACTCGAGGGCATCGTCGACGCCCTCGGTTCGAAGTTTGCCGAGCGCCGTCGGCGGCATAAAGGTGTGTGTGACGCCAGTCCGATCCACGAGCCGCGTCGCCCGTTCGGGATCGAACCCGCTCCGGCGCTCCTGTGCCACGACGGTTCCGCCCAGCGCGAGCGTCGGATAGACGACATCGAAGAGGGCGCCCGCCCAGGCCCACTCGGCCGGGGTCCACACGCGGCTCTCCTGTGCGGTCTCCCGGCCGAATAACTCGAACCAACACTGGTAGCCCGGCAACGACCCGATGAGGTACCGGTGACCCTGCACGACTCCCTTCGGCGTCCCGGTCGTTCCGGAGGTGTAGAGCACGAACGCCGGGTCGTCCGGCGTCGTTTCGGCTACGCGGAGCGCCTCATCTGGCCCGTTAGCCGGGTCGGTTACGAGAGAGTCGGCGAGTCCGCCCAGCGCGTCGCGACGTCGCGCCGATGCCGGTTCGACGACGAACGTTTTCGACGGCGTTCGGACCGAGAGGTGTTTTGCCTTCCTATGGTCGACGACCAGCGCAGACACGTCGCTGTGCTCGAGTGCGTGCTCGAGGTGACTGTCGCCAAGGAGCATCGAGAGTGGAACGACGACTCCGCCGCGCGCCAGTGTCGCCAAGTGGACGACGAGCAATTCCGGACATTGCGGGAGACAGACGCCTACGCGGTCGCCCTCGCCGATATCGTGGTTCGAAAGCGCCGCGACCGTCGCCGAGACCGCTCGCTCGAGGTCGCCGTAGGTTATCGTCGTACCGGCTCCATCGGCGTCGACGTATCGGAGCGCTGTCCGTGTTGCCGGCGAGTCGAGACAGGCGCTCGCGATGTTGAACGTCGCCGGGATGTCCCACTGGAACGTCGGCCACTCGTCGTCAGTCGCCGGGTTCGAGAGATCGTAGCCAATCATGTTCGCTGGTCGAGTTCGCGTTCGACGGCTCGAGCGACGTAATAGTCGGTCCAGACGTGCTCCGTGTCGGTCGCGTACTCGCCGGGCTTGTTGAAGCAACTGTGTTCGATCGCGCCGTAATTCGGCGCGTCCCGATCCGTTACCAGGTACGTTTCGAGGAGCGTCTCGAGGACATCGCCGCCGTCGGAACGGAGCTCATAAGTCTCGTCGACATCGGGGAGCTGACCCAATCCGTACGCGACGAGGGCCGCCGCGCTCGTGTCTCGCGGCGACTCGTCGTCGATCGGCGCTTCGAAGTCCCAGTAGGGGACCTTGTCGTTGGGGGAGTTTGCTCGATAGTACGCCACCGTCCGCTCGAGCGCGTCGAGATACCGGTCGGCGCGGGTTTCGTCATATGCTCGGGCCAATCCGGCGACGTTCCACCCTTGACCCCGTGCCCAGCACGTCTCGTCGCTGTGGGCGAGTTCGTTGTACTGACGCTCGAGCGCCCCCGTCTCGCGGTCGAAGACGACGTGGTGCCACGTGCGGCCGTCCTCGCGGACGTACCAGTCGAGGTGTCGGTCGGCGTGTGAAACGGCGACATCGCGAAAGGTGGGGTCGTCGGTTTCCTCGTACACCCGCCAGAGAACCGGAAGCGCGGTGTAGACGTTGTCCACGGCACCGATTCGATGACCGGAGGGGCCGTGGTCGCTCTCGGGACCGCGAAACTGTTCCGGTCCGGCGATGTCGAGCCCGCCGAGCGCGACCTGTCGAGCCCGCTCGTGGTAGAGCTCGATCATGGCGTCGGCACCCATCAGGCCGAGCGCGAACAGGTCGCGGTCACCTGTTCGATCGTACCCACCAAATCCCGCGTAACAGAAGTTCATCCCGCAAAACATCGATTCGCGGGGCATATACGAACGCATCGTTTCCGTGTGTTCACGCGCGGCGCGCTCGAACCGCTCGGATCGGTCGTCCGCGACGTGATCACGGGCAAACCACAACAATCCGATCCAGTGGCCGCCACACCAGTTCCCGTTCGGCGTCGTTACCCACGAACCGTCGTCGTCCACGAAGTACGGAAACGCCGTCCCCGTTTCGTCGAGGGTTCGGTCGACTCGAGCGACGAGCGCGTCCGCCGCATCCCGCAATGTCTTCGTTGAAACGCTCATACCCTCTTCGAGTATCGCAACCACGATAATGTTTATCACCCGCCTCGACGAGAACGAGCTATGGAGCGCGCACTCGAAGACGTTCGAATCGCCGATTTCACACAAATGATGCAAGGGCCGTGGGCGACGCAGAAACTCGCCGATATGGGTGCCGACGTGATTAAAATCGAGCGTCTCGGAGGTGAGTGGGAACGGTCGCTCGAGGCAGGTGGTGAACTTTACGACGGGATCAGCCCATTCTTCCTCGCGATGAATCGCAACAAGCGAAGCGTCGCACTCGATCTCAAATCCGACCGCGGCCGAGAGATCGCCCTCGAGATCGCCGCTGACGCAGACGTAGTCGTCGAAAACTTCCGTCCCAGCGTCATGGATCGGTTCGGACTCGGGTACGACGACGTCCGCGAGGTTAATTCCGAGGTCGTCTACGTCTCGGGCTACGGGTTCGGACGCGACGGCCCATATGCCGATCGGCCCGGTCAAGATCTACTCTTACAGTCGATGACCGGTCTCGCCCGTTACACCGGCCGCCGCGACGATCCGCCGACGCCGGTCGGCACCGCGGTCGTCGACGAACACTCCGCAACGCTAATCGCGCTTCACACCATGATCGCGCTCTTTCACCGAGAACGGACGGGAGAGGGACAACGCGTCGAAGCCAACCTCCTCAACGCCGCGCTCGATCTGCAGTGTCAGGAGATCACCGCCTCGCTCAATATGAACGAATCGTTCGAACGCAGTGAAGAGGGAATCGGCCAGGCGTGGCTCGGCGGCCCTTACGGCATCTACGAAACCATCGACGGCTTTCTGGCGATCGCGATGGCCCCGATGGAGACCCTGGCCGACACGATCGGACTCGAGGAACTCAGCGAGTACACCTCACCGGAAGCGGTATACGAACACCGCGACGAGATCAAGCGGACGCTCGAGGCCTACACGCGAGAGCAGCCAACAGACGGACTCCTCGAGACGTTGCTCGAGGCCGATATCTGGGCCGCCCCGGTCAACGATTTCCAGGATGTCGCAAAAGACCCGCAAGTCGAGCACAATGACATGCTCATCGAGCTCGAACACCCCGAGGGCGGCACGTTCACCACGACCGGGTTTCCCGTCGAACACTCGAAGACGCCGGCGACCGTCCGGTACGATCCGCCGACTGCCGGTGAGAACACGGACGAGGTTCTCGCGGAACTCGGTTACGACGAATCAGAACGCCGATCGCTCGAGGAAGACGACGTGATTGATCGACGGTAAGGCGATCCCCCCCCGGCCATCACATTTGCTCACTCGTCCAGATTGTTTCCTCTACCCAGCTCCGCCCTGTCTACTCACTTGTGAACGGAGCGATTCCTGACGACGCAGAAATGGTGTACTGAGTGATAGAAAGCACTGGCAAGCCAATCAGTCCGTCGTTCGCACGAAGGTATTTCGATTAGTCGTGGTGTTTACCCGCTTCTGAGCAGCATCACCACGAGGTTACACACACGTCCTGGAGCGGTCTCGCCACCGGGAGATCGATCTGTGCACCAGTGTGATGAGAGAGATAGAACCCGATGATGATCTCGATAGACCGCATCGCTTCTTCACCGGGCGACCCGTTCTCGGCGTGGCCATCGAGGATGTCGACGATGTGCGATGCCGCATTTTCGAACGAACGCTGATAATCGTCTTCCCACGTCCACGCGCCGTCGATCCCCGGGAGCGGTTCTTCGACGTGTTCGCCGTCCTCTAACCGCCAGTATCGCCATTCACCGTCGTCGTTGTTCATGTACAACTTGCCCTCGCTCCCGATGAACTGCAACGTCATCGAGGAACTCTCTCGAGGGATCGTACAGTCGATAGTCACGAACGTGCCGTCGTCCATCACGACGAACCCGCCGCCCCCAGAATCATCGACTTGCTGATCCGCCCCGAGGCTATCAACGGCCTCGTTTTCGCCCGTAATGTATCCAGAGACGGTCTCCGGGCGGGCGTCAAGCAGATAGACGAGCGTATCGAGCAAGTGCGTCGAGTTGCGAAGGAGTTCCATCCGGAACTGACTCGTCACTGAATGGATCTCCCCCAGTATCTCCTCGTCGTGAATGAGGATTCGTAACTGCCGGAGTTTGTCGGTAAACCGGAACGAGTGATTGACAAGCAGTTCGGTATCGGACTCTGCACAAACGTCGATCATCTCGCGAGCGGCAGTGACTTCCGATGCGATCGGTTTCTCACACCAGATCAGATCGGGATCTGCTGTGGATCGAGCCGCGTCGAGGACGTGCCGGTCGTGCAAGTACGACGGCGTACAGATCGAAACGATGTCAAGTGATTCGTTCTCAAGCATTAACTCGTGTCCAACGTACCGACGATCAGCGTCGATGTCCCACGCCTCGCCGAAACGCTCGAGTTTATCTTCGTCGATATCCGCAACTGCGACGAGTTCGATTGCTTCCTGGGCATCGAAGCCGCCGGCGTGACTGGCCCTAATTTTCTCGTGGCCGATCTTCGATTCGTCGTGCATCCCGAGAATGCCCATCCCAGCGATACCACCGGTTCCGATAATGCCAGCGTTGTATGTCATGGCTGATCACTCGTAGATGTGAAGGGAACCGGTCTGGTTTTCTTCGATATACTCCCAGTCGTAGTCGACGCCGAGACCGGGTCCGTCTGGAATACTGATGTAGCCGTTCTCGTCGACCGTTTCAATCATGTCGGAGTATCCCCCCTTGTACACCGGCGGTTGCGTATTCTGGCACTTTGGGTGAACGAGCGCCAGTTCGTAGTAGTTCGTGTTCCGCGTTGCTGCGATACACTGGCGCTGTGCCGGACCCGGTGCGTGGAACTCGACATCGAGACCGAACGATTCTGCCATGTGAACGATCTTCATCGCGCCGGTGATTCCCGCGTCGTACTCTGGATCAGCACGTACGAAATCGGTTCCGTCGCCAACGACGAAATCTGCGTGGGACTCAAGGCCGCGAACGTGCTCGGTCTGGAGGATCGGTGTATCCAATTTTTCGCGGAGCCTTCGGTGTCCCTGCTCTGATATCCCGCCGTCGCGGTAGGGGTCTTCGTACCAGAAGAACCCCTGTTCGTCGAGTGCACGCCCGACTTTCAGTGCATCCCCGAACGTTTCGTATTCGCAGGCCGGATCGAACATGAGGTCCATCTCATCACCGACGCGTTCGCCGACAGCAGCGATCGAATCAATCTCGCGGTCGATATTTCGACTCGCATCGCTGCCACCCCAGCCATGAATTTTGTATCCCGGATACCCCATCTCGAGGCACTCTTCAGCAAAATCCGCAAAAGCTTCCGGCGAATCGAGTCCGCCGTTTTCGTCGCCGTGGTAGGTTGATGCGTAAGCTGGAATCGATTCACGATACGTTCCGAGTAGTTCGTGGATCGGTGCGTCGTAGTACTTACCAGCAAAATCCCAGAGAGCGATATCAATCGGTCCAATACCCATTCGGTCGTACTTCCGAAGGGCTCGCTTGATCTCGCTCCAGTGTTTTTCACGCTTGAGTGGGTTCTTTCCGATGAGAAAGTCCGCAAACATATTAATCTGAGCAGCGGCCGGTGAGTTACCGCCAACGTACTCTCCAGTAATTCCCGTATCAGTATGAATTTTGATTCCGAATAGTTTCCGCCACGTCGTCTCTCCTGGTTCGTAGACGAGATTGAAGCCATTTTGATCCGTTCCGAGGTCCTCAAGCGGATACTGAAACTCTCGACTCTCTATTCGCGTTATCGTCGGTACCATAGGAATGGGTTTACAGACCAGCATTATAAAGGTCCCTAAATACATGTTGAATTGCATTAGTTTCTGGGGCAGAATTGTATCGTCTGAGGCTCTATACGAAAAGCAGACGATGCGTTCTATATATGTGAACAGCCAATGTGACTCGCACACAAACACCCTACCCCAAGACAGGACAATTGTATTACAATATGCAGCCACACGATAAAGATATCGCCTGTTATTGTGTGTAAATTAGAATTCAACCAGTGCAAATATCTATCATCGATACCAATGTATGCGAATACGGAAATGGGGGTCGTAAAATGTACATTCTATATGTCTGAACGTAGAGTTCCATCCTGTCCGTTAATTATCTCCTCAATGGGGGTTGGTAGTGGCTATAATGGTTAGGGCATTTGATTAAACTCCCCACATCAGTTGGTCAGCATCGTTTTAACGAGTCGCCATGTTAGCGCATAGATGGCCGTCTGGAACAAGCGTTCGGTCTGGAAAGGCCAATGACAGGGCTGGACCCAAACACGACGATTACTACTACACCTTTCGTGCAACACGTGGAACGAGTTCTACATGATAGAACAACAGTTTTGTACATTGAGTACATACCCCATGGATATGAAGACAGAACCCAACTATCCGGTGCGGACGACCGCTCGATCGTTCGAAATTCTAGAGTTCCTCCGAGAAAACCATGGGGCAGGGGTGACCGAAGCGGCGACTGCACTCGATATGAGCAAGGGAGTCGTTCACAATCATCTGAACACACTCGAGGCCTCTGAATACATCGTCAAAGAAGACGACGAGTACCGATTGTCGTTGCGTTTTCTCGAACTTGGTGAGTACCAACGGAATCAGAGCCGGCTGTATACGATCGGGAGAGAACACGTCGAAGAACTCGCGGCTGAGACGGGAGAACTAGTTAATCTCGCTACAGAGGAGCACGGACGATGTGTCTACTTGCACCTCTCTAGAGGGGAACAGGCCGTTGAAGTCGACATTCACGCTGGTTGTCGTCCACCGCTTCATACGACTGCGTTAGGAAAGGCGATTCTTGCGCATCTTCCCGAAGAACGAACGAAAGAAATTATCGATGCTCGCGGCATGCGACAATCTACCAAACAATCGATTGGGGATATCGACGAGTTGTTTTCGGAGCTGGGGGAGGTTCGTGACCGAGGAGTCGCATTTGACCGAGAAGAACGACTCCCCGGATTACGGTGCGTAGCCGCGCCGATTAAGAAAAACAACGGCAAAGTCGCTGGGGCGATCAGTGTGTCTGGCCCGATGACCAGACTCCAGGGGGAGACCTTCAAACAAACACTGCCAGATCTCGTCCGCAGCACTGCTAACGTCATCGAACTCAACATCGAATATTCGGATTAACCAGGACACGCCCGGCCCACAGGCACCCACTCGTTCACTACACCCGAGCTGATAATTCAACTTATGAGATCGTCTACAGTTTGATGCAGCTAGCACCCGTGAAAACGCCGTTCGTTGAATACACATTCCTCCTCAAGACGGTTGCGCACCATCTTCAGAAGTGTACACGTTCAATCTGATAAGCCGGCATCAACCGGTGGTTCGGGCGGTACTCGAGGGCGTGCTCGTCTTGACTCATTTGTCACCGGGAATTTTTCATGGGACAGTCAAAATGCTCCGAATGTACCGTTCAAGCCATCTTCGCTCCACCGAAAGCGGCTTTCTCTGGTGATTTCTCAATCTATCATTGATATTTTCGCTCTCTCAATATTCGCTATCTTGCCATCATGTTACGATCATACTGTTGTAAATCCTCCGCAGTTCGTATACGTCCAATCCCCACAAATAAAGTAGATCAATTCGCATCAGAAGTTGAGGAGGCTGTAAGTCTTAGTATCGAGCAGAACGGCATTAAACAGGCGTCTACAAGGCTGAATTCAGCGAGGCCATCCACGATAACACGCCAACAGACCAATTCACCCATATGCACTGGACCGCACTGAGAAAACCACTTCGCGCATATCTACCACTACTACCGACGGCGGTATGTCTCTAATGCGGCCTCAGATGACCGCGGCATCGTCCTCGAGCGTCCCGAGTCCTCGATGTTAATTGACAGTGTAGTTCATTCATCACAATAGAAATCGGGAAATGCCATAGAGTCCGGGTCTCAATTGGAAATCAAGGTTTTTGAATACTGAGAGGGGGAGTCAACTCGAGAAAATTACGTTTGTATGGGCGTAATATATCGCAATTTCGACTGCGTCGAACCCATTACGGTATACAAGTTTGGTTCTGGGAAAATATTATGCGGTAGCAGTTCAACTACATTGATATCAAATCTCATAGAATGAGAGAACGGGGTTACGAACGACGGAACGATCCCTCACGAGAACGGGCCTTTCGTAGGAATTGATTCGAATTTTGGGGATCGAGAGGCAATACCGCGATTGTTGATGAAGTCAGCATTCAGTCCCCGAACCCTCTCTTAAAAATATTGTTTGAGATCTCGATATATCCGGTTTTTATCGGGCGCGATAGATTGTTCACAAAGCCAATCTACAGTCGGAGTCTGGACGCAGTCCGGATTATGTTGAATTGATGAGGACTGTGGTTTATCTGGAGAACGAACAATTATGACTGTACGCGGCCATTAATTTTGAATCGAACTATCTACACTATACAACGCCAAAACTACCATAAACACGATTATAACGAGTTAATTTTTCCAAAGTTCTAAGAGGAATACGGTGTCGACGATGACATATTTTTCGTTGATAAATAACACTTGTTACAATATGTATGTCGTCGGCACGGCCTCGATTCTAGATCTGATTGACACAGAAATCGGAACGCCCCAACATATCTTTTTAGTGGTAAAACAATATATCCCCCAGTTTAGAAACTACTTTAGAACTGCCGACCAAAGGACCACCAAAACTGGGCTGCAAGCTTTCGCCACTTGGTAGAACGTTAATTGACATCCTCCCGCGCCTGAAGACGCGGGAATCCCGACCGCGTTGGGATATTACGGTTCGCGGTTATCAACCCGTTCTCGTGGAGCGAAAACACCTTCATACGGTCGAACCGCTGAATCGCAAGCTGTTCCAACCAGCTGTTATCCCTATCGCCGTCCCCAGAACACAAAGCGTTCTGGGGTGCGGACGAGCTTTGTGTCTCGTCAACGCCATCGCAGGCGAGACCCCGGATATTTTGTCGAATAACGCAATGTTCTCGGAGCCAGCCAGTGGACATCAACGACGAGCATCAATGCTGAGTCATCGCCGCAGTAACGCCTTGTCCCGCATCTAGTCTTCACCAGAGACGAGATTTCCACCGTCGGTCGATGTCTGTGTCCAGACGCCGTTATCAAAGTCGATCGCGTCGTTCCATTTGCCTACGACAGTCGAAACCGCGAGGTCACCGGTCACGTTGTTCATCGTCGCGATACGACCGAGGATCGGGTCGACACCAGCGACGAATCCGACCACCGCAAGCGGAAGACCGACCTGATTGAGTACGACAGTGAGCATGACGATCCCCGCTCCAGGGACGCCGGCGGTGCCAATGCTGATAAGCACGGCGACGACCAACACGAGTACTTGCTCGGAGAGGGCGAGTGGTTGTCCGACCACGTTCGCGGCGAAGACGACGGTAATCGCTTGGCGGATGGCGGCGCCGTCCATATTTGCTGTGGCGCCAATTGGGAGCGCGAACGAGTAGATACGCTCCTTGATGCGGAGGTCTTCTTCGGCGTTGTTCATCGTCACCGGAAGTGTGCCACTCGAGGAGCGGGTGGCGAAGGCGGTCACCATCGCGTCCTTCGAGCCAATGAGGAAAGCGAGCGGCGAGACGTCAGCGACCACGCCCATGAGAAGCAGTAGGTACGTGAACGCGATGTGGATGACAACTGCGATTGCGACAGCGAGCACGAGTTCACCGAGCGACGAGAACACGCCGATTCCCTCGGTGCCGATCCCAGCAGCCATGAGGGCGAATACGCCGATCACGCCGTACTCGAGGACGCCGCGAACAACGACAAACATCGCTTCGGCTCCGATTTCGAATGCCTCGAACACTGAGTCGACACGATCCGCGAGTTCGTCTTGTTGGGCACGCACGTAGGTGAGCGCGATACCGAAAACGATCACGAAGAAAACGGTCGCGAGCAGGTTCCCCTCTGCCATTGCAGCGACAGGATTGCTCGGGACGATGCCAAGCACGACCTCGGTGAGCGAGGGGGGTGCTTGGGACTCAGCTTCACCACCGGTAAACTCGACGCCACGGCCGGGTTGAAGGACGTTCGCGACGGCGAGTCCGATGATACCTGCGATGGTGGTCGTTACTGCGTAGAGGCCGACAGTTGCCCCTCCAATCTTGCCGAGTCGAGCTGGCGATAGCTGGCGGATTCCAGTCAGCAGCGTGAAGACGATGATCGGGATCACCAGCATATTGAGCAGTCGCAAGAATAGATCTCCGAGTGGTTCGACGACCGTCATCTGCTCGCCGAATGCGATCCCCGCTGCGGATCCGAGAAGAAACGCGAGTGAGATGCGATAGATCAATGGCACCGACCGATACCGCTGCCACACTGGACCGACCGTTGAGTTCATATCCGATATCTGGCCCTCTCTATTTAAACAGCTATCCTTGTCGCTCGTATTTGAAGCAGTCTATGACATCTGTTTGTCCGTAGAAATGGGGACGAGCTGCCTCACAACGAATGGATTCGGTCGCCTGTATATTCCCTGTCGCTGGAGGGGTAAAGTCGTGATCTCGCAGGAAACGGTTACATTCGCCGATAGACACGCTGCGGTAGCACTGTCTATCCGACTATCAGTACGGATTTCCACCAGCCCTGGGGGAAGAGAATTTCGGGTGGGATCAGTCGCGTTTCGCCCTTAGAGAACAGATCGTGGACTGCAGAACGTAATATCGCAACGGCGGTCGGGATTCCACGTCGGTTACTTATGGCATATAGACTCATTGATGCGCTGAATAAGGGCCGAACAGTTGATCAAAACGTATATGATGCAGTCCATTGGTGCGCGATTCGGCCGTTATCACGCATCTCTATCAATCACGGAAGTCGGCCCGTTGAATTTCCTGATTTTACTCGTGGGGAGTGGAAGAAAGAGAAAATTGCCAATCAATAAATATACTGAATAGGAAGGCTGTCAGAGAGTAGGCCTCATGGGTCTGAATTGAGATCATCCGGTTCCTGATATCTGACGTTTTAGATTGGTGAACCGCTCAGGGTCAAGTGGTTCGAGAGAACTTTGCTCTCTCGTCATCACGGAAGATCGAAGATCTTCCGAACGACCCCGAGCCACTCGCCTTGCTCATCTGTAGAAGTACTGGACCAGTGAAAAGCCGTCGAGCAGCACCAGCGTGAACACCGGTCCACCGCCCAGAACGTCACGATAACGACGGCGAACAGCAATGGATGACGAAGAGAAGTCCACCCGTCAGGGCCATCCGACCGAGAAGCCCCGGCTGCGCGTCTGGTTAACGAGTATCGTCCTCCGGCAGTCGTCCGTTTCCGCGGTTTTGAGGGCGAGACACCAAGCGGTAATTAAGTAGTTAGCCCTGTCCATTTCCGGGAGGATAGTGGCCGAAATTTCATTCCGCATCATCGCAGTATGAACTATATCGGTGCCGTACCAATCTACTTATGGACGCTGACTGGACGATTAGTAAGTGATGAATACACTGCCACAGCGCTGCAGTTATCTCGGGGCAGCCATGCGCGGAACGAGAAAATTCGACGGAGAGACGTATTCTACGAGTCGAAGAGTTGTGCAGCGAAAAATCGCGTTTGAGACGGAACGTGAGAGGGGTGGACGATAGTGGTCGAAGCCGTCAGTATCGATATCCTCAGTCTGTTACTCGTTCTGACAGTCGCCTGGGTCTTCGGCGGAATCGCCGAACGGTTCGGCTATCCGACGATGATGGGAGAACTGTTCGCCGGCATCGCGTTCGGCCCGCCACTACTCGGGCTCTTACAACCGTCGAATCTCCTGTCCGTCCTGGCAGAACTCGGCGTGTTTCTGCTGATGGTCTACGTCGGAATGGAGGTCGATCTCAGAGAGCTGTTCAGACTCGGTCCACAGTCGCTGTTGATCGCGTTCGGGGCGTTCGTCATTCCGTTCGGTCTCGGATACGTTGCAGGCGTCTGGCTCGGCGTGTCGACCGGCGCAGCGCTCTTCCTCGGGTTAGCGATGGCTGCGACGTCGTTAGCCACGAAATCTCGCATCCTCGCCGATCTCGAACTGCTCGATACGCGTATCGCGAACGTGTTACTCGGGGGCGCACTCGCCTCCGACGTCGGCGTCCTCGTGGTATTCGCCGGCGTGGATAGCTACGTCTCGTCTGGTGCGCTAGATCCACTGGAGATTGGCGTAATCGTCGGGAAGGCTCTGGGATTCTTTGCGATCACGATCTTCCTCGGGTATCGATTCCTCCCGATGGCCTGGAGACACATCGAACGTCTCCGCCAGCAGTACGGATTCGTCGACAAGACGACCGCGTTCATGTTCGCCCTGCTGGTCTCGCTCCTGTTCGCGCAACTCGCGACGCTCGCCGATCTGCACATGATCATCGGCGGATTCGTCGCCGGGATGTTCCTCCGTCAAGCAGACGTCGAGCCGTCTCTGTACGAACACATGCACACGGTCATCTACGATCTCGCGATGGGCTTTTTCGCCCCGGTGTTTTTCGTGACGGTCGGGTTCGACATCACCTTCGACGTCTTCTTCGAATCGTTCCTGATCCTCGTCGTCCTCGTCGCCGTCGCGTTCCTCGGGAAGATCATCGGTTCGTGGCTGTTTTCCCTTCCGACGTCGTTGACCTCACGGGAAGGACTCGTCGTCGGGTTCGGGATGAACGGCCGGGGTACCGTCGAGATTATCATCGCGTCAGTCGCACTCTCGGCCGGCGTCATCGATACACAGCTGTTCTCGATCCTGGTCTTCATCGCAATATTCACGACCGCGCTGGTTCCGATTACCGTCACCTGGGGAGTGGATCTGCTCGAGCGCGCAGACGAACTCGTCTATATCGACGGCCGGGAGTCAGAAAGCGGCTGACCTATCACTTCCTATCGCCTTCGGCGGCTTATCGATGAAGGGGCGCTGCAGATACTCTCGGGCGTCACTGAGCGGATCCACACACAGACTCAGACTTATGTGGAGGAGATCGTACTCCACGTCGGCAGTATCCTACCCGTTTGAAGTTGTCTCGAGATGATTCGTGGGACAGAACCGACACTTCGACTGGTCGATGCGCCACAGGAGTTACACTCGGCTACAGTCGCTGCTGTGGTAGCAGAATACCCACCTGCATTGACGCTGTCTGTGCGTTGACAGCGTGACCTTTCATCGCGACGACTGGAGAGCATCTCATCTGGGACGTGTGTTGCCTCGCCGAGCGGCCGGAGCGGAGCATAATCCCCGTCGTGGTCAGTCATAGAGACGTAGGGGAGACTCATGCTTCGTCTTCGAATTTAAACTACAATTATAGACATGCAATGTCTTTCTTGAACCATGACCCCAATATTCTTCGAATCTCGCAACGATTTCCGCACCTGGCTGGAAGAGAACCACGACACGGCCGAGGAGCTGTGGGTCGGCTACTACAAGGCCGACGCCGAGCGATCCGGTATCGGCTACGGCGAGTCGGTCGAGGAAGCGCTCTGCTTCGGGTGGATCGACGGCCTGATCAAGGGCATCGACGACGAGACGTACACCCGTCGGTTCACGCCCAGGAGCCCCGACAGCAAGTGGTCGAAGGCGAACAAGGAGCGGGTCGAAGCGATGATCGAGGCGGGGAAGATGACCCCGGCCGGAATGGAACTCGTTGAAGCGGCGAAGGAGTCGGGCGAGTGGGCGGATGCCTATCGGCTCGCCGACGACCACGAAATCCCGGCCGAACTTGAGGCGGCGCTGCGTGAGAACGAGACCGCTTGGGAGAACTTCCAGAACTTCTCGAACACTGACCAGCACGCTTTCATCGCGGCCGTCGAGGAGGCTAAGACGGACGAGACCAAGCAAAAACGCATCGAACGAACGGTCGAACTCGCGGCGCAGAACCTCCGAGCATACGACGAGAACAACAAGCGGCGGCTGTGATGAGGCCTTTTCAGAGGCAACCGTCTCTCAAGAAATCTCTTTTCTCGTATTCCATCTCGTCACCATTACGGAGAGTAAAGGAGAAAGCCCCGTGCTTTAGCGCGGGGATGAATCCGACACTCCCCCTTCACAGTCCCCCGTTCGATGGCACGGCTGGATATTCCACGCTGCGTAATCCACACCTTCAAGTAGGTTTGTCTACATTGGTTACGTATGGCGAAACAGGTCGTCACCCGCACCTACACTGCTTCCATTCAGAACCAGCAACAGGTGTCTGACGACCTTGATTCACTCGGGTTCGCCGCCTCGAAACTCTGGAACGTCGGACGGTGGACAATCAGTCGTGTCTGGGATGAAATCGACTACATCCCCGAGGGCGACGAACTCACCGCCTACCTCAAGAGCCACGAACGCTATGATGACCTCCATTCTCAGTCAAGTCAGCGCGTTTTGCAAGAACTCGCTGAGGCGTTCACCGGCTGGTACGGCAAACGACGCAACGGCGACACGAACACGAACCCGCCCGGCTACCGCAAACACGCCGACAAACACCCACGTTCGACGGTCACGTTCAAGCAGAAAGGCTTCAAACTCGACACCCAGTACAACCGCGTCCGCCTCTCCAAGGGGTCGAACCTCAAGGAGTACTGGTCGGACTTCATCCTCTGCGAATACCAAACTCGTCCCGACGTTGACCTCTCTACCGTGGAGAGCGTCCAACAAGTTCGGGCGGTCTGGACGGGTGGCGAGTGGGAACTGCACTTCGTGTGCAAAGTCGAGGTCGAAGTATCCGAAGCCCCGGGTGAGAAGACAGTGGGTGTTGACCTCGGCATCAACAACTTCGCCGCACTCGCCTACGAAGACGGTCACGCCGAACTGTACCCGCTGAACTGTCTGAAGCAGGACGACTACTACTTCAGCAAGCAGATCGCTCGCTGTGACGACTCAGACTCCGAGCAAGCCACGCGGCTGCACCAGAAGAAGTCTGCTCGTCGCACCCACTACTTCCATACCCTCTCCAAACACATCGTTCAGCGGTGTGTGGATGAAGGTGTTGGAACGATTGTGGTTGGCGACCTCTCTGGTATCCGTGAGGACGAGGTGAACGGCGAGTCGACAAACTGGGGTAAGCACGGCAACCTCAACCTGCATTCGTGGGCGTTCGACCGCTTCACAGATCTGCTCACCTACAAAGCCGAGATGAACGGCATCACGGTCGAGCAGGTGTCCGAGCGGGATACGTCGAAGTCGTGTTCGTGCTGTGGCCGGGAGCGCAAGGCGAACCGTGTTGAACGCGGGTTGTACGTCTGTGATGAGTGTGAGACGGTGGCGAACGCGGATGTAAACGGTGCTGAGAACATTCGACAGAAAGTATCTCCGAGTCTCTCCTGTGACGGGGGAGATAGGAGTAACGGCTGGTTGGCACAGCCATCGACGTTCTTGTTTGACACGGAAACTGGTGCGTTCGCACCTCAAGAACACATAACGCCGTAAACCACAATATCCCACCGCGGGAATCCTCGCCCTTCAGGGCGGGGAGGATGTCAACTTGTCAACAATATCTACACCCGAGTATTTATACTGTGCCAAACGCGCATAGCGCATATGACCGGGAGTGGCAGCGTCGAACGGATTTTTATCGCACCTAAAGCCGAAGCGGAGATGGAAGAACAGACCGACGTTGAAGCAGTTGCCAGAAAGGGGCTTCGAGGTGATCGTTACTTTAGCGAGATTGAGACGGGAACCTTCGTCGAGTGGGAGCCAGATGAGGAACGCCCCGATGGGTACGACCTCACGTTGATCGAGCAAGAGGCCGTAACAGCAATCGAGCGTGAAGCGGGAATCGAACTCGCACCGGGAGAACACCGACGAAACATCGAAACCCGTGATGTCGCACTCAATCATCTCGTTGGACAACGATTCCGAGTCGGAGACGCCATCTGTCGAGGGGATCGACTGTGTGAACCCTGTAACCATCTCCAGCGCATCACTCAGGACGGCGTATTGCAGGCACTCACTCACCGCGGTGGGCTCCGAGCGGACGTTCTCGAAGATGGGACGATTCGCCCCGGAGACGTCATCGAACCGCTCGAATAATCCGCACTCTCTCGTTTGGAAACAGTTCGTATTCCCGCTTGTGACTGTCACATCAGGTGGACAATCGACCTGCTTGCGGATCGGGACGGTCGGGAAAGGGGAACGCACGCCTACGGTAGCGCCTTCCGGAGGTCCTCGCAGAGGTCATCGGCGTCTTCGAGGCCAACGGATACCCGGACCAACGTCTCGGGAATCTCCGCTGAATCCTCACTGCGGCTGAACTCGTCGGGGATCATTAATGACGGTACCTCAACAAGGCTCTCGACCCCACCGAGACTGGCTCCCGGCGTGAATACCTCGAGTCTCTCAACGAACGCCTCGAGTTCGATGAGTGTGCCATCGAACTCGAAGGACAGCATCCCGCTGTATCCCGAC
The DNA here is from genome assembly GCF_000517625.1 of Halostagnicola larsenii XH-48. GTDB lineage: Archaea > Halobacteriota > Halobacteria > Halobacteriales > Natrialbaceae > Halostagnicola > Halostagnicola larsenii. The sequence continues at coordinate 230,095 of NZ_CP007057.1, read as the reverse complement.
ATCTGCTCACTCGCAAGATCGTGGTGCGGGTGACTCTCGAGACCCGGATAGTGGACACGAGCGATCCGATCGTGGCTTTCGAGGGTATCCTCGTACGTATCCGCTTCTTGTTCAGAAACCGTCTCGGGGTTCGTGTGAACTGATATCGAACTTAAACTCGATCATCGGTTGCCATTGTAGATTTCAATCTGTTCTCTGATTAAGCATAATTCATAGCAATCCAGAGATAGCCAATTTTGAAATAGGCTATTTGGAAGTATTATTCTCCGTCGAGATAGAGTAGGCGTATGGAGCATTTCGTAGACCGGGAAGATGAACTGTCTCGGCTACGCAGTTGCTACGAATCCGACGGCGCCAAGATGATCGTCATTTTCGGTCGGCGACGCCTCAGGAAGACACAGCTCGTCCAACACTCGCTCTCCGACCGTGAGGACGCAGTCGTCTATCAGGCCACGGAAACCACCTCCCAGATACAACTCAATGAATTCGTCGATGTCGCGTCCGAGACCTTTCCCCGTATCACGCAGATCAAACAGAACTGGGAAGCGCTGCTCGGATATCTCGGTGACCAGAACGGGATCGTAGTCCTCGACGAATTCCCCTACCTCATTAATGCCGATAGGAGCCTCCCCTCAGTCATTCAGCGGTTGTGGGACCAACGGTTTCAGAACACCTCGGGAACACTTATCCTAGTTGGGTCGTCGATTAGTATGATGGAAGAAGCAACGCTTCTAGGGAACAGTCCCTTGTATGAGCGATTCACAGAACGACTCGACCTCCGTCCGCTTGACTTTGCTGCTGCCCAAGAGTTCGTTTCGGACGACTATTCACCTCAAGAGAGAATCATCACGTTGGGTATCTTCGGCGGCGTCCCGTCCTACCTCGATGGTGTCGAACTCAACCAGGTCCTCGGAACAGTCCTCACTGAAGAAGTGCTCTCCCAGAAGGATATCTCCACAACAAACCAGAGTACGTGCTCCGGACCGAACTCACGGACCCGAACCGATACTTTGCGATCCTCACCGCAATTGCCGCGGGAAAGACGACATCGAACGAAATCGCCCAAGCAATGGATATCGATGGAAAACAGATTTCAACGTATACCCAGAAATTAGTGCGTCTGCGACTTATCGAGCGAGAGGTTCCGATCACCGAAGAGAAAGCAAAGTCACGCTGCGGACGCTATCGTCTCTTGGATCCCTTGTTCCGTTTCTGGTTCCGATTCGCCTACGGCAAGGAAGATCGATATGAACGTCTGGGTAAGGATGCGTATGACGCAGTCATCGAACCAGAACTCGCCAACTTCGTTAGTCAAGAATTCGAGAAACGTTGCCAGACGCCCTGCCGAACCTTTACCCAGAGAAGACGTTCCTCAATATCGGCCGCTGGTGGTACAAGGAGTATGAGGTTGACGCCGTCGGATTCACCAAAGATGGGACGATGGTTGTGGGTGAGTGCAAGTTTACCAATGCGCCCCTCGACTATGGTGCGCTCGCCTCACTCGACGACCATGCCGCTGAAATCCGCTGGACGCCAGAGACTGGTGAGACAGATACAAAATACGCGTTATTCACACGAAGCGGAGCAACACGGCTCGTTCAGAAAGCTGTATCCGAACGCGATGACTTGCAATTGTTCGACTCAGGCGACGTTACGCGACACGTTTAAGGAAGCTATCTTCAGAAAAAGCAGGCCGAGTGCCTCGGAGTCAAGCCCCCAGCGGTTCATTGACAAGAAGGAGAGACAGATTCGTTAGCCGTTGTTTAGCCCGCTCTCTCGAGTCCACATTGATGGCAGGGAATTGTCTAGGACATGTTCCTAGTACACCAGTTTAATTTCGCCCTGAATGAAGAGTACAGGAGGGTGATTGACATCCTTCACGCCGTAACCGACGTGGAATCCCGACCCCCGGTGGGATATTAGGGTTTGCAGTCTATGACCTGTTCACGCGGGGAGAAACGACCCTCGCTACGATTGAACAGGTGAACTGCTGGCTGTGCCAACCAGCCGTTACTCCTGTCCGGTGACGAACTCGGAGTTTCTTTTCGTCGAAGGTTCTCAGCGCCGTTGATGTCTGCGTTCGCAACGGTATCGCACTCCTCGCAGACGTATAATGACGAAACGCTCGGCTCAGAGGTCGGCGAACACCGCGTCGGCGGCGTCAAGATAGGACTCCAAGTGAGTCTCGTCATGGGCGGCCGAAAGGTGGTGTCGCTTGTACGGGTTCGGCGTGAAAAAGTGGCCACGTTCGCGCATACCCGCCGCGAATGTATGGAATCGCTTCTCGTCAAGACCGAGAATGTCCTCGTAGTTGTGGGGTTCGCCGCGTACCCCGAACTGGACGCTGAAGATACTCCGGTGGCCAACGATCCGTCCGTTGATGTCATGGTCCTCGAGGAGATCATTCAGGCCGTCGCGATAGCGGTCGCCAAGGTCGGTCAGATACGCCTGGACATCATTCGCGACAATGGTGTCGATAGTCTCGCGCGCGGCAGCCAGTCCCGGGAGACTCCCCGAGTAAGTTCCGCTGATGACAACGCCGGACTCGTTGTCGCCGCCTGCTTGGGCGAGCAGATCCGCCCGTCCACCGACTGCTGCCACTGGATACCCGTTACCTAGGGCCTTTGCGACGCAGGTGAGATCTGGTGTGACGCCGACCTCGCCCTGGACGCCATGTGGCGAGTGGCGGAAGCCGCTGATGACCTCGTCGAAGATCAGCGGGACGTCGTGTACTGCTGTCGCCTCGCGCAGGGTCTCGAGGAACTCTATCCGTGGCAGTAGACAACCGACAGAGTGGGGAATCGGCTCGAGGATGACCGCCGCGAGTTCGTCACCGTGTTCGTGTAGGATTTCGTTGACCGCCTCGGGGTCGTTGAAGGGGGCGATAAGCGTATTCTCGACGGCGGCCGAAAGCATACCGTCGGACTCGGGGTACCGTTCACCGACGCGGTCGGTAGGCGGATAGACGCTCACGTCGACGTAGTCGTGCCAGCCGTGGTAACATCCTTCGAACTTTAGTACCTTCTTGTTGCCGGTGGCAGCTCGTGCGAGCCTGATCGCGTGATAGGTGGCTTCGCTGCCGCTGTTACAGAAATTCACCATCTCAACGCTGGGCAAGAGGTCGACCAGCCGTTCGGCGACCTCGACCTCGAGGGGTGTCGTACCCGCTCCATACAATACGCCGTCGTCGATGGCTGCTTGGGCCGCCGCGTCGACATCGTCGTGGGCATGGCCGAGGATGACTGGGCCGAACCCAAGGTGGTAGTCGGTGTACTGCTCGTCGGTGACGGTCGTTAACGTGGCGTCAGACGCAGATTCGAAGGCGATATCGCCCGTGTTGTACGCCTGAGCTCGTAACCCCGTCTGTGCGCCACCTGGGATGACCTCACGTGCGCGGTCGACGACCGATTGGTTTTGATCTTGTGTCGGAGGGGTGTTCGCCATTGTCGTTCAGATGCCAATCGACATTAGTTATACTAACGGTTTTTCGGCCAACTCGACAGACGCGTCAGCCCATACGCCGGACTTGTCTCCGTGGGTCAGTAGTCGATACCCCAGCGCGAGGAAACCTTGCCGTGAAGGCGAGGAGAATCATGTTTCGGACTTTCTACGTGCACTCTCGCCTCGAAGATGGTGACTTATATATGAACGGGGCAGATTTTTCCTGTACGAGGGGTTCACAATTCTACGTGTCGAGTTCACGACGGTGCCGACGGGCGTGATGGGGAAAATTCACCGTGAAATGGACGATATCCGAAGCATCGAACTCGACAATGCGTTCTACGTCGAAGACGGGACATGGATCGAATCGCTGACCGTCGCCTCGAATACGGCCTTCGACCCCGAAACAGTTCTCGAGGGAATTTCTGGTGCATCGCTGTATTACAGTAGCGAAATCCCGACCGCGTCGGACGAAATCGGGATTCACCGGCTGACCCTTCTGGCGACCGAGTCCTATCCGTTTATCTTGAGTCTGGTTTTACGCCAGGAGGCAATTCCGAACCGTATCGTACTCCAAAACGGAGTGTTCGAAATTGTGACTACCACACGCGATTGGAACCAGTTTCGCTCGATGGCCGACGAGATCCAGGAAACGCTTGGTGAGTTCGAACTACTGTCAGTTACGCAGGACAAAGAACCCGGAGAGCCACTCGACAGCGGGCGTCTAAAGGAGGTTCTCGTCTCGAAGCTCACCGACGAACAGTTGGCGGTCCTCGAGATAGCGTACAACCGCGGCTACTTTCACGTTCCACGAGAGATGTCGGCGACCGAACTCGCGGACGAACTTGATGTTGCACAATCGACAGTAAGCGAACGACTTCGGACCGCCGAACGAACGTTACTCGAAATCATCTACGGATCTCGAGAGTGAGGACGCTCACAGTTCGGCCGGCAGGGACTCCTAGTCTAATTCCTTCCCCGATTTAAAGACCGATAGCTATCGAGGGCAATCGGGAGAACACCAATCCTAGTTAGTTCGTAACGTGAGAGTGGATGTCTCCGAAAGATAATCATGATGGTTCGGTCACACGGGCTGGTGATCGACTAACACGGCGCGGGTACATCGCCACGACCGCTGGGGCGCTCGGGGCGAGTGTACTCGCGGGTTGTAACAGCAGTCGCGGCGAAAGTCTCGAACCGAACGTTCCGGACGGCGTTCCAGAGACCGTCGAGACGAAGTACTGGCGAGAGTGGGAGACCGTCGACGCTGAATCGCCGCCGCTTGAATACAGTGCAACAGCTGGTTCAGTACTCGATCGGGTTCCGGTCGAGTACTCGAGTGAGGACGATCCATGGATGCGAGAGCACGCGTTAATGGTAAAGCGCGGACTCAACGATCTCGGGGTCGACGTTACGCTCGACGATCGCCCGTTGAACCAACTCTACGCCCAAAGCTGGACGGCCAACGGGCTCGAGGCGGTCATTTCGATGAGTTCGCAGGGACCAGATCCACAGCGGGGCCTCGATCCGAACCCGCTTTTGATGCGCGCAACCGAAGAGTCCCTTTCGAACTACGATAATTACTACCACCCTGAACTTCAGGATATTCTGACCGAACAGGCACAGACGACCGATCGGGCCGAGCGCGAGGAACTCGTCGATCAGGCCCAGGAAATATTCGCTGAAGATATCGGGGCGATCATCACGCTGTTTCCGAACATCATCACGGCGGTGAACACGGATCGGTGGAGCGGCTACGTTGAGACGCCCGGTAACGGACAGACGATGGACTCGTTCGTCTGGACCGAGGTCAATTTGCAACCGGAGACGGATAACCGAACCTACGTCAAGGGCGTTTCGACGTCGATGAACTCGCTGAATCTGGCGTGGGCTGCCGGCGGGGCGGAGGCCAAGCGTTTAACGTTCATCTACGATGGCCTCTTCGACGCGACGCCGGATCTGGACGTTGTCCCCGCGCTGGCGACCGGCGGCGGATTCGTCGATGACACAACCGTCGAACTCACCCTTCGGGAGGGTGTCGAGTGGCACGATGGCGAGCCGTTCACCGCGGAGGACGTGAAGTTCACCGTCGAACTGTACGATGAGTACGCATCTACGAGCCAGGTGCCCTTTTACGAACCGATCGACTCCGTCGAAATTCTCGGCGATCACGAGGTGCGTTTCAACCTAGCTAATCCCGATGCAGCGTTCATGACACAGCGGGTCGTTCGTAGCGTTATCCTCCCGAAACACCGGTGGGAAGACGTTGGGAACCCATCACAGCACAACCCGGATTCTCCGGTCGGAACCGGCCCGTTCGAGTTCGAAAACTGGGAACAAGGAACCCGGTTCGAGGCGTCTCGCAACGACGGGCACTGGATGTTCGATGACGACTGGCGAAACGATGCGTTGGGTGACCAGGCCGAGAGCGGCCCCGGCGTAGACACTGTCGTCTGGCTTAACGTGAGCAACGTTGACGCGTTGATCGGGTCGCTACAGAGCGGCTCGATCGACGCAGTCGGGACGAACCTCTCGGATCTTCAGGCCAACCGCGCAGCCAATTCCGAGGGAATCGAGAAAATGTCTGCCGGAAGCTATGCGCCGTTGATCATGAAGCTCATGTTCTCGTGTCCGCTGATCCGAGACAAGGAATTCCGTGTCGCGCTGGCGAAATCGCTCGACTCGAAGGGGTTCGTCGAGGACTTCCTTCACGGTCAGGCAACCGTTCCGACTGGTGAGAACCTGATCTCGTCGCTTACCCAGTGGCACAATCCCGACACGACCGACTACAGCTACGACGTTGACGAGGCAGAAACCATTCTCGAACAGGCAGGCTATACCTGGGACGGTCAGGGCAACCTGCGATTCCCGAACGGTGACGCCTGGGGTGCGTTCGTCGAACGTATTCAGCCGGAAAACACCAACCAGCGGCGCACAGAACTCCAACAAGGTGATTTCTCATGAATCAGAACCGACCAATGTACCAGCCCATCTCCCGGTTCCCTCGAGTTCCTCGAGGACGGGTCCGACCGGAGGCGAGCAGGCACCCTGACCGTTTCACGTCGCAGTCAGTGTACCACACCCGGAGTATCGATCTGGAGGTGAACCGATGACGAAGTTCCAGCGGTTCCTCTTAAAGCGGCTCGCGATCTCCGTCGTGCTGACGCTGGTCGCGGTTTCGGTGATCTTCGTCGTCTTGCGGCTCCTTCCTGGGAGTCCGTTCGAAACCCTCGTCACCTCGGGGAACCTCAATCAAGAGCAGATCGACGAAATTCGGGCGATGTACGGACTCGATCAGTCGATCTGGAACCAGTATCTTAGCTACATCGAGAGCCTCCTCACGTTCCAGTTCGGGTACTCCATCCTGCGGAGCCAGCCGGTCTGGGAGGTGCTCGAGCCACGACTGATCAACTCGCTAATCCTCCTCGTTCCGGCGCTAGTCACGACGGCGATCCTGAGTTCCTTGCTGGGTATGTACGCGGGATGGAACCGCGGAAGCCGACTCGAAAAGCTCAGTATCGTCTTGACGACGTTACTCCGCTCGACGCCCGTGTTCATCACGGCGATTTTCTTCATCATCCTCTTCGCCTACAACCTGGAACTCGTTCCTGCACTCGGGATGCGATCCATCAGGGCGACACCGGATGGCTATCTCGAGACGTTCGTCTCGCTGGATTTCCTCCACCACTACCTCTTACCGTTCGCCGTCGCCGTTCTCTTCTACAGCGGTGACTTCCTCCTGTTAGCTCGTAACGGGGTCGTCGAGAAACGAGGGTCGGAGTTCCTCAAACTCCATCGGGCGAAGGGGCTCTCGGAGTTCCAGCAGCTAGCCCGGGCCGGTCGAAACTCGATGCTGCCGATTCTGACCTACTTCACGCTCCGTCTCGGGATGATTTTCCAGGGGCTAATCTTGCTCGAGGTGGTCTTCAGTTGGCCCGGTATCGGCCGCGAACTCGTATTGGCCATTCAACAACAGGACTACCCGCTGGTGCAAGCAGCGGTTTTCATCATGGCGCTCGCGGTCATCATCGCGAACCTCGCTGCCGACGTTCTCTACGCCTACTTCGATCCGACTGTGTCGACGAACGGAGGTGGCTCTGCATGAGTGCCGAAACGAAACCCAAAGCGGAACTGTACAAACGTGTCGACGCGCTGTGGGCAGTTGTCCGCGAACAGGTTGCGTTCCTGCGACGGGACCCGCTAGCTTTTGCCAGCATGGTCATCGCCGGAGCGTTCGTGTTCCTCGGCGTTTTTGGGCCGTTTCTGGCTCCGCACGACCCGATTGAGTATACCATCCGAAGCGATACCGGCTCCGTTCTCCAGCTCGCGAGCCCAAGTATGGACGCGTTCTTCGGAACGACAGCGTTCGGAAAGGACGTTTTCAGTCAGTTCCTCGCGGGGGCCCGACCGACGCTTATCGTCGGTCTCTTCGGTGGTCTAGGGACAGGTGCGCTCGGCTTCACCGTCGGCGTCGTGAGCGGTTATTACGGCGGGTGGGTTGACGAATTACTCATGCGCCTGACGGATCTGACCTTCTCGCTGCCGTTTATGCCGATGGCGCTGCTGTTGTTGACGTTCATGACGCCGAACATCTGGCTCATCACGGCGATAATCGTCGCGTTCCTCTGGAAAATGCCAGCACGAGTCGTCCGTTCTGAGGTGCTGTCAGTCCGCGAACGAACGTTCGTCAAATCCGCACGAGCCAGCGGTGCGAGCGACCTGCGGACGATGGTGTATCACGTCGCACCGAACGTCTTGCCGATCGGCTTTCTCTACACAGCCTACGGCGTCGCCTGGGCGGTTGCTGCACAGGCGAGTCTCGCGTTCCTCGGCTTCGGAGATCCGACGATGACTAGCTGGGGTCGGATGCTCAGACAGGTGTTCGAGTCGGGCAACATACGAGTCGCGTGGTGGTGGGTGCTTCCGCCTGCCATCGGTATCGCTGCGATAACCACCTCGGTGTTCCTCATCGGACGAGCCTACGAGGAAGTCATCAACCCAGAAATTCAGACCGACCAATGACACTACTCAACGTCGAAGACCTGAAAGTCACGTACGCGACCGACGACGAAACAATCCACGCCGTCAATGACGTCTCGTTTAGTATCGAAGAAGGCGTTAACTACGGCCTCGCCGGGGAGTCCGGCTCCGGGAAGTCCACCGTCGCGGAGGCGCTGCTCGGCTTGCTTCCACGGAATGGAACCGTCGAGAGCGGCACCCTCGAGTTCAACGGAACCGATCTCACCTCGTTGACCGATGCCGAGCGTCGAGATATCCTCTGGGAGGACATCGCCTACATCCCCCAGAGCGCGATGGACTCGCTGGACCCCGTTATGACGACCGGCGCTCAGATCGCACAGGCGATTCACACCCATCGTAACGTCACGGACTCGAAGGCGCGTGATCGCGTCCGCGAACTGTTCGATATCGTCGGTCTCGATCCCGATCGAATCGACGAGTATCCGCACGAGTTCTCCGGCGGGATGCGCCAACGAGTTACCATCGCGATGGCGCTCGCCCTCGAGCCAGACCTCATCATCGCCGACGAACCGACGACCGGGCTCGATGTCATCGTCCAAGACAAAATCATCGACAAGATCCTCGAGATTCAAGAGCGGATGGACAGCTCGCTGTTGCTTATCACCCACGAGATCGGCGTCATCGCGGAGACGTGCGACGCACTGTCGATCCTCTACGGCGGGAAAGTAATGGAACAGGGGAGCGTCGACAACGTGCTTGTCAATCCGACGAATCCGTACACGATGGGTCTGAAGAACTCCTTTCCCGAGATCGACGCGGAAGACGAAGATCCCGTCGCGATTCCCGGCTCGCCGCCGAACCTGAATCGGGAACCGACGGCCTGCGTCTTCGAGAGGCGGTGTCCGTTCGCCACGGACGACTGCCGAGAGTCTCACCCGGAGTTGATCGATCTTCCAAACCGAAACCACCGGTCGGCATGTCACCGCGTCAAGGAAGCGGCCCAACTCCGACGGGATGCTGATGAACCGGAGACATGGGACATCCCCGACACGAGCAGTGTCGACTCCGAGCGAGGCGAAGTCATCCTCGAGACCGATAATCTGGAAAAACACTACGAGCAGAGTCAGCCGTTGTTGAGTAAGGTCCGCGGCGAGGAACCCGACTACGTGAAGGCAGTCGACGGAGTCTCGCTTTCCGTCCGCCGATCGGAAGTTCTTGGCATCGCCGGCGAGAGCGGTTGCGGCAAGTCAACACTGGGCGAAACGATGGCTCTGCTCGAGGATCCGACCGGCGGCGAGATGGTGTTCGATGGTGATCCCTACGAGCACTATCAGGACGGCAACCTGCAGTCGTTCAGACGGAACGTCCAGATCATCTTTCAGGATCCCTTCGACTCGCTCAACCCGCGCCAGACCGTCCGTCAGCTTGTCGGCGAGCCGCTGACGATCCACGACTATCGAACGGACGAACAAGAGCACGCCATCGTCGAAACGCTCGAGAAGGTTGGACTGACCCCCGCCCAGAAATTCCTCGACAGTTATCCGCACGAACTCTCCGGCGGCCAGCGCCAGCGAGTGGCGGTCGCCAAGGCGCTGGTACTGGATCCCGATTTCCTTATCTGCGACGAACCGGCGTCGATGCTGGACGTGTCGCTGAAGGTCAATCTATTGAACCTGTTGCGGGGATTGGCCGACATCGAAGATCTGGGTATCGTCTACATCTCTCACGACCTCGCGAGCCTGATGCAGGTCTCGGACCGGCTGGCCATTATGTATCTTGGGCGAATCATCGAGCAGGGAGATGTCGACCGAATCGCATCCAACCCGAAACACCCCTACACCACGTCGCTGCTTTCGGCTGCACCCGAGAAGGATCCGACTACTGACCGAACTCGCGTCCTGCTCGACGGAGAGCCGCCGGATCCGGTCGATCTCCCATCTGGGTGTGCGTTCGCCCCGCGCTGTCCGAAGGCTCAGGAAACGTGTTTGGAAGCCGAGCCGAGCATTGACCAAGCGGGGGACAAGACGCACCGAGCAGCGTGTTACTTCCCTAACGGAGAGCAAAGATAAGGTGTAAAAGGTCGTACTCCGTTTCGGGAGTATCTTGCTCGTCAGGAGCTTCGAACGTTCGCGTGAACAACCTTGGCTTTTGTGGTGGGGTTCTCGTCCTGCACCGCCTATAGAACAGACTTTCAGGGCGATGAGTTGGGTTTGAATCACTGTTGGAGAGATCACTTGCTGGTTCGGTACCGATCTATCGAGATGACCGTTGTCCTATTTTATCATGGAAAGTATTTCGTAACAAGTATTTTGTACTCCCCCTCCAGATCGGGGGACACAATGCGTCGACGAATGTTCCTGACTGGATTAGGAGTTACAGGTGCCACAGCAATCTCCGGAACAACTGTAACCGGGGCTCAAACGCCCGATGAGGGAGAGACGATTCAGCCGCTGATGTTCGACTCAACGGCGAGCATTTTAAACAGTGAGAGCGAGCCGCTGACTGACGACTCACTGATCGCCGTGTGGGCCGATCCAACCGCGTATAACGGCGACGAAGACGGGAACGACGACGCTGTCTCCTACCCCGAGGATACGTCGATTCCGCTCGTCGTGAGTTCGGATAACGCGGTCGCGTTCGGCGCACCGATCGTACAGAACGACACGGACTTCAATTACGGCAACGAGGAGTTCCTGCTAAACGTCTTCGATGAGGAAATCGACGGCGAGTCGGTCGTTTTCGACGAGGGACACGGCCAGTTCTACGATACCGACGAGTTTAGTACGTTCATTGACTATGCGGAAACCAACGGCTACACTGTCGAGGGGACCACCGATCTGGCCAGTGATCTTGGGGGCGCCGACGCCGCCATCGTTACGTCTCCTGAAGGATCTGCGTTCACCCAGAACGAGCTCGCTGCCGTTACGTCGTACGTCAATGGCGGCGGAACGCTTCTGCTATTCGATCAGTCCGATTTCAGCAATTACGACGCGACGGACAATCTCAACGAGATCGCAGCGGCGATCGATGCTCCGTTCCGATTCAACGACGACCAGGTCTATGACCCCGAGAACAACGTCTACGCGGAGTTTGTTCCAACGACCTCGAACTTCAATACCGAATTCGAATACTTTGAGGAGCGGGAGGGACTGGGCTTCGAACTCGATCGCGACAAAACCTACACTGTCGAGGTTGTAGAGGTCACAGACGGTGATACGATCGATGTGGCGTTCGAAGACGGTCAGGAGGAAGCGATCCGTACGCTTGGATTCGATACCCCCGAAACGGGAAGTGCGACGAATACCGAGCGCGCCGAGGAGTGGGAGGGCATCGAGTCCTATGACTACCTCGAATCGGCCGGCGAGGCGGCGACGGCGTTCGCCCGAGAACAACTCTCTTCCGGTGATACGGTCGAACTCTCGTTCGATTCGACCGAACCCGTTCGCGACGAATACGGCCGCGTACTCGGCTATCTCACCTACGACGCCTCCGGTGACGGCACACGCGACACGTTATACAACCGCCGAGTCGTCGAAGAAGGCCACGCCCGCGTCTATGGCTCCGGATTCGCTCGCCACGACGAGTTCCTCGCCGCGGAGTTCGCGGCCCGCGATGCCGGCCTCGGGGTCTGGTCCGAGAGCGATCCCTCCGACTCCTCACCCATTCGGGACCGACCCGTCGAGGACCTGTTCTTCCCGAACCCGGAAAGCATCGTCACGACAGCAGGGCCCGTCTCCCCCCACCGCGTCCCGGTGTTCGCAGCCTCGAGCGCAACGCGAAGCGGTGCCGAAACGACGTACGAGGGGGACGTTCCGCTGGCGGCCGTCGACTACGACGCTCGACTGGCGTATCTCGGCGCTCCGATCATCAGTGAAACATACGAAGAGGCCGAAGACTACCCCGTCGACACATCGACGTACGAAAATTTCGCCTTCGTGACCGAACTGATCAACGAGCTGAGCGACCGCGAGGACGGTCCGGTGCTGATCGAGGGTGGCCACGGCCAGTTCAACCTCGAATATTCGCTATCGAACGAGGATGCGGCGTACTACCAGCGGTATCTCGAAGGGCAAGACGTCCTCTTCGAGCAGGTGAACGATGTTACAACGGCGGCCGCCAGCGAGCGACTCGCCGAGGCCCGTGCGCTCATCATCACGACCCCGGCGTCTGCGTTCACCGAGAACGAACTCGCCGCCGTCGCGTCGTTCGCAGAGGAAGGCGGAACGGTCGTTCTCATGGGGAGTGCCAGCGCGCCCGGCGTCCAACGTGGGTACCTCAACAACATCGCTGCAGGAGTAGACTCCGATCTGCGCCTCGGGACCGGATCGGTCACCGACGCCGAGTCGAACCTTAACGATGAAGCAACGATTCCGGTGACGTCTAACCTCAACGAAACGGAGGCACCTTCCGACCAGCACCCGATCGCGCGTATCAGTCCCGACTCGACGGAGGCCACCATCGGTGAACGACTTAGCTTTGGAGTTGAGGACACGTCGGGCAACGAACGGTGGATTGACTCCTTAGCGTGGGACCTGGGTGACGGTACCGCCGCGACGGGATGGTGGACGGATCACCAGTACGACGAACCCGGCGAGTACACTGTCACGCTGACCGCGACCGACAACAAAGGAACTGAGACTACAGATACCATCACGATTCCCGTCGAGGATCTAACGCAGCCGATCGCACGTCTCACCGCAAGCACAACTAACCCATCCGTCAACGAACGGGTTACGTTCCGGGTTGAAAACTCGTCAGGCAACGAGCGATGGATCGACTCGCTGGAGTGGACGTTTGGCGACGGAACGACAGCCGAAGGCTGGTGGAACGCCCACCGCTATGACGAGCCCGGTGAGTATACTGTGACGTTGACCGCCACCGATAATACGGGGGCTGAAACCACCGAGACTATCACCATGACCGTCGACTAGGTCGGTAAGCTGAAACAAAGTCGCGATGTTGAGTTGTATTCGCCGACACAATATGTACTATTTATTATTTTTTGAACACTATTTAGATGGTTATTCTCGTAAACTACTGTTCACTACATCTGCGTATTTGCTGCCGAGAAAATTTATGTGATTCTACCTGTTCGTCCAACTATGGGAAAGTATCTCGGGAAAGTTCCGTGGGGTAATCTTTGGCGCTGGGTGGTGAGTTCGTTGTTGTTTTTCTCCGTTTTCGTTTTCTTACTTATTCTCGCCACCAGTGCAGGGGCTCTCAATGAGGGAACGATAAATCCGATACTTCAACTGATAATAATTGCATCCAGTATCATTATCGGTGCCATTGTGGTATGGTCGGACGAAATTCCGTGGCCCGGTGACCCTTGAGACGATAGTACAATTCGGTGTCGAATGGTAGACTCATTCCATTGTACTGAACGATACCTTCACTCGTGGATGTCGTACGGCACGACCAACCTCAGGATCTTCTGTTCCAGTTCACCGCCAATAAACTGGATGTGACCCATTTCAGTCTCATAGTCGATTATCCGAGCCTCCTCCAGTTTTGGAAGATGGGTATGGTGAAGTGCGATCCGGACGCGTTGTCGGTGTTCGTCTGACTCCCGTTTGGCGTCTTTGTCTTGAACCCGGTCTGCAACGCGATCTACGAGCACATCGTATGCCAGTGTCTTCTCGGAAGCGTTGTCCAACGCGTCGAGGATAGCACGTCGATGTTCGTTCGCTACTGCCGACAGAACCGTATCGGGAGAAATCTGTCTCTCACGCCCCGCAGAACCGGAAACCGCATCAATTGACTGGATATCGCGTGTCCCCAGCTTTCGACTCTTATCCATACTCACATAGCGTAGGTCCAACTGCCTGGTTCTGCCCCATGGTGTATAATGGAAACAGTCAGTCCACATGCGCCGCTGACTCGGGAGTGAGAAGTGCGTACCTCCCGAACGTACTAATGGCACGACGCAGTCGCTCCGTTACTGCCTGATCGGAAATCCCGAGCTCGTCGGCTAACTCCGCGGTCGTACAGCCCCGTGGTATGTCGTAGTATCCCAATCGGACGGCAAGCGTGAGCGCTTCTCGTTGGGGCTCACTCAAGCCGTACCATGGACCAGCCTCGGGGTCCGTTGGATTGTATATACGGGTTATTTTCAGGGAGATATGCGCATCCTCACAGCAGTCCTGGCACTGACTCAATCCCTTGCGGTCTGAGAATCGTATCTCGAAATTCCACCCTTCCGGTGCTCCAGCCGCACCCAGTATTTGTCCGTCGTGTTCCAAGATACACTGGAAAAGGTGGTCCTGGCTCGCATCCCAGTCGAGCTTGAATAACGTCCGGTCTTCGAACACGTCCATCTCCGTGACGCTGTTGACAGTTGGATAGCGTTCGACGGTATCGAGAAAGCCGTTTTCGACCGGTTCGTAGACCCAGAAGAGCGGTACGGTAGCGTCCCCACTCGGGACGAGCGTTTCAAGTTCGATAGCCGACGCTTGCTCTAGACTGAGGATTTGTCCGAGTTCAAAGTCATCGGACGGGACACGAATCTCCGTTATCACACTCATGCTCGCTTGTGCGACTAGATTGCCCGGTCGTACAAAAGGAGATGACATGGTGTGCCATGGCCGTCCAGGTATCAAGCGGATTCCCCGGTCGCAGCACACTATCCCAGTCATCAACGGTGCGTTGGCTCGTCTCGAAGCCATGGTACATCACCCATGCTGGTTATCCGCCTGCCGGACGAACGCTTCAACATGGCGACTGTAATGGAGTTTACGAGTCCGGTAGCGGAGTTTCCACTGGGGAGTGTGTTCGAGAATTTGCCGAGTGTGACCGTCGAACTGGAGCGACTGATTCCACACGAGACGCTGATTATCCCGTATTTCTGGGTACGCGGTGCGAAAACGGAGGACATCGGAGCTGCGTTCGAACAACACGCCGGCGTGAGCAACATCCGACTGGTCGATCGCGTCGAAGACGAGTATCTCATGTGTGCCGAGTGGGAGCAAGACTACTTCGGTATCTTGAGTGCGCTTGCCGAGGCCAACGTCGTCGTGCTCTCCGGAATCGGTACGAAAGACGAGTGGCGATTCGAGGTGCGCGCCGAGAGTCAGGAGGCAATCGCCGAATTTCGAGAGTACTGCCAGGAAGACGACATTCCGATAGCGATCACCGCCGTCCACGCAATGCTTCCGATTCAGGGCGAAGGCTACGAGTTGACCGAGACCCAACGTGAAGCGCTGATATTGGCCTACGAGCGGGGCTACTTCGACACTCCACGCGAGACGTCGCTCGAAGAGATCGCTGACGAGCTCGGTATCACCCAGCAGTCGCTTTCATCACGCCTCCGACGCGGGCATCGACGCCTCATTGGAGCGACGCTCAGCAGTTCGTTGTGATCGTTTGGATAGTTTCCCCGTATTAAACCCTCTGTATAATCAGTAACCCTATTGAATCGATTCAGACGGCTAGAATCAGTAGAGATGGCCACGAAGGTATCTGGGGTTGGAGTCGAAGCGGTCAAGTACGCTCCTGAATCTGGGACTGTTCGCACCCAGTTTGATCAGGAGGTGACACCTGCGAGCATGGCTGTTATCGCAACGCTGGCGGACATAATGGACACTGATCCGGTTGAACTCGACCCGCTCCATTCTACTGTTGACCCCGACGAAGTAGATGCGCTCGTCCACGTTCGAAACGGAACGGACGGAGATTCCCACGTTACATTCACGCACGAAGGGCACGCGATAACCGTACACAGCTACGGTGTGATCACCATAACACCAGAACACGAACTCACAGCGGAGAAATACGAAAGGGGCGCGGAAAGATGACTTCTGAGGAGATCGCGCTTACGTCGAAGGAGGAATTGAACGCGGAGCTGAAAGCGCTCCTTCGCAAGGCCTACGAGAGTGGGATCGATGTAGAAGGCGGATTCGAATGTCGGAACGGCGTCGAACATCCTGACTGGGACGTGATCGTCACGGAAGTCGAAAAGAACGAGCATTCGGAGTGACCGACGACGAAGGGTAATCGTCCCAGATAACAGGTCCGTGAGAGAGAAGCGCTGTAAGAATGGTCGCATCGAACGTGTGTCCTCAGCGCAACAGTGGCGAGTATTACGTGCACTACTGGACGGGAGTGCGATCTCTGCAGATCCGATTCTTTGGAAGGCAGAGACGCTTGACCCCGGCGAGTCCCTCACGATCTGGTACGAACCCCATCACGTTCTACTCCCCGAATTGGCGGATATGAAGGACGGGGTTCACATCGCTCACTGAGAGCAGACGCATTCGTGCCGAAGTGTCGCGGCATTCAGGATATATTGGTGAGCTGCTTCGGCAAGTGCCAGCATTGCATCGGCCTGCTCGGCACTGGCAACCGTCTCGCGATAGTACACTTCGGCTCGGTTCTGCTTCCAGAGTTGGGTAAGGCGGTCGGCAAACTCTTGGCTGAACAGATTCACCGTTACGCCTTGCTGGTACACCTCCGTGTGTTCGTAGCGTAGGTCCTCCCCGGATGCGTGTCCACGATGCAGTAGATAAAACTGAATACTGCGCTCAGCGGCCACAAACGAGGTCTACGGAAATCAGAGATTTCTGCGATCCCAAAAACGCTTTGCGTTTTTGAGCACCTCGATTATTACCGTAAGTATCCGTTCTGTTCGTGGAGCGTTCGTGCTGCTTCGAGGAGTCGACAGGCCTTCCGTAACTGGACGAAAGCAGTGTTCGAGACATCCAGATCAGACTCACCAGTTTGTCCACGGGTCTGCTGAAAGGCCACCTCAGCGTTGGTGAGAACTTCGTCGACGTAGCTATCGTCCATTCGTCAGCACCTCCTCTTTGAGTTGGGTGAGAGCGTCGGATCGTTCGAGCGTTAATCCGGTGGCGAAGATTTCCCGCAGTCGATCCCCGTATCGACGTGCACTCTCACCGGATTCGACGAGGACGTGGAACTTGTACCGATCACCATCGAACGGTTGCTCATTCAACTCTGACGTTAGTTCGTCTGCGGTTTGCTGGGCTGTCGCCTGTCCACCGTCGACGAGTACAAAACAATCGATATCGCTTCGTCGATCAGCATCCCCTCGAGCGACACTGCCAAAGAGGACGATTCCGTGGATGTCGTCGACGCTGTCAGTCAGTCTCGTGACGAGTTCTCGAACTGGAGCGTGAAACTCCGCTTGTGGAATCTGGATGATCGGCTGGCTGACAGCGTTCCCAACCCGCCGTCGCGGGTCGCGGTCGACGAGACCGCTGTCAAAATCAACGGCAAGTAGTCTTGGTTATACGCTGCAATAGGCCTCGAGACGAAGTTGTTTGGCCGCCACGGCACCGATCCGATAGCTGAGTTTTTACATAGACTCCGCGAAAAACACGATCTCTCCGGGACGCTGTTTCTCGTCGATCAATTTGGATACCGGACTGCCCTTGCTCGAGTAGGGATGAGCGGTCGGGTCAACTACGCCGACCGAAACCTCATCGAAAACTGTCCCATTTCAGGTACTTAAATCCAGCCTCGTCTCGACAAACCCATCGAGATGGCGAAAACAATACATCAGCAGACACAGTCATTTCCGGAACAAAATCTCAGCCGAGACTGGAGACAGTCACCCACGATTGCGGGCGATTTTTACTCGCTGATCGACGCAGTCGACAGCGAGTTCGTCGCCGATCAGTTCGGAGTTGGCACCTACACCAACACGCACGATTTCGCAAACCATCTCAGAGTCGGGATTTTCGAGGCCATCGACCCGTTCGACACGCTCGCTGAACTCGCTGAAAAGACCGCAACGCACGCAGAGGTGGAGGAGATGGCTGCCTCGACCTTCTCCCGGCACACGAACAATCGAGACTACCGCGCGGTCGTTCGTGTCTTCTTCGAGCTGCTCCGTTACCCCAACTGTATCATCAACGCAGTGTTCAACGAAAGCGCTTCGAGTGGCTCGATCGAGCAGTCGTCGCTCTCGACGGAACAAATCTCGCACTTACCAGGTCAGTCGCTGTCTCGAGTGAATTGCAGGATGACAAGATCGTGGACGAGATCAAGTCAGGTGACCGTGGCCTCAAGTTCAACCTAGCCGCACGCATGGACGGACACGCCAAGCAATTTGAGAAAGGAGGTAGCTACCGCGATCGATCAGTTTTACTTGACGAAGGTTTTCTACGAACAGAATCACGAAATGAGATCTACGCATACGCTGCAATCGACTCACGATCCAAGTACTACTTATCAAAAATATTACTAACGCCTCCGAGTCACACTCCAGTACTCAATGAAGGACGATTACGACGTTATTATCGGCGGATCAGGAATAGCTGGGTCGGCTTCTTCGATGATTCTTGCCGCGAACGATCTCGATGTACTGATGATTGAGTCCAAGACACATCCACGGTTTGCGATCGGTGAGGCGATGCTGCCGTTAAGCGCTGTGTGGATGTGGATCGTCGGCGAATACTTCGATATCCCTGAAATCAAATATTTGAGTGATGCAAACAAGGTAGTAGACAACATTACCCAATCCTGTGGCGTCAAACATTCCGTGGGGTTCGCCTACCATGAACCTGGAAAGTCGTTCAGTGGGAGGCATGCACACCAGCTGGTACCTCCGGAGATGCCCTTTTATAAAGAGAGCCATCTGCTACGCGAACACGTTGATCACTATCTCGTCCAATCCGCCGAGGAATACGGCGTAGAATATGTCGACGAAACTCCGATAACTGATGTAGAAATCAACAACGAGAATGTATCGGTGACTACCAACGACGGAACGATTAATGGGGCGTTCTACATCGATGCCACGGGCGGCAACTCGATCCTGGCTGAAAAAATGGGCTATCCAGATGAACAGCCGGCTCTCGAGACGAACTCTCGAGCGATTTTCACCCACGTCGAGGGCCTAGAACCGTTCGACGACCTCATAGAGGAGTCGGACCATCCCCAACAGTCTAACTCCCTTCACGACGGAACCCTGCATCATGTATTCGACGGTGGGTGGATATGGGTTATTCCGTTCGATAACTTTGAACGATCGACCGAAACCAAAGCGAGCGTCGGGTTACTCCTCGATCGGAGGAAATATCCGTGTGACGAGTCGCTAAGCGCTGAAGAGGAGTTCAACGAGATCATCGGGGAATTCCCCGATATCGAGCGTCATCTCGGAACAGCTGATCCGGTGAGACCGTGGATACGGACAGGTCGATTACAACGGAGTTCGAACCAGTCCTCGGGTCACCGTCATTATCTGACCAATCACACGTACGGATTCGTCGATCCGCTCTACTCACAGGGGCTGGTTCACACGTTTGAATCCGTGTTTCTCTCGACGACCCTCCTTATAGAGGCCTTCGAGACAGAAGACTTCTCTGCAGATCATTTTAGCCCGATAGATGCTCTACACAGGAGACAGCTTACTACTGCTGATCTACTCGTTAGCAATGGATACAATTCGATGGCTGATTTCGAGGTGTGGAACGCATGGACACAGATGATACTCGCAGAATCTATCTTTCCGGACTTGTATATCCAACGCCATTGCTTGAAATACTTCGCGTCGGGTGACCTCGAGGAATTCGAGTCGCTACTTCAGGAATCCCGTCCTGGAGACCAAGCACCGTTCGAATCAGAGAAAGAGGAGATGCTGCAGACGATGTCGGAGACGCTAGATGCCTACAATGCTGGTAAAATCCCTCCAGAGACGACGGCAGAGCGGATATTCAACGAGATGAAACACACCGAGTGGTTACCGAAACACGTCTACGATTGGGGCAACGAGGAAGAGCGTCACATCGACTTCTCGGATCCCGAGATAACAGGTGAGTTGCTCACGTGGGGCAAGACGGAAGCGCCAGCGCACATCCGTGAGGGTCTTTTCGACTTCGAGATGCCGAATCCACCGGAGTGAGTAGCGATCGAGCAGTCATCCAATTTACGTTTTCTCGGTTGTCTCGAGCCAACTCTCCAGTGTCTGAGATCGATCGCAGTAATAACGATGGAGGCGGTGAGCCCACTCAATCGCCTCGGGGTCGTCCGTATCCACCAGTGCGCGTGGATAGCCAGTCTCGTCGTCATGGACGGTGAATGCGAGTCGGTTATCAAAAACGCCGAACTGGGCCGGAATCGGTTCGCTCGTGATACGGATCTGTGCCCGCGGCCCCTCCATCCACGCCGACTTCATTTCCGGATATCGTTCGAAATATTGTGTCGCGGCTTGGGGAGTCCAGATACTGTCCACTTCGACCGTCCCGCGGAGCTTTGGTTTGAGTTCCTCGACGATATCCGGAGGAATCACGCTAATACTTCGAGCGCCTTTCACGCGCTCTGTATCGCGCCAAAATCCAAGGTAACGATCGTGCATCTGGTAGGGGTCTTCAGGCGTCGCCATCGTTACTGTCGCTCCCGCTAGCAGGCCGATTTCGAAATCAACCGGGCATACGTGTAGTTGTTCGACGAGATCCGGACGTTGCGCCGAGACGTTCAGTTCTTGGCAGAGGTTTCTCACTTCTTGGAGAATTATCGCTCCAAAATCCGTAAGCGCATGGTTGCCGTCTACAGTTGTGATGAGTTCCGCGTTACGGAGGGTTGTCAGATGGCGATTAATCGTCGCTCGTGAGTAATCGAGGGACCGTTCGAGTTGGTGGCTCGTGATCTCCTCTTCCTTCTGGAGTGCTGTTAACATCTCGATATGGACGACCACAGTTTTTGTGAGTTCAATCCCCCGTTGACCTTTCATACTCGTACCAGAGATTCACATCACAAAACTATACGGTTTGAATCGCTGAAGACGCGGGTATGCGCTCGCACTATGTGTCACGATTCAAGGTACTGGTTCTCCCAATCCCGACGTTCTTGGATTATGTCTTTTCCTGCATCTGTGATGGCGTAATAATTCGTTCGTCTATCCAGTTGGCCTTTCTCGACGAGTTGTTTGTTCACGATCGTATCGAGGTTTGGATATAGACGGCCGTGGTTGATATCTGCATTGTAATACTGTTCGGCTTCCTCCTTGATGTCCTGACCAGATGGCCGGTCGGCACCGTTGATTACATACAGGAGGTCACGTTGGAATCCAGTGAGGTCGTCCATTTCACCAGAGTATTCACCGAACGTGTATTTGTTATCTTTCCAGGGTTAAATTGACTTTTCATAGTCCATTATGATACAGATTGATGAAAACTAAGCAATTCAAACCCTTGTTCTCCTAGTAGAACTCCTCACAACCATATTTGGTTTTGATTTTCGAAGTTAAAGTACCATAGAAAGATAACACAACTCAATTTCATCAGTTAAAATTCTCACAGTCTTTAACTCCCTGAGAGAGAATGTACAACTAACAAATGAAACGCCCCGCTCGCCAAAAGGAACGTGATGTGCAGACAACAGAGAAAACAGATGATCAAGAGGGCGTTCGCACTTGCCCTGAGTGTGAATCAAGTTCGCTTGTTCGAAGTTCGGACGAGAGCGAAGTAAGTTGCGAGGACTGTGGATTGATCCTCGAGGAAGAGACAATTGATCGAGGGCCAGAATGGCGGGCGTTCAATCACTCGGAGCGCAATAACAAATCTCGTGTTGGGGCTCCAACGACCCAGACGATGCACGATAAGGGGTTGACCACAACGATCGACTGGCAAAACAAAGATGCCTACGGACGGTCGCTCTCTTCGAACAAGCGAAGTCAAATGAACCGGCTGCGGAAATGGCAAGAACGGATTCGAACAAAGGATGCTGGCGAACGAAATCTTCAGTTCGCCCTCTCCGAGATTGATCGAATGGCTTCTGGATTAGGGGTTCCTCGGTCCATTCGCGAAGTTGCTAGTGTCCTCTATCGGCGTGCTTTGGAGGAAGACCTCATTCGGGGGCGCTCTATTGAGGGGGTCGCCACGAGTGCACTATATGCAGCCTGTCGTATGGAAGGTGTTCCACGATCACTCGAAGAGGTATCAGCTGTATCACGCGTTGATCAGAAAGAGATTGGACGAACATACCGATATATCTCCCAAGAACTCAGCCTCGAGATGAAACCCGTTGATCCGAAAAAATATGTGCCCCGATTCTGCTCTGAACTCGAGTTACCGGAGGAAGTACAGGTAAAAGCCAACGAAATCATCGACACGTCTGCTGAGAAAGGACTACTTTCAGGAAAGTCACCAACCGGATATGCTGCAGCTGCAATTTACGCGGCGAGTCTTCTTTGTAATGAAAAACGGACACAACGGGAGGTCTCTGATGTTGCCCAGGTAACGGAGGTTACGATTCGGAACCGTTATCAAGAGCAAATTGAGGCAATGGGAATCCATTGAATGAACTGATTTGATGCTATCGTCTCAAGCCTCGTGGCATCCGCCTTGATCCGGGATCTTTTAATTCGAATTTCTCTTCTGAGAGACCCATCCTAGTTCTCTGTCATACGCTGAACAGGCGCAATACCATGCCTTTAGGCAGGGTGGATGTTATTGAAAATCTTCGGCAAGCAATCGCTGAATCACATCATCAAATGTTTCCCCGAGCTCCTCTCGCCCGTTCAACTCACGCCAAGTATCTGCACTAGCAGCGTTCGAAAAATCCCAGAAAGGGGATGAAAACAATATGTAAACGTTGGGCTCTAGTGAATCACTAGAATACTCGGCAGTCGGCTTTGTCCAAATGTATCTCACAAACACTTGGAGTGCAACCTGCACTAGTCTTTGATTCTTGGGCCCCTTACACCGGTAGTGTTCAGATACGACTGTGAGTTATCGCCAGAACTGGGTTGGCAGTCTTCCAACTTGGAGTCTCCGCTCGGCCGCCGAGTTGAATCAGCACCTACTGTTCATTCACGAGGAAAACCGCAATGGTGACGAGTTCGAGTGTCTGAAATGCGGGAAGCAACTTCACAGCGATTACAACGCCGCTCGGAACATCGGGTGGCGACTTGTTCAGCACTGGCTCAAGTCTGGTGCTGAACGAGCCACCAGTCAACTGGCTCTCAAGTCAGGGACGTTGAACGCGAATGGTCGTTTCCGACCTACCGAGTTACTCGGTTAGAGCGGGAGTCCACTGACAAGCCTCGGGGTCAAGCCCCGAGGCAGTTGACGACAGGGAGAATGTCAACCAGTTCCGTCGACTTCCTCGGCAATCGCCTCGCAGAACGCTTCACGCGTCGGGAGCACCTAGTGGCTGCTCAGGCGAGTGCGATTATGTCTTTACTGCTCCGCGATGACCTCGATCTCGACGTCGATGGGGACTGGGAGCGAGGAAACCTCGACCGCACTTCGGGCTGGGAATGGCGGGTTCATGTACTCGCCGTACACCTCGTTGACCGCCTCGTAGGTGTCCATGTCCGTCACAAACACGGTAGCCTTGACGATGTCGTCGAGCGAGCAGCCAGCGGCGTCGAGTACGGCCCTGACATTTTCGAGCGTTTGTTTCGTCTGTTCGCGAACGTCGCCGTTGATTATGTCGCCTGATTCGGGATCGATCGGGCCTTGGCCCGAGACGTAGACTGTTGAGTCAGTCACGAGTCCCTGGGAAAACGGCCCGATGCTTTCTGGTGCTGCTGTCGTCGAAATTTCTTTCATGATTGGATGTGAATCGGTGTGGTCTCGGCTATTCTGTGGGCTGTACACGACTCCTCTTCGGACAGGTCTTAGCGGGCAGCGGGTTGCCCAACGAGAGGTTAGTCGGTGTTCCGTTCGTGCACCTCCAGCAGGAGATCCGCAAGGGCCTCTGTCGATCCCTTGAAGAGTCGTTTGCCGGTAGCTTCGTCCGCGACGTCTGGGTCGCCGATAGCTCCGCTGTCAGAGTAATCTTCGAACGGCCGGTACACGGACAGCGGCCCCCCACTGACAAGATCGTCCCCGGCCAGATCGTACTGCTCCTCCCAGTACGTCGCGGGCATTGACTCCGTATCGACGAGCTCTGGATGGAGGTGCAGCATTAACGACGTCTCGAACTCCCCACCATGGGCCATCCCGCCCATCTCGCTGTCACGGATTTCCTCAACAAGATCAGCCACCAGCTCGAAGTATGTGAGCCCGAGGACCTCCACCGCCGGGTGTTCGCGTCCGATCTCCGACACGGCGGCGTCGATGAGCGGGCCGTTCCCTCCGTGGCCGTTCACTAGTACCAGTGCGTCGAACCCATTCGTGAGCCCCGAGTCTGCAGTGTCACGGACCAGGTCGAGCAGCGTGTCGAATCCGGCGGTGAGCGTCCCGCCGAACGAGCAGTGGTGGGGGGAGTAGCCCGGCCTGAGCGGAGGTGCGACAAGGATAGGAGCGTCGTCCGCGACGCGCTTTGCAGCCGTTGTCGCTACGCTATCGGCTAGCAGCGTATCGGTCATGACGGGGAGGTGCTTTCCGTGCTGTTCGACGCTGCCGACTGGAACGACGAGAACGGATCCTGCCGCTGCTCCCACAGCCCCGATATCGGCCGCAGACTGCGCCCCGAACGAGACCATCTCGTCTAATTGTGCGGTCGGATGGGTCATGCGATACGGTACTCCTCGATACGGTCTCGATCGACTTCGACACCCAGTCCGGGATCGTCAGGGACGGACAGCGTTCCGTCGGAAATTTCGAACGGGTCGGCGATTACGTCGTCTTCCCAGCCGTAGTAGACCGAATCTGGAGGTAACGCGAAGCCGGGAATCCCTTGGACGGAATGGAGGATCGCCGCCGTTCTCACGCCGAGGTCGAACGCGCAGTGATGCGCGATAGGTATCCCTGCGTCCTCCGCGATGGCAGCCTGCTGACGAAGCCCAGTAATTCCCCCTGCCGGGGTCAGATCGAGCACGGCGACATCGATGGCTCCTGCGTCGATAAGTCGGCGGAGGTTGTGTGGAATATAGGTGTCCTCGTTCGGGCCCATCGGCTGTCGCGTTTGGTTTTTCAGGCTAGCCAGTGACTTGTGTGCGTCAACGCGGATGGGCTGTTCCATGTACTGGAGATAGATTCCCGCGTCGGTAAGCTCCGACCCGACACGAATCGCTTGGTCGATCGTCCAGCCCTGATTGGGATCGAGGCGGAACTCGAGTTCGCCGTCTACCTCGTCGTGCATCGCTTTAATGCGGGCTACGTCATCCTTCCAGTCACGCCCGGCTTTCGTCTTCAGCACGGAGTAGCCCGCATCGAGCACTTCTGCGGCGCGCCGTCTGGATTGCTCGGGAGCGAGGATACCGAGGCAGTAGGCGACCTCGACATCGCGGACGTCCCCATAGTCAGTCTGATGATCTCGGTGTTTCATGTCCGTTTGACTCGGCGCGGTCCAGCCGCCGAGTAGCTCGTACACCGGTTTGCCGAGCGATTTGCCGACGATGTCCCAACACGCGACCTCCACTGGAGCGAAGAACATGTCGGCGTTCGCGTACTCGATGAATACCTGTCGCCTGAGCTTCTCCAGTTCGAACGGAGACTGTCCAACGACGAGTGGACGAATGCCCTCTTCGATGATCGAGACGGAGGCCTCGGGCGTGAGGAAGACGCGAACCTCTCCCCATCCGGAGATACCCTCGTCGGTGTCGACCCGGACGAGAACCCGGTCCATGTCCGTCAGCGAGTTATGATTCGTTACGTACGGCGCGATACCTCCGTCTTCGAACGGAACGAGCGGAACGTTGACCGCAAACGCTTCGATATCTGTGATCTTCATAGGTAGCTGTAATAGGTCTCTTCAATACTGAATCGTCCGATACGACCGCGGATAGAGGATTCGGCACCAACCACCAACTCCAGTTTCAGGCCGGTAGTGTGCTCCATCATGCGAGCGGCATCACCGTCGAGAAGCCGAGAGTGAAGACGAGCCCAAAGACAGCGATCAGTGTCGTCACGACCGTCCAAGTCTTCAACGCCTCTGTCTGTGTTAGCCCGCCGATCTCGGTAATAATCCAGAACCCACCGTCGTTGTACCAGGATAGGATGTTCCCACCGGCCCCGATGGCCATCACGAGGTACGCCGGGTGGACCGACAGTTGACCAACGAGCGGGGCGACGATCCCGGCGGTCGTCAGCATAGCGACGGTCGCGGACCCCTGTGCGATGCGAACCGCAGCAGCGATGATCCATGCGGTAACGATAAGGCCGAACCCCAGCTCCTGCAGCGCACTGGAGATGTACCCGCCGACACCGGCCGCGGCGAGCATCCCGCCGAATGCCCCACCGGCACCGACGATGGCGGCGATGTTACCGCCCTCCTTCAGCGCCTCAGTGAGTTCGTCCGCCCACGTCTCTAAGTCGTGGGTCTTCACCCGATAGAACGTGATGGCGGAGACGAGCGCGGCAACGGTCAACGCAAAGTTCGGATTCCCGAGAAAGGCGAATATCGAGACGACTTGTGTGCTTGACGAAACGAACGTGTCCGTGACGGTCTGTGCCCCGACCAGTATGATGGCCAGGAGGATCGGCAGCGAGGCCTCGAAGACGCCGGGAAGGTTTTCGGAGGATTGCTGGGAAATCTCCTTGAGCTCCTCGGTAGTCGTCCCCATCGTGTCGCGAAGCGGGATGTTGATCCGCCTCGAGATGAACTTGCCGTAGACCAGCCCCGAGAGGATCGCCGTCGGAAACCCAACCATGAGCCCGACGAGGATCGTCGTTCCGAGGTTCGCCTCGATCTCGGCCGCGACAGCGAGCGGTCCGGGGGTCGGCGGGACGAAGACGTGCGTCGTCGCCGCAGCAGCGCAGATCGCGACGATAAACAGCGAGTAGCTATGTCCGACTCGAGCCCGCATTGAGCGGGCCAGCGGCGCGAGTAGGTAAAACACGTTCCCGAAGAAGACGGGGATCGCGAGCACGAATCCACTCCCGAATAGTGCGTATTCCCCCTTGTCCTCGCCTGTGATCGACGTGAACGAGCGGATGATACGCTCTGCTGCTCCGCTTTCGAGCATTGTCTTTCCGATTACAGCGGCCATCAGGATTGGTATCCCCACACCGGCGAAGGTGTCACCGAAGGACGTCGCCGTTTCAGTTGCCACGTCGGCCAGCGGGACTTCCGGCGCAACGATCCCGACGACGAACGTCGAAATTATCAACCCGATGAACGCTGGTAACTTAAGTCGGACGAGTAGTAGTATTGTCGTAACTAATCCAACACCGAACGCCACCAACGGGGCATGTTCAAATGCCATGTCCAACCCCTGTTATTGGAAGATTATAAAGGTATATGGCTTCTATGAGTTATTTTCAAGAGTTTTTCCACGAATCTGTTCCGATAGTGTGAAAAGCCTCAAACAAATCTCCTGGACAGCTAATCCACCGAGGGCTCTGAATTCCGTGCTTATTCCATGCTAATCTTTATCATTTCCTGTTCCGATATCGTGAAATACTATACGCTCGACTTCCGAATTTATCATCGGTAATTGATAATTTCCGATCAGAGCGAATTAGAGCGCCAGGTGACGACAGAACGTTCGTAGTGGTCGCGTTGAACGCTCAAACTTCGAAGTTTCTCGATCCGTTGCACCCTAATAGTGAGACCAGCGTAGAGCAGCCTCCGTATCTTGGCTATCACACGGTTTTCGGCATGATCGAAAAGAGAATCGATACAGCAGAAGAACCTTTTTGTCTATTCCAAAATGACACAGTGGCATGAGTAGCAATCACACACAAAAGACGATTAGCGCGGTCGAAACCTCGTTCGACATCCTGAGGGTGCTTGACGAGCTGGAACCTGCAGGCGTCTCGGAGATCGCAGAACAGCTCGATACGTCTACGAGCACTGTGTTCACCCATTTAAACACGCTCCGTGAAGAGGGGTATCTCGTGAAAGACGGCACGACGTATCGCCGCTCGCTTCAGTTTTTAGCTGACGGTGGCGTCATCAAACAGCGCTGTGAGGCGGCGCAACTGCTCGAAAGTAAGGTTGTCAAGTTAGCGAATTCGACAGGTGAAATCGCCGGTGCTGCAGTCGAGGAACGGGGGAAGCGGGTTATCTTGGCCCGAAGTGCAGGTGACATGGCCGCCGGTGACGAACTGCCTATCGGAAACCATACGCATCTGCACTGGACGTCCCTAGGAAAGGCCCTTCTTGCACACATCCCGGCATCACGGCGTTCCACAATCATCGAACGCCACGGCCTTCCCCGGGGAACTGAACGGACGTTCACGGACCCTGATAAACTCGAACGCGAACTCGAGCGGATTCGTCAGCAGGGATACGCGGTAGACGACGAGGAGCACCTGCGAGGCGTACGGGGTATCGCGGTCCCGATCCTTGACGACGACCGAAACCTCGTGTCTGCTATCGGCATCACGGGACCGCGGAATCGCTTCACATCGTCGTACCTGATTGATCTACTCGACTCACTAGAGTACGCTAAAAACGAGATCGAGGTTAGAAGCCAGTATTACGGAAATTGAACTCCCACGTCTGAACAGTATTGGCGAAATGTCCGAGTGGTAGACTATTTCACATGAGCCGGTGCAACACAATCTGTTCAGTTGGGATTAATTGGAATTCGGCGCTAAGTCCCCTTCCTCAAGGAGCGAACGGCGTAAACCGTGAGCGAGTAAGGTGGGGTAGTTCACTTCTCGCCCGGTGTTGCTGATTCAATGCCACCGGTTGGTGCTTCGTAGTTGACGATGGAACGAAAACCGCCGTACGACATGCGCTCCGTGTCGAAGGGCATCTCCTCATCGAAGCTGTCCGGATCCATCGCGGGGTCTTCCATCACCTTCGCGTTCACCTCGTCGCGGTGGTCCCGCGACTCAAACACGATAAATGAGAACACGACCGTTTCGTTGTCTCCTGTTTCTGCGAGTTGTGGGAAGGTCATCATCGGCATCCCATCCATGTCGGGTTCCATGTCGTCTCCGACCCCTTCGAAGTACTCGAGAGCACCGTGTTCAATCCAGAGTTTTCCTGCCTCGTCGGCCATTTCGCGGTACGCATCGAGTTTATCATTCGGAATTGGGATGACGAAGCCATCAACGTAGCGTTCCATACCCTTCGTATAGGACGCGACGGGAATTGAACTTTTCTCTCACCGACAGATATCTCTCGGTCAGTTGTATATGCCCTCTATATCTTACAGACGGTTCTTGACAGGAATCGGGTAGATTTCGACCCGAACTGGTATGTGTGTCTCCTGTACTGAGCGGTAACTATATGTGCGAACTATCCGTCACCATACCATGTATCCATTGACAGGAAACAGTTAACCTGGATAATCACAAAAAGTACTGTAGAGATGGCGCCGGAAGATGAGCAACAGCGGGCAGCAGCAGTGTGCGAAAACTGTGGGACTGCTCATGCAGTGCGTCTCGGGCCTGACGGTGAAATACGGCCAATTGGGAGTGGACGGGATGACACTTGCACGTGTGGCGATGACGATCTCCGCATTCTCAGCAACGATGAGTCTGTTCTTGAAGACGTAGATAGGTGAAAGAAAGAATAGATGAACGCATTGGTAACTATATTCTCTGTACTGATGGTAACTACGTGTGAGGATTCATAACTCACCATGATGAATGAGAGTTGTTACTGCCTACCCCTTGTCCCGAGATCTGGTGTCGGCCGTTACTCGATTAACATCTCATTCGGCTTCAGGGAGTTCAACTGATTGGAACCAGAAATCCCAGAATGCCTGGACCATCTCAACGAACTCATCTGGATCAGCTGGCTTCGTCAGATACGCATTTGCACCGCACTCGTACGCTTGACGAATATCTTTGTCTGCCTGAGAACTTGTTAAGATGATTGTCGGAACATATGTGAGATTATCTTCATCAAGTTCACACAAAACATCAATCCCATTGACCTGAGGAAGGTTCAAATCAAGAAAGATGAAATCGGGAGACGGGACGTCTGTGTACTCGCCTCGCTGATGAACAAAATTTAACGCCTCTACCCCATCAGTAACGACATGAAGCTCTTGATCGATATCTGCCCTCTTCATTGCTTCCTGCAAGAGCCGAACGTCGCCATGGTTGTCTTCTATGAGGAGAATGTGAGCCATTGAATCAGTAGCAGCGCCAGTGGCTCTCTCACTCATTCTTCGATTTTCTCAGTAACAAGTTGCTGCCGAGGATTTCCTTAGGGGCAGGAGAACTGTCCACGGTTTCGATTGAGTGGCCTGTGTCGAGAAAGTGGTCAAGTGCTTTGCGGGATTGGTTGTCTCGATCTCTACCGTCGGTCTTGCTCGTGTACCAGTCGCAGTGGAGGCAGTATTTCATTTGTGGGAATCGTGTCGTTTTCGGGTTATTCTTGTTGCCAGTTGTCTCGGCATATCGGCTCACAGAACGTGAGCATGTGCGGTTCGTCGTTTTCTACGATGAGTGCGGGATGCCAGTCGTCTGTCTCAATTACATCTCCACAGTAGTCACATCTCGTAACTGATTCTCCTGTTTTACAGGTCTCCATAACGAATCAATCTAGACTGGTCAGATTGGCCTGTACCTCAATCTGAGATTC
Organism: Halostagnicola larsenii XH-48; assembly: GCF_000517625.1. Taxonomy (GTDB): domain Archaea; phylum Halobacteriota; class Halobacteria; order Halobacteriales; family Natrialbaceae; genus Halostagnicola; species Halostagnicola larsenii. The sequence goes on along the minus strand of NZ_CP007057.1, from coordinate 199,333 downwards.
ACAGGAAGTCGCCTCAACGGTCCCGTCAGCAAAGACGGTTACATCGCAGCCCGCGTACTCAAACGCCACTGATCCCGTTGCGCGTTGAGATCCAGTATTCGTCGGCTCGAAGAGTGCGTTAATGCTCTCCGGGTCAATGGTGTTGAAGAGCGGATCAAGCTCTAGCGGGTCAGTATTGGTTGTTTCTGCGACCGCGTGCGTTACTCGCTGACTCACTGGTGCAGATTCGGGCAGTTGGAAGTTTGACTGGGACATCTACACTCCCTACTTACAGACCTCCACGGGTAGGGGTTGCCAGTATCACGCTACCCCTGGAGACCTGGAGGGGCTATGATCATAGCACCTACTCGTCCTCGTCCTCGTAGACCATCGAGAGAAACTCCTCTTCGCTCGAGCGGATGTGGCGGCTCACAGTCGGTTGCGCGATACCGAGAATATCGGCCAGTTCCGCTGATTTCGTCGCGCGGGGCCACTCGAAATACCCTGCGTAGTACGCCGTTTGTAACACCTCGTCTTGACGCTCGGTGAGGCGCTCCCTGTACTCGGCTTCGAACTCTTGGGCAGTCATGATCGGTTCGTCATATTCCCGGCGTGCAACGAGATCAACATCCCCGAGACGTTCTTCTAAGAGTGCGTCGAACGTGCGTGGGTCGGCACTCTGTGGAATACGGATCACAATCTGTGTTGAATCAGGAGTGGCAATCGCATCAAGAACCATTGCCCCGCGTTGAAGGAGTTGCGACCAGACTGTTGACTCATCAAGAATGCATTCGAACAAACACTCTTCGTCACGATCAGTTAGCAAGCGGAGATCCGATATGTAGGGCTGTTTCTCAGCCCACACAACCATCTCTTCAGGGTCGCAACCTTTGTTAGCAAAGAACATTGTTGTCCTCCCATCTCGCCGCTCAACAAGATTTTCGAGATGGAACTCCCCTTTCACTTCAGTCGTCATAGCGAACAGTGAATCCGTCCGTTCGTGAACGTCAAATGCAAGTTCAATGGATTGCTCGCTCGTGAAGGCTTGTCTCCGTTCTTCTGCATTGAATGCGTACCCAATCATCTCGCCGAGTTCCTGGAGAACAGCAACCTCTAGTTGATCGAATACGTTAGGCTCTGCGGCATACAGAGATAACACGCCGTATAACGTGTCCTGATACACAACGGGGACAGTGATCATTGATCGATACCCGTGTTGGATTGCTGATTGCCGCCACGGTTCGAACGGTGGGTCTTGCTGGATGTTGTTACGGACTTGCGGTGTTCGTTCGTGAATGGCGTGTCCGATCGGCTCATGCTCGGTTGGCTCCTCAGCAACGATAATTGTGAGCTCATCTAGGTACGTATCGCCGGTACCAGCAGATGCTTCTGGAAGAACCTCCTCACTGCTAGGTTCAAGTGCGCCGAGCCACGCAAATTCATACGGCTCTGAGGCTGCAAGTCTCGCGCAGACTTCTTCAGCGATTTCAGCCCGGGTGTGTGAATTCGTAAGTACTTTCGTCAAATCCCGAATGTCGGTGTTGAGCCGTTGAACACGGTCCAATGATTGCGTCTGTTCTTCAAGTTGTTCCTTCTGGTCTTCGAGATCGGATTCGCGGGTAATACGTTCGAGTGCCGCGTAGGTGTTTGAGACGAGGAGATTCAACAGTGAAACGTCTGACTCGCTGAACGCGTGAGCGTCGGTCGCGCCGACTATGAAGACGCCGTATGAATCGATAGGAAGGATGAGTGCGGCTCGAAGCGGTGTGTTCGCCATATCAATATCATCACGTGCGGATACGTCCGGGATCACCTCCATTTCTTGCTGGGCAAACGCAGCCCAGGTCGGTGATTGGTCACCGCTGAACAATCGCCCGTCAGTAGTGAGGTTTTCTACTGTCGGTGTCCAGGAGCACGGTTCGAGGCGACCTGCCTCGTCATCGTATAATTCGACTGCTGCAATCGGGTACTCGAATAGTACATCGGCTGTCTCAACGGTTGAGTCACAAATACTGTGAGAAGAGTCAGCGGCTGCATGCTCTTGTGAGAGACGATTCAAGGCTTCAAGCTGCCTTTCTGGAGATTGCTGGTCAGTCCTATCACGGATTATCGCAGACATGTACTGGCTCCCGTCTTTTTCGAACTCGGTGAAAATAACGTCTAATGAGAGTTCGTGACCATCACGGTGGCGACCGTGGAGTCGCACGCTGGCTGTGGTCTGTTCTACAGTTGAATCAGACAGATGCGTGTCAATCCCGCGATGATCAGTTTCGTCGTCAGTATCAGACAGCAACATGCTGAATGGCTCCCCAAGAATCTCGTCTGGGGAATACCCAAATATGTCTTCTACGTGTGGGTTTGCGAACTGGATCGTTGCGTCAGAAGAGATGGCGATAATTCCAGCATTTGCGGCCTGAACGAGGGTCTCAAAGTCCCATTCGGGGGATGGGGAATTAGAAGTCAATAGCAGGTGTCCGCCACCGGGAGACTTGAATTTTCGGCTTGAATTCTGTTAGTAGATCAAACTATTTCTCGGTGGAAGGAATGAGAGAGAATGTTAGGGGAATATCACGAAGATTTTTGCTTGATGATCGTATGGACGTGAAATCACGCGCTGAACAATTGAGACGAAGCTTATTGCATTATTTCACAGATGGATTTTGTATCTAGCGTATCAAAATCACTTCCTCTTCGGACCACATCCGCATTCCGATCGAACGTAACAAACCCGTCAGCTTCTAACTCGAGAAGATGAACGTGATGGAGTTCGTAGACGAGGGTAACGTACTCCATAGGGCGAAGGATTTCTTCGTCCCGAAGAATCGGGGTTGCAGGGATTGTTTTATCGTCCAACAAGGCAGCTATCACTCGCTCCTTTTGCTCTCGAAGCACATTCGTAAACTGTGTACTGGGCTCAGATATTCGTTCAGCCATTGCCATACTCCCGATTACGCGTTCGTTATCGGGCTGACCTCGATTGTTCCCTCGCTAAACACGGTCACGTCAAACCCCTCATACGAAAAAGAGAGACAGCCACTCCTCATCCCGTCGGTGGCTGTCTCTGAGAACAGGTCGTCAAGTGCCTCCATATCAATCACAAAATGGAGTGGGGAGAGCTCAATAGGATCTCTGTCGTCGATTGCGGCCACCATCGCAACGACTGCGAGACTTGGTTGATCGCGCCTGCTGTCGTACTCCGCTCGGAACGCGTCCTCGTCTGCATCGAACTCGATATCGTTCATCGAGTCCACAATCTCGATGGCACCGACTGATTCTTGGGTGGATTCCATCACCAGAACAGAGGGTCTCCATTTGGATGACAGTAGGTTTTGCTTACGCAATACACTTTTAAGTGGTATCGATGCCGGTCACTCCTGGGTCGTTACAAGCGTGCTCGCGACGAGCCGTCGAAGACCGCGCTGTAAACGCGATGAAACCGCCTGTCGAGTGATCTCGAGTTCATCGGCGATATCGTCTTGGGTGGCATCTCGGGGCGAGTTGAAATACCCGCGGGAGTAGGCGAGCACCAGCGTTGTCCGTTGGCCCTCGGTCAAATCGAATTCCCGGTCTGACTTGAGCGGTGAGAGCGCGTGGAGTTGAGTGAGTTCGATGGGTATCTCGTTTGCCCGACAGTACGATTGGAATTCGGAGACCTTCTTCTGATCGCTACTCCTGACTTCGAACGTCCAATTCTCCGCATCTCCCAGTCCAAAAAGGAGCGTGACGTCGGTGTTGACGATGGCGGTTAGAACACTTTCGTGGTTGAGGTTCCACTCGATCCGGACGAACATTTGCTCTTCTAACTCATCTATTACCCTAAACTCATCAACAGCTTCATCATCGCTCGGATCAGCCGTGAGTTCACCGATGTTCTCCGAGTGAACCCAGAAGTACGGTATGACAGCATCGTTCGTCGGAACGACGCGGTCCAGTTCGATGCTGGCGTCTGGTAACTCTTCGAAGAGAATATTCAACGGGAATTCGGGTTGATCAACGGTGAACGAGGCCTCTATAGCCATAGGTTTGATTAACTACGAGCCTCCTTTTGAGTTTCTCGTTGCTACTGCATTGTACGGGCAAACGCTCTTTGGTCAAACGACGATACGACCGACTATGGCTGGCATCGAACTTGATGAGGTTGATCGCTCAATCCTCCACGAACTCCAAAAAAATGCGCGCAGGGTTACTGCCGAAGAAATGGGCGAGACCGCTGGTGTCTCCGCGAGCACCATCCGGAATCGGATTGGGAAATTGGAAGATGCAGGCGTTATTGAGGGATACCATCCACACATCGACTACGAAGCAGCGAACTTTCAACTCCACCTATTCGTCATTTGCCGGGCATCACCTGCCGAACGTGCGAAAGTTGCCGAAGAAGCATTGAAAATCATCGGTACAGTCACGGTTCGTGAGATGCTAAGTGGGGCAGAAAATATTCATATCGAGGCTATCGCTGAGAGTTCCGATGCGGTCGATACTGTTACGGAGAAAATAGATAAACTCGATCTCGAAATCGTCAGCACAGAGATTGTAAAAGAGGAACACGTACAGCCCTTCAACCATTTCGGCCCTGCACCCAGCACCGATGAGGAGTAAGTCCATCTCGAGTAAAGTACCACGGGTCACCTGACCCGTGGAACTCTCGCTGTTCTCTTTAGATGCTACTCCAATCCCCAGTTGGCCAGATTGTTGAAAACACTACAATCCCCCCAAATAGCCTGTGGAAAGCGCAATCTCCAGTGGTGGGGCACCCACAATGCGCTTTTTCATACGAACCATTAGTATATACGTGACTATGGATTCCCCAAATGGGCCGGAAATCAGAAATACTCAGATGGAACATTTGTCCTTCGACACGGTCTTTTCGCTTCTCTCTCACCGCCGTCGTCGAGTAGTTCTCGAGTTACTCCTCACTCACGATCGAGCTCTAACCCTCCGGGATCTCCGTAATGGGATCGTTGAAAAGGAACATGGCGCGGAGATTGTTGCGGTTAACAACGACCAGGTCAAACAAACTCTGGTATCCCTCCATCACATCCATATCCCAGTGTTAGCTGAAGCAGGACTAGTTATCTATGATCAAGATCGGATGATCGTGGAACCAACGGAGAAAATTGGTCTGCTAGAACCCCTCCTTTCGTATTCGTCGAACAAATAAACTGATAGACATCATTCAGAAGGGGATATCCGTTATCTCATAGTTCGAAGAGTGACGCCGCACCTCTCACAAAGAAGATATCAGTTAAGTACAGACGGATTATTTGCCGGGAGGTGTTTGATACTGAGTAACCGTCATACAACCAGCTTGTCTAACGCATCACGATGGGTCCGCACTGTTGTCGCTGAGACGTTCACAGCCTCTGTGACGGTCGACTGTGTGAAGGTAGATCAGGACGGGAGTTCCTGATTCGTGGTCGCAGGGGATATCTGACTGCCAGATCGTTAGTCTAAGAGCCGGTTCCTCTACATTTCACAATCCTTCGACAACACTTTCGGTACCCGACTCGAGTATCGGTTTGAGGAGGTGCGCTCCGCCGGGGAACTGCGTCGCTTTGAGCGCGATGTTCCGGACCGTTATGTGGTGCTGACTCGGCGGAAACAGCCATTTTGCTGCTCTCCGGCCGGCGGCTTGCTTCTTCTCGATTTCGGGCTGCATGTGTGCTTCGTATTTGGCGAGGGTCTCTTCGATCGGACCGTCTTGGCGAAGTTCGTGAGCGAGTACGTAGGCGCCACCCATTGCGAGAGAGGCCCCTTGGCCTGCTAACAGGGAAACTGCTTGGCACGCATCTCCCACTAACGTTACGCGACCCCACGTCCACCGAGGCATTTCGATCTGGGCGACCTGATCGTAGTAGATGTTATCGACGTCATCACAGTGGTCGAGTATATCGGGAATGACCCAATCGAGGCCCCCGTACGTTCGTCTCAACGCGGTACGGATATCGTCCGGGCGTTCTCGAACGGGCGTTCGGTGGACGAAGAACGTCGCAAGTTTGCCATCCCGAAGCGGATAACACCCGATCGTTCGATTAGGTACGGTAAGATTCTTGAAAGTCCCGTCGAGTCGCCGGTACACGGCTTCGTCTTCGAAGATAAACGCGCCCGTGTGATACCCCAGATAGCGTAGGAACTCGCGTTCATCCCCGAATGCGAGTTCTCGCACTCGCGAGTGGATTCCGTCGGCTCCGACGAGGAGCGCGCCATGCTCTCTGGTGCCGTCAGAAAGGAGAACAGTCACCGACGAATCACACTGTTGGATATCGTCGATAGTCAACTCATAGCGGATCTCTACGTCATCGGAGAGGGCGGTGTGCAGTTCTCGTTCGAGATCGCCCCGCATCAGTGCCAAGAGACGCCCCTTCTGGAACCGCCTGAACAGATCATAATTCATTTCGGACTCTCGCTCCCCTCGCTCGTTCACGTTCTCGATTTTGGATATAGGGTACTGTACGGCCTCGAGTTGTGGGATGATACCCATCCGTTTTGCAACGTCGTACCCGGAGCTCATGAGGTCGATCGCATACCCTTCCTCGCGGAGCCCTGAGGCAATCTCGAGGACCAGCACGTCCCACCCAGTGCGGTCCAACCACCAGGCGAGAGTGAGACCGGCGATTCCAGCCCCACAGATTATTACTCGCTTCTGGGGCGACTTGGCCGGTCCATTTTTTATATTCGGCATATAGTGAACAACGTGTCGATAGTGAATTACTGTTGCGGTGTATACGGTCACTCGATGACGGAAGATGCGTACGAAGAGGCAAAGATCGAAGTAGCCGACGCCATGGCTCATACAGCCGAGATATACGGATTAAACAGGAGTTACGGTCGAGTGTATGGACTCTTGTACTTTTCCGACGAACCCAAATCCCTCGACGAGTTAGCTGCGGAATCGGGCTACGCGAAATCGACCGTCAGTAACGCGATGACGGCGCTCGAGCGGTATCATCTCGTTCACAGGCGATCAATACCGGGAGACGGACGGAAGGTGTACTTCGAGGCCGAAACGGATTACTGGACAATCATACGGGAGGTTCTCGAACAGCAAGGCCGACGGGAAATTCGGATCATGCAGCGAGCGCTCCGGAACGCAGAGCATGCTCTCGACGATGCTCCTGAAACCGAACGAACGAACCGAGCGGCCGAACGAATAGCACAACTTCAGCAACTCAACGAGCAGTGTGAACGGATGATCGATTTCTTTACGAACATCCCGGACGACGAGTTACTCGCGATCGTCGAGGAATCTCGAGAACGAGACGCCCGCAACGAAGAGTAATGACCCAGCAGGCCGATGCGGTAGTGATCGCCGAAGAGACCCACGAAGAGACAGGAGTCACACGCGAGAGCATCGAGAATAGTCACAAGACGATCTTCAGTCCAGATTTGACTCCCAATCTCATCATAGAAGTACGTCGCGTGCTCGGCGCCGTGATGTGACTCTCCCCATACTGTCCGCTCACGAGCCATCGTGAGCAGTTGTGTACCACTCTCAGACGTGACTCGAGTCGCTGAGAGAGGAGAAGGCCACTGGTCAGCAAGTTGCGTAGTAGGCTCTGTCTCGAGATCATAGATCATCTAGCAGTCATTGATTGCAGAATCAAAATTCGAACTCGCAAGGAGAGTAGCCGCTGCAGAGCCCTTCGCTACAGCGCCATAGAACGTTGACGCCTCGACGAGAGCGAAAATAACGTGAAGGAAATCGTACTCCACATCGGCAATGTCCTGTCGTCAGGAGTTTCTTCAAGATGGTTCGTAAGACAGAATCGGCACTTCGACTGGCCGGGAGGAATCGATATGCCACAGTAGCACTCGGCCGTAGTCGCTACCGTGGTATCAGGATACTCGCCTGCATCAACGCCATCTGTGCGGTGACGGCGTGCCCCCTCGTTGCGACGACTGAAGAGTCTCTCGTCAGGGACGTGCGTTGCCTCACCGAGCGGCCGAAGCGCTTCATAATCTGTGTAATGGTCAGTCATTGCGTTGTTTGAGAAACTCATGCTTCGCCTTCGAATTTAAACTACAGCCCCGATAGCAATTCTTCGGAGATATGGAAATCCGGTGCTGTTGAAGTCCTATTGTCACGACACATCTCCCGCTGAAACAGCCGTTAGATAGGTGTGCGGATTATCGGACGGATTGCTTCAATCAATGATAGTAAAGGGCCCATACGGACTTTTCAGTCACCCCATCCAAGGACACCGTATGGACGACATCCCACTCGACGAGGTGGACCGGAGCATCTTGCACCAACTCCAGCTCAACGCCCGCCAGACCGATACGGAGATCGCCGAGAAGGTGGATGTGACCTCCACGACGGTCCGGAATCGCCTCGACAAACTCGAAGATGCGGGCGTGATCCGGGGCTACCACCCCGAGATCAACTACGAGCAAGCGGGCTACCCCCTCCACGTCATGTTCGTCTGCACGGTCAATCCGAATGAGCTGGAATCGGTGACCGAACAGACCCTCGACGTTCGCGGTGTGGTGACCACCCGCGATTTGCTTGGAGGCGAACGGAATGTCCACATCGAGGTCGTCGCCGGCACGGTCAGCGAGGTCGAAGAGATCCGCAACGAACTGGCGAACTTGAGCATGACGATCAACAGCTCCGAGATTATCTCCGAGACACAGGTCCAGTCATGGGACCACTTCTATCCACGGACGGGCCCCGACGCGGATCAGGACGACGACACCGACGACGGGTCGGTCACCGATCAAAGGTAGCTGGGGGAATAGCTTGAAAATTTCAAATATATTCGCGTCTATGGGCTTTCGAGCCACATTCGGACTTCAATATATCCACCGATAACTGACTCAGGTTTGATTTTTCAAAGATGACGACCACATGTAAGAAAGGGCTTATTCGTTAGCACGTTCTTGTCACGGTATGGCCAAATCAACCGAGGCGGTAACCAATACTTTCAGCATATTGGCAGACTCCGTTCGTCGGTACGTCCTGTACTACCTCGACGAGCAGGAGACTCCAGTCTCCTTAGACCGCCTCGCCACTCGGGTTGCCGCCTGGCACACCGACAGCACCCCGGACGCCGTCGACGATGCCACCCTCGCCGAGATTCGCACGGCCCTACATCATGTGCACCTGCCAAAACTCACCGAGGCAGGCTATATCACGTGGAATGCGGACACTCACACGATTCGGCGGGGACCCAACTTCGACGAGAACGCGCCGTTACTCCGGTTGATGGCCGACCACGAAGACGAACTGGCCGCGGGGTGTCTGTAACCCAATGAGCCGGCGTCTCTACACGTGGCTCTCCCGACTCGGTGGGCGCACACAGGTCGAGCCACCGGCCTCTCATCACGATTCCGAGAATACAGCCACCACGGCTCTGTATTCATGCCTTGCCTGTGAGGCGACGTACATCAGCGAGGTGATGGATGCCTACTCGAAGGGAGAGTCAGTCACCCAAATCCCAACCGGGCGTGAATTAGCCCTCTCAACCAGTCGAACATGACAGGACCACCTAATGACATCTGAGCAACGTAAAGCCGAGACGGTGAGTCTGTTGCAGGACCTCGGGCTGAAGGAGTACGAGGCGCGGAGTTTCCTGATATTAACCCAACTCTCGACGGGGACCGCCAAGGAAATCAGCGAGATCTCGGAGGTTCCTCGGACCCGGGTGTACGACGCCGTCCGAGTGCTCGAGTCAAAGGGGCTGGTCGAAGTACAGCACTCGAACCCCCAGCAGTTTCGCGCGGTCAGCATCAAGGAGGCAACCGCGATCTTGCGTCAGCAGTACGACACGCGGATCGACACCCTTCAGTCACACCTCGAAGCGCTCGAGTTCCAACCGGAAGTCGACGACAGCAACCGAATGCAGGAGGTATGGGCGCTGTCCGGCCACGATGGCATCGAGTCCCGGACACACAGTCTACTGGCAGACGCCGAATCGGAGATTGTCCTGCTGGTCGTCGAGGAAGAACTCCTGACGGAGGCGTTGTACGAGCGACTCCACGACGCGGTTGACCGCGGCGTCGACGTGATCATCGGTGGCGAAACGGAGGCGATCATCGCCAAACTCGATCTCGAGATGCCATCCGTGAAGGTGTTCGAAACCGAACTAGACTGGCTCCTGGGGCCCGCGAGCGACGACGAGGTTGCCATCAGCCGCCTGCTGTTGGTTGACCGCACGACGTTGCTGGTCAGTTCCTTCTATCCGGACGCCGGCCCCGACGAATCACACGAGCAGGCGGTCTTCGCGAACGGCCTGGAGAACGGTGTCGTCGTCCTCCTTCGCCGGATAATCTCCTCGGGTCTGCTCCCCGTGGCGGACCCGGTGCGGTAGTCAGTCAGTGGTTTCCGGGCCAGATTGCAAGAACAGAGTGCTGACTAAGGCACTATACTGAACGGTAACTCTGTATGCGAACTGACGCGAGGAGATCGTTACCGACCTCACTGGCGAGTAATCGCCAACTCTTCACCGTCGATCCGCACCCGATAGTCATAGATTAGGAACGACAAGGTGACGCGTTCTTCGGCAGTGACAAGCGTGTCTAGCGCTTCGGGATCGATGTGGTCGTATAGTGTGGTACCGAGAACATCGGGTAGCTCCACCGGATCGACCTCTTCGAGTGTTCCGAGGGCAGTGAGCGTGGCCATACTTGCTGCTGTAACTGACCAATCGTACGTTCGGCGAAATAATGGCTCGCGTGCATCGGTAGATTGATCAACCCCTTCGCGTTCTGCGACCATACTTTTCGTACGGAACCGACAAACAAGAGTGTGGTGTGATTTTCTGAGTGAATGATTGGGTAGTCTTACGACGGCTGGTCCCTGTTGAGTCGCCACGTGAAAATCGCTCGCAGGACGACGACGAGACTGTTTCGGTCGCCAGCACCCCAGATCGCCGTCTCCTCGATCTCTTCGGCAGTGGAGGTATCGTCCACGAGCGCGCTCACGAGTGCCGTCTCTTCGTCCGTGATCAGCAGGCTTCCAGCGGACGTCTCCTCCCACTCCCAGAGGGTTTCGAATAGTTCGGCTTCCGGCGCCGATTCCTGGATACGTTCTTGGACTTCTTCAGAAATCCCCGCCACGTAGATATCGATACCACGCTCTGCGGCCGCCTGAAGCCTGTTGAGCTGTTGGTCGGTGAGCAATTCGTCGACAGTCATGTAGACGATCTGCTCGTCGGCGTCGGCGATGAACTCCTCAACGCGGGACGACACCGCCTCCCGCCCAGTGACCGTCCAGACGCCGAACTGTTCGCGTTGTGGCTGAGCGGGCCCGATCTCCTTCAGGCACTCCGCAAGTTCAGTAACCGTGTTCTCGCGTTTGACGTTGAGCATTCGAATAATCGTCTCCTCGGATGTCACGGTGAATTTTCGCGGTGTCGTGTGCTGGATATCGACGAACCCCAACTCGTGGAGTCGCTCCGCCGATTCGTACACACGAGTCCGGGGGACACCATTGATTCGACTGATGTCTTTCGCGGTTCCCGTCCCGAGCTGTATGAGATTAATCAACGTTTGAGATTCGTACTTGGAGAGCCCGAGGTCTTGCAATCGCTCGAGTGCTTCGGCTTCCGCCTGCTCCTCCTCGAAACCCACCATGCTAACAATTGACCTGGAGGGGGCAAAAAGGCCCCCGCCGTTTTGCATTTCTATTCCAAGTCTTGGTGACAAATCGGAGCACCCTCTCGACGCGCTCGTTCGGGGTATACCGGATCATCTTTGGACGCGGGTGATACACGCTTTTCCTGTACTGAGCGGTAATTATACGTGCGAATTGCTCAGCGCAGATTCTACCAGTTGAGAGGGATATTCCGATACTCACGCGAGATACAGGGCGCGTCTCGGTCACCGGGCCGGCATTCAGTGTGACAGGATCAAATCGCTCAGTACAGAGAATAGATTTCACACGAGCGCTGCCGAGAGAACTTACAACTGTAAATCCATTACTACATGAGATGATCTCCAGTCGGCCGTTATGGGTTCCGATCTGGCCGTTCGATGATCTCTGCAACTGAGATAATGGCTTTGAACGTGGGGGGTGCCTCGGTGAGTTCTACCATCCTCTCCTCGGAATCGTAGTTGATGTACTTTGCTTCAGATGCTTTCGGCAAATCATTGTGGAGGAGTTTAACTTCAATTTGTTCGAACTTCTCCTCCGGAATAGATGCTGGTGGGCCGTCGGTTTTCCATTCAGCAACTTGTTCCGCAACCTCATCCACGGGAGCGGGGTCGTCCTGTTGCTCAAGAAAATAGAGTGTGTACCGTCGGCGCTCTTCACTCAGAAGATTGAAAATCTGGTCTAATGCCTCCATAATACTCTCTATCCTCTTGGTGTGTTAATTGTTACCCTCCGTGAAGCAGATACTTTCCATACTTGAATGATGGTTAATTCAATATCCAGATAGTAGAATAAACCATGCCCCCGTGAGAGATTCAACCTCTGTATCTTGCGCGACATTTGTAACAACTACTGTAGGAATTGTTATTTGTACTGAGCGGTAACTATACGTGCGGATTTATCAGCGGTTACAGGGGAGAGACTCGGTCAAACAATTCTGGATAATCAATAACGAGTCCATCCGGGTCTACCGGTAACTCGGCCGCAAAACCGCTTGATATGCTTTCATAGCGATACCGTCCACCATCTGTGTCGATTGGATCGAGGCATGTGTACCTCTGAGAGGCTACCTCAACACGAAATTCGGGCACTGCAACATAGGCGACCTGCACCTCGGCTGACTCGTTCTGGTCTAGTTCCAAACGTCGAATCGGTAGTGTATTGCTGAACGGCGTTGCTGAAATGTCCACGTCGATGCACCCGTTCAGTGTCGATACCTCCGTTCCTTGCCCATCAGTCCATTTACCTTCCCCGTTGGCTCGAAGTGTTATCGATTCTGATTCCCGGCCGAGAGCGGCAACGTCCACTCGCTGGACGTGATATTGGGGGTCGCATTCGACTTCGTAGCGGATACGAAACGATGCCCCGTCAATCGAACCGATGACGACACTCCCAGCAGTGACACCTGCTGAGTCCTCGATGAGATGTAGAGATTCTATTCCAGCCCCATCGATCGATGACCACAATACGTCCCGGTTCATGTACTGTATAAAATATGTTTGGCGTGAATAGCCATATCTTTTCGTATACTGGAGCCTCGTTACCTACCGGTCTGATGCCGTTTCATCAGAACCACCTTCCGTGCTGCATACGCGGCCTGTACTTACCGCAGAGTATGCTAAACCGATCATCTTCTACGGATTACAACAGAGCCGGAAATTCCACAGTGTGGCCGTTACACACCCAACTCGTCTAGCGCATCACGATGGGTCCGCACTGTAGTTGCTGACACGTTTGCAGCCTCCGCGACAGCCGATTGCGTGAGACACCAACCATCTTCACATCCTGCCTTGTACAGACAGGCAGTAGCAAAGCCTGACGGACGAACACCAGCCGTGATTCCCCTTGATTCCGCACGTTCCGCCAACATCTGTGCTCGATGCCGGATTTGGTCCGAAACCTCGAGCTCCGATTCAAGCCGAGTTTCGATTGCGGTCATTTACTTCCCCTCCGCCTTTCTGCTTCTATCTGGGGACGCGTCGCGAGTCCCCCCGGACGGCCTTCGCCGGATCCGTTTCATACAGTCTATGTCTAAACGACATTTGATAAACCCTCTTATTTATTCATATATGACAATATTGAATATAGCCTCTGATTAGCGTTCCCATACACCTCGTCTGGTACAATAGCAGAAACTCAGATTTCAGATCTACTCTCGAGAACAGTAACAATGTCGGATAGATCGAACAGACGAAGGTCATCACGCTCGTCTGTAGCTTCTTCGACGGAGCGTTTGAATCCAGCTCGACTGAACAACGCAAATTCATACGTCGGCTCACTACCCGAAGTGGGTGTCCAGTCGATAGCGGTTACGTCGTCCTCGAGACCGGCGAGGACGTCATAGCCGAGAGGCGCGTTGGTAAATTTCGCTTCGCCAGCGATCAGTGTCGATCCATCGGTTGGTGCGACGATATCTATCTCACGGCCTTTGTGCCACCACTGTCTCGGTACCTGCGTGAGCTGGTAGTCTGCATAGAGCGCCGGTACTGCCTGGTGGCAGAGCGATTCGAATGTCTCACTGACGAAGTCAGGCAATTCCGGTTCGATAAGGTCCTGGTAGGCATTCTCGCCGTAGAGTTTGTACTGCCCCTCTCGACCGTAGAGGTACCGGAAGTAAAATCGGAACACTGGGTCTCGGATCTGGTATCGAGTCCGTTTGCTGCGCGCCGGATCAGCGAGTGCGGGATGATGTTTCTCGATGATCTGGAGCGTCTCGAGCCGATCAAAGTAGTAGGACGTGTTGGTACTCTCGATACCAGCCCCCTGAGCGATCTCGTTCCGGCTGCGATTCCCACTAGCTATTGATTCCAGCACGGAAAAATACGTGTCCACCTCACTGAGCTCCATCTGGAGAACGGTTTCGGGTTCGTCATGCAGTGGTCCATTTGGGTCACACAGCAACCGTGTGATATTCGTTCCGAGACTCTGCGAGGAGTCGAGAGGCATGAGATATCGAGGTGTTCCTCCGAAGACACCATAGACGAATACCCGTTCTTCGGGATTGTATGTGGGAACGAACTCCTGAATGATCCGGAACGGGAGCTGGGTGAGCTCGAGGCGGCCATTCGGTGTCTGAGACACTCGGCCATAAAGTGGCGCACCCCCATCGAGAACGTGTGTATGCATCATGCCGATTGCAGAGCCCGTGAGGACGAGGGTTGCCTGACTCTCGTCGACAGCTGTATCCCAAAGGTGTTGAATTACCGACGAAAGCCCCTCGTTCGATTCGATGAGATACGGAAATTCGTCGATGACGATGATGGCGTCTCTGTCGACGAGGTATGTCAAGAGGGGCTCCCAGTCCTCTTTGACGGCCGTGATATCTGGATACGTTGTAGCAGCCGCATTGACGAACCGCCTGAGTTGTGTCGTCGATGTCCCTTGAACTGCCTGATAGTACACGGCATCGTCGCGATCAGCAATCGATTGGCGGACGAGTTCACTTTTGCCGATCTGCCGTCGTCCATAGACAATAGCGAGTTCTGCAGCATGACTCTCGTAAAGAGTCTGCAACCGATCGAGTTCCTCGGTACGATTGATGAACCGGACCATACTCCGAATCGTCGCGGGAGGTACATATGCACACCGAAGTTAGTAGCCAGACTATTATAGTTCAAACTCTAATAATCCACCCACTAATGGCGTGTCTCGACTCATCTAACGGACTCACCCATCCAGATCCGACGCGTTCGATGGAGAGTCTGCAATCTCATCAAGTTCGAGGAAATCTATCTCGTCATATACGTCCGGAAAGAGGTACTCGAAGAACGGATCGTGTTCCCGGCCGACGGCTAGTGCAGGTTCGAGTGCGTAGATGATCATCATCGCTTCGGTATCTCGAACAACAATATCGGTTGCAACCATTCGCTGGGTTGTCTTGCCCGCGAAGTGAAGCCCAGCGCCGCGCAACGCTGCGATAAGTTTCCCGAGACCGTAGCGATCCATGAAATACTCGACATCCTCATCGACCTCCTGGAGCGCAAGCGCGTGGAGGACAGTGGGCGTAATGACGATTGGGACGAACTGCTCAGCGATGATGATCGGATCGGCGGTTAGTTGCTGCGGCCGCGTCGAGTCGTCACGGTCGACCAGCCCAAGTTCAACCAGTGTATCGATGTATTCGTACGTGGTCGATTTCGAGAGCTCGAGCGTTTCCATGATCTCCGGCGGAGCAACTGGTCCCCAATAGCAGACATACACGTACACGCGAGTCAGCGCTGGACGGTTGAGAAGTTGCACGACCGTTTCTAGTCGGGGTGCGTTCTGAGCCAACCGTTCTGGCTCGAGTGTTTCTTTGTCCATCACGTCCATCGGCGGTGGATCCAATGCATCGATCCCGCCATCCGGGCGAGCGTCAGTGCGATCAGTGGTCATAGTCACTAGTTCGAAGTTCGTGTACTTCAGATTCCGACGCCACAACCAATGTACAGCATCTGCTGGATTACATTTCTCGCCCACTATCGGCTCGAGCAGCTGCCCAGCCTTGGTGAAATCCCCTCACTGCTTGTCAGTCCCATATGCTGCTTTAATTTCCTCGCTTGAGCGGCTTTCACCGTCATCAAACTGAGCCTCACTAATTGCAAGGTCTTTCCAGAACCCAGCGCCTTCCAGATGATTCACTGACTCCCGCAATGCATAACGGATAAACTCACTCTGGCTGTTGAATCCCCGCTCGCGCCACGTCTCATCGATGACTTCGCGGAATGACTGGGAAATTCGAAGGTTGATCCGCTCGATCTCAGGATCACCGTTGTTTGCTTCAGCTTCAGACATACGCTTGTACGTTCGTAGTACATACACAAACCAGTACCATCGAGGGGGCTGGATCAGATCATGGCTACAGCACTCAACCGATCTATACAACCACACACTGCGTTTTTTGCCTCTCTGGTCGATTGCAGTCATTTCTGAAGTCCTCACCCCTTCGAGGATCGATAAACTCGGCGGAGAGCTTTGGAACAAGACTCCAGAGTGTCATAGAACAGTTCTCATACTTCCCCGTGGCTACCTGACAAACGGTAAGTACAGGTAAGGCAGTTACCGATCCGGAAGCTGAATTTGATGATAACTGTCAAGAACGCTGTGCTGGATACAGGGGGATAGAATCATTAGATTGTTGCATACAGGCTGTCCGGCGGGTGGATTGTGTTATCTCCTTGAAACCGTGTTTGCACCCCTGCTTAGTATGCTCCGACACAATTTAACTAGATAGTTAAATAGTTGGGACCCGTATACTCGTCCGGATGGTTGATCAGGAGCCAGACGACTTGGATCTCGACGCGGTCTTCCAAGCACTCTCACACCCGATTCGTCGGTCTATCCTCGAACAGTTGACCGACGGTCCTGAGAGTGTGAGTGACCTAGCCGAACCTCACGAAGTTTCCTTGCCTGCCGTCTCCAAGCACCTCCGCGTGCTTGAGGACGCTGGCTTAATCGACGTCAAGAAGGACGGTACCGTTCGTCGCTGCCACCTAGACGCCGTACCACTATCTGCGGCGTTCGGGTGGCTAACCCAGTACCGCGTCTTCTGGGAGGACCGCTTGGATGCGCTGGCCAATCATCTGGAGAACGAAGACCAATGACAAACAATCCCAACGAAGGCAATGCACCGACGACGGAGAACGCTGTGGACGGAGGACAGAGTATAACTGTAAACCGTGTGATCAAAGCTCCCCCCGAGCGGGTCTACGAGGCGTTCCTGAACCCCGCGGACATGGCTGTGTGGGCGCCCCCGGAAGGATTCCGCGCCGACGTTCAAGAGGTCGAGGGCGAGGAGGGTGGGTCCTTCCGTATCGAGAACGTCGGCGAAGCAGAGGGGATGGACCAGTATTCCCACACGTTCGAAGGCACCTATCGGAAACTGGAGCGCGGCGAGAAGATCGTCTGGATCGAGGAGACAGGCGAGGGTGATAACCACAGTACCGTGACGGTCACTCTGGATAGCGTCCCTGACGGGACTGAGGTCACCCTCCGTCTAGAGGGAATCCCCGAGGACGTCGATATCGAGGAGTACGGGGTCGCGGGTGCCTGGGAAGACTCCCTCGAGAAGCTCGCTGGCCAGGTGGAGGGGTGACCATGTCGACCGACTCCTCTACCGGAAACGCGGGCGAAGACACCAGGACTGGTACGAACACGGAGTGGGGGAAGATCAGCCTCTCCGTACTGCTCTCGATCCTCCTGGCTACTGGGGCACACTACTTGTTGCTGGCCGGTAGTACGATGCACCCCTCTCTACACGCCCTTATCGGTATAGTCCTCTTCTTCGTCACTGGATTCGTCGTGTTCCAGTTGGTGATGGGGTGACCGACGAGCCATGTATTCAACTAAACTTTCGCCAAGTAGCCCCGGAGTCTGCCGAGCACCAGCGGCGGGTGTTGACACCAACATGTTGAACCACAGAGGTCTTGGTGATACCAGACCACCTTTCGATGAGTTATTATAGTATGTCCAGTTCAATTACGGCCCAACAGGTCAGCGATCTCGTGCTGGCGAACCGAATAATCAGAGCGCCCTACTACGAGAAAGACCACGATGAGGGGGTTCAGTTCACGGACCCGGACCGCGGACTCCAGTGGGGTGCCGACGCCATCCCAGCACTACTGGGTCTGTTCCAGGTCGAGGAAGACCCCCGGGACAACCACCCCGACGGCTGGGTCGGCTTCGCTCGCCATTGGCGGGAGGGGACGTTGCGCCTGGACTTCGATCTGTATTCGGGACCCGACGAATCTGACCCGGTCTTGGTCGTGACCGCGATGTCGGGCCGAGAGGGAGAGACCACCATCGAGGACGAGGAGTTCGGGGAGGTCGAGTTGCCGGACCAGGTTCCGGCCGAGGCGGAGTGGGAGGAACGCCAAAAACAGTACCAGGCGGCCCGAAAGGACGACGATACCGACGGGTCGGCAGCGGTGCAGGCGTTTATCGCAGCGCTTCCGGGCTGGAAGCGCGAGGTCGCGGCAGAGTTCGACGAGATTATACAGCAGGAAGTACCCGATGTGCGTCGCGCCGTGAAGTGGCACCAGCCGTTCTACGGCGTCGAGGACCGGGGGTGGTTCGCGTCGTTCAGCGCGTTCTCGAAACACGTGAAACTCGCGTTCATAGCCGAATCGTACCTCGAGCCGAGGCCCCCCAACGGGACAGAGCCGGACAGGCAGGCCCTAGACCTTGAGGAGACGGACACCCTGGACGAGGAGCAGATCTCCTCCTGGGTACGGCAGGCCGCCGAAAGTCCGGGAATGGGCTGGTGAGATATCCTACGATTGTATGAGGGTATATGGCAACTACGAACACTACCCGTTGGGGTGCGTAATGGCTGCCAGTTCATCAGTTAGCCATTAGCAACGTGCCCAAATCATGGGCAACCACCTTCCCGACTACATACCGCGTTACGATATAGCGTCAACTACATCATCACCGGTTGATAGAAGTAACCGCATTAGGTTCGCAGATATAGTAAACAGGCTCTGTTGACTCGATGGAAACGCTGCTACTCCATGAGAGCGTGAAACAAGATATGGGGCGAAAGAGACCGACAAGGATTGTTCTATGACACTTCTACAAGACTCAGTTGTCGTCACCGACGAACCGCCGTGTACGGGTCCAGATCGAGTCGTCTTGATCAATACTCGTCTCATCCACCCCGGGATTCGAAGAGTCCGCACGTCGCTCGAGTTCTTCCTGGTAATCACTGAGTTGCTCTCGAAACGCTTCGTTGGCCGCCTCGAGTTCGGCGATACGATCGTCTTTCTCCTCGAGTGTTGCCTCGAGGTCGTCGACACGGTCGGACAACAGCCGATTTTTCTCGATTAGATACGCATGATTCTACGCTGGCTCGTCACGGTTATCGGCGGTCGACGACTCGCTCTCTCCGGGACTCGAATCACTCGAGTCCTCTCGAGTGTCAGGATCGTAGAATTCGGAGGTGTTCGCTATTGCTCGTTCGATGGTCTTCTCGCCGTATGTCGAGCCATCGCCATAGTGGACGTCGTCCCACTTCTTCCGAAGAAGCCCTGATTGGCGGAAGAGTCGGTCTACTCGAGCGTGGTCGCCACCGGTCCAGAACGTCAGCAAACAACACAGTGCAATATCAGCTTCCGACTGGCTCTCGTATCCAGCCGTGTTCCCCTTCCAAAGACGCTCGAACTTCTCACCATTCGATGCATTTCGGGCTTTTTCGAGCAACTCCTCGTCCTTGAGGTCAACATTGATATCGACTGCCTTGTCCGTCGACACCTGCTCATCAGTTACACCACGGGGCCCTGATTCGGACGTTCCATCGCTCTCCTGGTCTTGGACGTACTCTCGGTGAATCGCCTCGAGTGCATCCTGCCGACGAGCAACATGGGTAGGCGTCTCCTCGAGGTGATCGCCGGTCACGGTGAAAAACCGAGCAGTATCGTATAGTTCGATGCTTCCACGCCGGTTCCGGCCAGCTGGGAGCTTACCCTCGATGAGCACATGGAAGCCAGTTCCCGAGGGTGAGATCTCCGTATAGGTGGTCTCATCCAAGTGCGTCGAATAACCCACAAACGAGACCTAGCGTCTAACCGGGGACGCCTTTGGGCCTCTTCAATTCTATTCGAGTTACAACGAGATTGTTACACTGCCTTAGAGGCGTGTCAATACTATAGTAGAAATTAGAAATAATTGCTCATATATGGTATAGAGAGCTGGTCAAGAACTGAATCAATCGCCATTGTAAGATCGTCGAGCGACTCAAAGAAACGGTTGCTAAGAGCGACTTGGAGTTGTCTCCAGCACTCCTCGACAGGATTTAGCTCTGGCGAGTACGCCGGTAACGTGACGAAGTCGAGGTCGTCACGGGCCGCTAGGTCCGTGACGGCCGACGCCTGAAAATACGGCGCACCATCCAGCACGATGAGCAAGTCATCTTCGATTCTTTTCATAATGCTAGAATTAAATGTTTGGCGTGTTCGGCGGTTACGTACTCTTCGAATCGAGCGAAAAAGCGATCGCCGTGTTCGGTGATCGCGCCCAAGAGACACGTCCAGTCGCGTTGGCCGGATAATTCAACAGACGGCCGCGTGCCGCGTGGTTTCCTCGCGGCACGCGGCTCGACTTGCACGGATTTCTTGGTTTGATCGATACAGACTACTGTGGCGTCCATCTTCCGCCGCTTTTTGAACCCCTCGCGGAACGTTTCTTGCTCGTTAGCATCGGATTCAGCGGCTGTACGGCGTGTTTTTGATAGCACAATCCCGCTTCTTTGAGCAACCGCCGGCAACTCGGGATTGAGTACTCGACATCGTAGGTTTCGTAAAGATACTGCTGGACGAACGCCGGCGTCTACGCCGGCGCGTCGAGCCCATCTTCCTCTGGGGATTCGTGGACAGTTGCCTCGAACTGTTCTTGCTCTTCTTCCGAGAGCTTTCGATTTCTTCCAGATCGATGAGTATCAGTTACGGCTTGCTCAAACGACTCATCCGTATCGAGTCGCTTGAGCCAACTATAGATCGTCCGTCGCTGCACGCCGTACCACTCGGCTAGTTCAGTCTGCGTGACGCCGTTTTTGTACGCTATTGCGGCTAAGAGCCGTGTGTCGGCTTCTTTCCGTCCACGTTGTCGAGGGCATCTTGCAACTCTTCGACTGAGATCTCGTCGAGGTGATCCACTGTCTGTTGCAACATTCTACGAGCAAATAATTCTAACGATTACTATAGCACGATCTCGATTATCAAAACGAATATCGTAAGAGGCGTCGTTGATCAGATGTGCAGCAAGCTATGCAAACCGAACGACGCATCGATGTTACCGTAATCGGTGGTGGAGTTATCGGCATAACGACGGCGATCTATCTCGAACTCCGGGGATACGATACTGCAATTTATGCAGAGAAGGTACCATTCGTTGATGAGTCGTCGCCAGAGTTCGCGACGCCATACGCAGCCGCATCGATCAAGCCGGCGTCGGTTACGTTCTCCGGACAGGAACGCGCTCTTTCGATTTCTCAGGAGATATTCGGACTCTTCGCTGACGCGGGATCGATGGGCGTCCGACAGCAGCCACATTTTGTGCTGTACGAAGAGGATCGACCGGATCCGGGATACGCGGATACGGTAAGTGGTTTTCGGCGTATTTCCGACATCGAACGGTATCCCCACCGACCGGACGCTACTTCCGTGTTTGGGTGGCAGTTTGATGCGTTTTTCGCTGAGTTACCGGCGTATATCGCTCGCTGCTACGCGCTTTACGATTCGCTCGGTGGGGCCGTTCACAAGCGCGCCCTTACCCGCGATGCATGCCGTAAGTTACCGGGTGAAGTACTGGTAAACTGTGCCGGACTCGGTTCGAAGGACTTATTCGATGATCCGCGACCGTGGATGATTTACGTTGGCCATCAAGTCATCGCTGACGGACTCCCCCTCATCCGTACCGATTGCGGTGAGCTGTTCTCCTACAACTATATGCCAAACTCCGATACTATTTCGGACGGATTCACCGGTGAAGTCTACGCCTATCCTCGAATGGATACGGTCGTTCTCGGGGGAAGTCGAATTCCCGTTTCTCCTAGTGAAGAGTGGAAGGGACACGTGCCTAGTGCCTCTCGACGAGTCGGAGGGGTAGAGGTGCCATCACGGATCGTCGAACTCAACAACGAATTGCTCAAGACGTACGCGGGCGTTTCCATCAAAGAGGGGAATTTGACAGGACGGTATGGCTTTCGGCCGGTTCGTGATCCGGATGGTCATGGCGTCCGAATTGAACGCACCTCCCTCGATGACCGTCCAGTTGTTCACAACTGTGGCCACGGTGGGGCAGGTGTAACCCTTTCTTGGGGTTCGGCGGCAAAAGCGAGCAAACTCGTGGGCGAAGCTATCGAGCCAGATCCAGCCCCACTCACCGTATCACGGGAATTTGCCGTTGCGGAGCGATTAGCTACACGGATACGTTCCAACCGCTAACTACATATTAAATATTTATCACTTTTAGGACCATCTTTCATACATACCCGTGGCCATCGATTTGACTGGAATCAAACGCCTCTAAAACCGTATCGCCTGGTTGTTGTGACAGAGCTACTAGGAGTTTGATTCGGGCCTTGTGGGCGGGAAGGTTCGATGCAAACAGTACACCCTCTTCTTCGAGAGCTGCACCACCCCCTTTGGAACCGTACATAGGCGAGACGACTCCGTTGCGACACCGCGTCGTAATAACGACGACAATATCGTCGTCAACAGCATCTCCGATGGAATCTGCAACGTCCGCGGGAACATTTCCGAGTCCGAGCGCGTCGACGACGATTCCATCGACACCGCGATCGATGGCGTGATCGATCTGTCTCCCGTCGGTGTCCGTTGACGTGGGCATGACCTCGACGGTCGCCGTGATCTCTCGTGTGGGGATCGTCACCGATAGACTCTCGGGGCGGCGGTAAAACCAGAGGCCGTTCGGTGTCCGCTCGGCGACTGGGCCGTAGTTGCCCGAACCGTACGCGTCGAGATTGCTGCTGTGGTCTTTCGTCACTGGTCGCGCTGCGTGAAGACGGTCGTTGAAGAAGACGTAGGCACCCGTCCGAACGTGATCGTGACTCGCTGCCGCGAGGGCCCCGCGAAGGTTTGCCGGCCCGTCGGGACTACGGCTATCGTACGGCCGTTGTGCCCCAGTGAGGACGACCGGTACGTCAACGTCGAGCACGATATCGAGGTAGTATGCGGTCTCTTCGATCGTGTCGGTCCCGTGGAGGACGACGACGCCATCCATCTCGTCGGCGACGGCTCGCACACAATCACTCAGTCTCACGAGATCGTTGATCGTCAGCTCTGAACTCGGGGTTTGCGTGAGTTGTTCCAATTCGATATCAACGTGCTCGAAGCTCTCCGGATAGGCCTGTACTAACTCCTGTACTGACTCGGTCGGGACCGTCCCGGTGTCGCTCGAGGTACTCACGATCGTGCCGCCGGTGGCAATGACGTACACAGTCGACATACATCGTACTGTCCGAACAAAACGTATATCGGTTATGATTGACATCGACTACGCCAACCTCCTATCAGCGGAAGACCCCTCGCCGTTTACGGTGCGGAGAATACTGCGACGGATAGTTCGTGTTGTATCAGTAACCAGAGGTCTATTTGAGCCACATCTTTGCTTCTCTCTTCGTCAAAAACGCTGAACAGAAGTACCTATCCTCCCGCTAGAAGCCGAGGGTCATGAACCCGAATACCAGACAGAGATACGCGATAACGATCCCGACTGCGGTCAGCGGGATCGATTCGACGAATTTGTACCGGCCGTTGATCCGCGTTGTGTCGGTTTCGCTTCCGTTTTCGATCGCATCGACGTCGATTTCACCGTTGTCGATGGCCTCGGTAGTCGGCATGACTTCGGGCAAGTTCTTGCGGCGAGCATCGAACTTGTTCAGCACGATGACGGCACCCGCGGTGAGGACGACTGAGAGCGGGAGCAACACCAGTGGCGACGTCACACCGACCGCGTACAGGAGCAACATCAGTACCGTCACACCGGCTGCGGTCATCGCGAACGGAATCTGCGTCGTCACGTGATCGATGTGGTCCGAACCGGCGAAGATTGAGGACATGACAGTCGTATCACTGATCGGTGAGACGTGATCGCCCCAGATCGCTCCACCGAACAGGACGCCCATGAGGACCGGCAGGATCGACAGTCCGGACAGTTCGTAGCCGAGCGGAATCGCGAGCGGCGTCAGGATCGCCATGGTCCCCCACGACGTCCCGGTCGTGAGCGCAATGAACATTGCCGCAACGAAGATGAGAAGCGGCAGGAACGATCCGGGAACACCGCTGCCGACCATCACGTCGACGATGTACTGGGCCGTCCCGACCTGTTCAGCCGCGTGGCCGATACTCCAGGCGAGGACGATGATCGCGGCCGCGATCATCATCGTCTTGAACCCGCTAATTACGGTATCGCTCGCTTCTTCGATGTCCATGGTTCCGAACCCGACGGAACCGAGCATGCCGACGGCCATGAACGCGAACGAACCGTATAGGAGACCGAGTGCGACATCGGTTTCCTGGAACGCAGTCGCGATATCGACGCCGGACTGGTGGCCTCCACCGAGCCACCACATCGAGATGAGTCCGACTATCAGCAGCGACAGAATCGGCGCGAAGAAATTGATCAGCGTCGGGTTCTTCTCGCTCGGTTCACCGACGTCGGTCGTGATGTCCGAGAGCGGCGTCGCGTCGTCCCGGTGAGTCTTTTTTTCTTTGCGCGAACGCCACTCAGCGTTCAGCATCGGACCGTAGAACCGCTGTGTGATCGAAATGAACCCAACCATGAAGAACGCTAGGAAACAGTAGATATTCCACGGAATGCTCTGCAAGAATAGCCCGAATGCGGTGAGACCGACTTCTTCAGCGGTGAACTGGGCGGCTTCGAACCCAACGATGATCATCGATACCTGATACCCGATCCAGTTCGATACGGGTCCGAAGGTCGTAACCGGCGAGGTCGTCGAGTCCAGCACGTAGGCGTGCATCTCTCGAGAGGTGTTGTTTTCCTGAGATAGCTCGCGAGTCGCGTTCCCGGTCACGATGGTGCTCGTATACGAGTCGAAGAAAATGAAAATCCCAATGAGCCACGTTAGGATTTGCGAGTCTCGTGCCGTATTTACCCGATGACCGATCCAGTTCTGGAGCGCGATGATTCCACCTGATTTGTAAATGAACGCGGCACCAGCGCCCATGAACATGATCAGGATCAGGAACTTGGTGTCGAACGGCGATCTAACGACTTCCACGATCCAGTCCATCGACAGCGCCGTCGCCGCGATCGGATTCCAATCGGCGATCATCAACGCACCAATCCATACCCCGGCGAACAACGACACGAGCACCTGCCGCGTATACATCGCGAGTACGATCGCGAGAACCGGTGGTGCCAGTGCGAGTGCTGCAACCGGGAGGGATTCGTATGACATACACACCCAATGTGAGAGTTACACTATTTTAATCTTTTGAATGAGGATCAGGAAGCGATCAGATGGGCACGCAGTGGCGTTCTCTACGGGATATCCAACAGATATAGCTGGAAAATAGATGCGTACAGCATTTCGATTTGAGAGTATCGCGGCCACAATCGGTCGGTTATCGGTTCTTTCGTCGATCTCGAAAACGACTACAGGAGCCCCTGTGAGACCAGTTCCGTCTCGAAATCCGGCACAACTCGCTGCAGAATGTCGGGAAATTCCTGGTGGAGGTCGGCGTCTTCGATCCGGTACTCCGGACCGGAGATAGTGAACCCGCCGATGACGGTCCCATTGGGACCCTCAGCGACGACGCCGGCGACGCGTTTGCCCGGAATCGATTCCTGATCATTGATTGCATAGCCCCGTTCTCGAGTGCGCTCGAGTTCGGTGTCAAGTTCCGCCCGAGACGTGATTGTCTCTTCGGTGAGTCCCGGGAGACCCCATCGGTCGGCAATCTCGTTGACGCGTGACTCTGGCAATCGAGCGAGGATCGCCTTCCCGATGGCTGTCGTATGCATGTACTCGTAGTTGTTGAGCCGAGAACTCGGCTTAGCGGAGCTACCGACCGAATCAAACAGCGTCACGATACGACCGTTCTCCTCGATCCCGAAATCGGATTCCTCGTTTGACTGCTCGGCGAGTTCAATGACATACTTGCCCGCCAGTTCGAATACTTTGCTGCGGTTCCGGACGTACATCCCGATGTGATAGAACCGCGCCCCGAGTCGGTATTCGTCGCCGTCGGAGGCGACGTAACCGTGTTTCGCGAGGGTATAGAGGTGTTTGTAGACGGTGCTCTCGGATAGCTCGAGCGTCGCCGCGAGTTCGGCCGGCGTCTCCCCGTCGAGTTCCTGAATCGCCTCGATCACCGCTAACGATGTTTCGGTCGTCGTCAAAAGTTGACTTTCGATCATACTGTCTCTTTCTCTCCAAGTCTTATAAATCCATGTATCATAGAATTTTCGTTATTCAGCGTAGCAACCATTCATTGGTGACATTAATAGTAGGGCACTCCTCCCTTGCTCAGTACGGATCTTGGAACCCGTGCCTTTTGATTTTTATCTCCTTGGCTCTGGTGAATCACTAGACGGCGTTCGGATTGGGGTTAAGACTCGGAGGATCGTGGCGAAATCTTCTTGTGCTCGTTCTCAGCGGTAGCTATCTTCGCAACAACCTCGATTGGCCCTTGTCGAGGGCGGTTACAACGCACGCTCACCAGCCGAACCCAACGTCCTATAGCGATTCACCAGATCCATCTCCTTCTCCTTTGGAAGACTGACCGTCTTCCTCACCGCATCCGAGTCGCTGAATTGGAACACGGCCAATTTACCCACCTCGTACCACCGCTTCGATTCACCACATATATTACGCTCATATGTGTGTAAATGATGCTCCTTCTCGCCAGCCCAACAAAGAGCCGCGTTAGAAATCGTTCTATGTATAATAGAATGAAATTCGCCATCAAATTGGGCGCAGCTCAAAATCAACGATTGTTCTATAATAGGAATTTATATATGACCCCTCAATAAATACTGGCATGGACGACAAATGACAGAGATAGCTAACGTAACTGCAGTGGTAACGACAGGTGGGTACTACTTCGACGATAAGAAAGCTATCGTGGCGAACGCAGATCGAGATGGATTTCTGTACAAAGGAGAAGCAATTACCTCAGGGTTTACCGATGTCCGTCAACCGGCCGAAGCAACGAGTGTAATAATCGAACTTGAAAACGGTCGAACCGGTATCGGTGATTGTACAGCGGTCCAATACTCTGGATTCGGTGGCCGCGACGCGTTTTTTACTGCGGAGGACCACCTAGACGAGATCGAGACAACTATTTCGGAGGCCCTCGTCGGTCGAGATGCCAGTGCGTTTACGACCAACGTCGAGATCCTGAGCGACATTGCTGACACGGAAGAGTTACACACGGCAGTCCGATACGGGGTCTCCCAGGCGCTACTCGATGCCGCAGCGACGGCTTCTGCACAGACGATGACGGAGGTAATCACTGACGAATACGATATCGACCGTTCGCCCCAACCGGTTCCAATCTTCTGTCAAAGCGGCAGTGACCGCCGTCGAAACGCCGAAAAGATGATTCTCAAAGAGGGTCCCGTTCTTCCCCACGGGCTGTTTAACTCGGTAGATAAGATCGGTCGAGAGGGAGAACGGCTCCTTGAATATCTGGATTGGCTTAGCGATCGAGTGACCGAACTCGGTTCTCCAGGGTACGACCCGACGTTTCACGTAGATATCTACGGGACGGTTGGCGAAATCTTTGCACCTCCGTACGATCGTGACGAGGTGATAGACTACTTCGCAGCTCTCGACGACGCCGCATCGCCGTATTCACTTCAAATAGAGAGCCCGATAGAGGCAGGATCACGCGACGAGCAGATTCACGTGCTCGGAGCACTCCGAGACGCCCTAACCGAGTGTTCGGTGCCCGTAGATATCATCGCCGACGAGTTTTGTAATACCTACGACGACGTCACCGCTTTTGTCGATTCCGGCGCCGTCGATGTTGTCCAGATAAAGACGCCCGATCTCGGTGAAATCACTGCAAGTATCAATGCTGTCCAATACTGCGAAAACACCGATACGCGTGCATACTTAGGCGGAAGCTGCGCGGAAACAGATGTCTCTGCTCGGGTCTGTGCACAAGTAGCGCTCGCAACGCAACCGGAACAGATACTGGCGAAGCCCGGAATGGGAGTCGATGAAGGATATCAGATCATTGCCAACGAGATGGCTCGGACGTCCTATCGAATAAGCAGTTGACGACCTTCAAGTAGCGACCAGATTATTTTGAGTTTTGTGGAGTGAGGGTGGACACCGCCCAGCTAATGGAGTTGAGTATTCGACCCCATCTTGCTGAATTATCACTTTCAAATACTAATTAATAACTCGAGAAGTTCAGCGTCGAGTGATCACGGAAGGCTGTTCACGATTGGGTACAGAAAGTTAATCTACAGCCAGCAACGGACGCGAATCCGAATCACGGTTTCGTCGATCGCAACGTGATTCGGATTGACAACCAACAGTATTAGCTGTACGCTGCAGTCAATCCTGAAACAAACAAAATCACCATATGCGGCTGTTTTCATCGACTACGGCCACATTGACTGAACTCTTTTCACAAAAACTAACCGAGAAACATGATATCGAAGACGCTGTGTTTCTCGTTGATGGAGCACAACATTTCCAGACAGCACTCCGTCGACGTGGACCCCGATTTCGATATGAAAACCATCGAAATCGGAATACTATTGAACATATATTTAGGTAGATAGAATAATTAACCTATTTCTTCTCAAACTGTTTCAGTCACGTCAGCCCATCAACCTCAGAATCATGGCTCCAAGTCTTCGCCGTCTGGTAGAATATTACAAAATAAGCACGACTTCTCATGCTTCTGCTTTGGATGTGTTTTAACGTGAAATACATGCTCACTCAGTTGCGTATTGACCGCTAACTATTTTTCGACTGAATGTCTGGCTTCTATATGGAAACAATCCTCTCCGCCGTTACATCCTATTTGCAATTGGATTGATCTACTCGATTCTGTTGAATCGCCACATGACGGTTGACTCTATGGTTTCATGGCTCGCTTGACGTTGTAGACGATGCATTTGAGAACAATTTCACGGAATTCTCGGAGCCCAGCACGCGCTCGCACGGCAGTGACGAGCGTGCGCTTGAGTGACGAGAAGGCGGTTTCGAAAAGCGATCGTTGGGCGTACAGAGAATGATACTCGTCGTCTATTTCGGCACTGAAACTCCAATACGGGCACTTGCCCGGTCAGATCGTCACAACCGCTCAGGCATCTCGTGAATTCAAAGCGAATGTTTCTTGCATCCGACCGACTCAAAAAGGAGTGTGAATCTTGGAATTGCATTCGCCAGTCTGGCTGCGCTCCTCTACGGAACGTCATTGTTCGTGATGAAGCAATGGTTCGCTGACTACCCGTCGTCAGCGTTCCTGTCGATTACATATACGCTTTCGATGCTACTCTATATTCCAGTCGTTATCGCCAGTGATGCGCCCTTCCTCTCTGTCTCGAACCGACTAAACGTCCTTGGTTCGATTTTCGCGATAACTGTATTGACAGCGCTCGCTATGGTCTTTCTGTTCCGTGCAATTCGACTCGGCGAGATCTCGTACGTTTCGCCGATCAGTAAAATCATTCCAGTGTTCGTACTGCCACTCGAAGTGGGACTCCTGAGTCAGCGACTCTCCGTACTCCAAGTCGGCGGCGTGGTCATCGCGACGATTGCGATCTACGTCGCTAATTGGCAGGGGACTACGCTCCGTGCTCCACTCAAGCGGGCTACTCAATCGCGGCCGGCCCAGTTGGCGTTGTTGTCGGCCGCTACGTTCGCGGTCGTTGATGTGGGCAAACGCGTGCTAATGCAGGAGATGGCCGTCGCACCAACAACATATCTGCCGTTGATGTTTCTCGGCATCGCTGTACTGATCGGGCCACTGGCTATCCGTGCTCGCTGGCCGAACAACTGGTGGCGCGATTTGCCCTATTTCGTCGTGACGGCACTTATCATCGCGTCCGGGAACCATGTCGTCTTGCTCGCCTTTCAGCGACTGCCTGCAAGTATTGTTTCTCCGGTCGTCAATGGACAAGCGATCGTCGCTGTAATTCTGGGAGCGATCTTCCTCGAGGAGTCACATCTTCGAGCTCGTTTCGTAGCGACGGCCCTGGCAATCAGCAGTATTGTACTGATTTCTAGCGGGTGAACGGGGATATTTACCGCTGAAACAGCTGCCACTCCATGCCACCGGACGAGAGGGACTGAGGGACCTCGTTTGCGTCTTACAAACGTCCAAATGCGCCAACTTTGCTGGGTGATTCATCTCGGAACGATCACACCCATACAATTACACATGTATGGGTGTAAATTCTTTCGGAAGGCGCTACTTCATTTCGTTCGGCCGGAAACACTTCAACGTTTGACCGACTGTTGAGATTATCCCCTCGTCCGGTAGTTCGTAATGATCAAACACAGATAGAGTCACTGGATTGGAGTAACAGCCGTTTTCATGAGCACTCGTTCATAGAAGCCGGAATTTATTCGCAGAATTCGATACGAGGGAGAGAATGTCGTTTTCGTCTTGCAAACGCTGTCTTCTGGTCGCTCAACGGCATCGTGAAAACTGCTCACTGGGTTATGATAGGTAATCACTATCGTCAGGCACTGGCCCAATACCCAGAATAGAGTTGAGTTTGACCTCAAGCAACCTTCGAACGAGAAAATATAAGGGCCGCTCGAGCCTTGTTTCGGGCATGCTTGAGAAAAGCGACTACAGGCTCGGATTCGGGACGTACAGTCTCACTGACGAGGACGGGATCGACGCCCTCGTGACGGCGATCGAATCGGGGTACCGTCACCTCGATACGGCCCGTCTCTACGGAAACGAAGCGGAGGTCGGCGAGGCTATCGCCCGTGCCAACGTCGATCGCGACGACCTGTTCGTCGCCACGAAGATCGCCCATTTCGAGGAACCGGAGAAGACGCCGGACTATATTCGAAATGGCGTCGAGGAAAGTCTCTCTCGACTCGGGATCGAGACGATCGATCTGCTCTACCACCATTGGCCCCGCGGCCAGGACGACATCGAGACCGTATTACCCGTCTTCAACGAACTCGTCAATTCGGGACAGGTCGAGCGCGTCGGCGTGAGCAACTATACACCCTCGGATCTAGAACTTGCCGACGAACTCCTCGAACCGTCACCGTATGCGGTCCAGGCCGAGATGCACCCGTTCTTACCACAGGAGGAACTCCGTGCGGCCGTCCGAGACCGTGACGCGTACTTCGTCGCTTACTCCCCGATCGCGCAGGGCGAAGTGTTCGATACCCCTGAAATTTCGTCGATCGCCGACAAACACGACGTGAACGAGGCCACAGTTAGTCTGACCTGGCTCCTCTCGAAGGATGACGTCGTTCCGATTCCCCGGTCGAAGACGCCCGAACACATTCGGAACAACCGCAAGGCGCTTGAACTTGAATTGGACGACGAGGATATCGAACGAATCGACAACATCGATCGCCGACTCCGCTGTGAGGACCCTGCTTGGATGGAGTGGTAGTGATCGAACCCACAATGGTAGCACTGTAAGACGACATGTTCTTTCCGGCGGTTTTTCGGCGATTCGGGTAGGTGCACCGTCGTTCAGTTGCGTCGAAACGGCCCGTAACTAGCGGCTGACGCTACTCGCCTCGCCCTCCTTGTCGTACGTTCGGATAAGGTCGGCAATGAGTTCGACATCTCGCTTCGATTCTGCTGGTGGCGTCCGGGGCTCAGCCGATCCCTCGATACACTCGAGGAAGTGTTGGAGTTCCCGTTTGAACGGTTCGTCCGACGAGGGAGTATACTGTGTCTCCGTCGTCTCTTCCGTGCCGAGTTTAGCGCGGACATCCGACGGGGTGTTCTTGATGAACGCATTTGAGAACTCGATTGATGCCGATCCCTCGGGGGCGTCAACGTGAATGCGCTCGTCGTAGCACTTCCGATCGCTCGTCCCGGCCTTCAAGAGACATCGTCGGTCTCCTTCGTACCGGAGTTGTGCAGTGATAAATTTCCAGTCGTCGAAGATGTCGATGTGGTCGATCTGTTCGACGGATCCGAACACGGACCGCAACGCATTGATATCGTGGCAGATGCTTTCAAGGTGGAAATCGTACGCCTGCGAAAGCGTCTCGTCATCGGTTCCAATCGCCTGTTCGACTTGCTGGCGGCGCTCTTCGTTGCTCTCCTCGATGAACGAGTCCGCGAGGTCGGCGTAGACGATATCGTAGTTCTCCTC
Source organism: Halostagnicola larsenii XH-48 (assembly GCF_000517625.1). Lineage (GTDB taxonomy): Archaea > Halobacteriota > Halobacteria > Halobacteriales > Natrialbaceae > Halostagnicola > Halostagnicola larsenii. Next base: position 166,968 of record NZ_CP007057.1, on the reverse strand, counting down.
GATGACCGAGCCGACGTCCGGGGGGATAACGGTACTCGTGACGAGATTGACCTCGGAGACGTCGTCGACTGCAGACTGGAATCGCTGGAAGCCGGGATCGAACTGTTTCATGTAACCGACCATACAAACCGCGTCCGACGCTTCGGATGCATCGACGACTCGTTGTGCGTCTGCGGGCGTCACGGCCACCGGCTTTTCGACGAACGTGTGTAAATCCGCCTCGAGAGAAGCGATTGCTACCTCCGCGTGGGTGTGCATCGGCGTGGTGATCACCACGCCGTCGAGCGTTTCGGCCTGATCTTCGATCAGCGCCGTACTCTCCGTGTATCGATGGGAAACGTTGTATCGGTCACCGAACGTTTCGACCACGTTTTCGCCAGGATCTGCGATCGCGTGAATGTCAGCTTCGGGCAGTTCCGCGAGGTACGGAACGTGCATGATCTGTGCGATAGCGCCGACACCGATAACTCCGATTTTCATCTCGAGAGAAGGTTGTTCATCATTCCACAAATAACTTGCCAACGACTACCACGAGATGCCGCGTACTACGATGGAAGCCCCTAACTCAGGTTGAAGATTCGACGGTCAACATCAGCGGGTAGTGATCCCGGTATCTATTTGCCCGATGCGATCAATCCGTCCAGTATGCGGTCTAGCACTCGTCTCGGGGATAGCCCTGGGACTAAAACGAGCGGACGACAGCATGAAGTACGGACTCGAGTTGAGACGAAATCGATTACAGCTGCCACGTTACACAGCGGAGGTCGATTCCGATGAGCCTACGCGTCGGGTTCATCGGCTACGGCTTCATGGGACAGGCCCACGCGAACGCACTGGCTCGCCTCCCGATGTTCTTTCCCGAGGCACCGGACACCGATCGACACGTCCTCTGCGGGCGCAACGAGGAACGCGTCGCCGCGGCCGCCGATCGGTTCGGGTTCACCCACACGACCGACGACTGGGAGACGCTCGTCGACGAGGTGGACGTCCTCTACAATCTCGGACCGAACGACCTTCACGCCGAACCGACGATCGCAGCCCTCAAGCAGGATGTCCACGTCCTCTGTGAGAAACCGCTCGCTGCCTCTCTCGAGAACGCCGAACGGATGGTAACAGCAGCAAGGGAGAGCGACGCTGTCGCCGCGTGCGCGTTCAACTACCGATACGTCCCAGCGCTTCGGCTGGCGAAGGAACTGATCGAGCAGGGCACGCTCGGCGAGATACGACACGTCCGCGGGCAGTACCTCGTCGACTGGCAGGCCGATCCCAAGCATCCGTGGGTCTGGCGTAACAACGTCGAGCGGGCGGGCTACGGTCAGGTCGGCGATGTCGGCTCACACACGATCGATCTTGCTCGTTGGCTCGTCGGGGAGATCACTGACGTTAGCGGACGGCTCGCGACGCTTGTAGACGAACGGCCTGCGGCCGACGACGAAAGCGCGCGACCGGTGACAACCGACGATATCTACCTCGCAACGGCGTCGTTCGAATCCGGTGCTGTCGGCGTCTTCGAAGGCTCGAGCGTAGCGTCGGGACACAAGGCAACCAATGCGATCGAAATCATCGGCTCCGAGGGCGCAGTCCGATTCGATCTCGAGCGGCTCAACGAACTCGAGGTATACGACGCCGACCGACGGGGCTACGAACGGATCCTCGTCACCGATGACGAGGATCCGTACGGCGAGCGATGGTGGCCGGCTGGCCACACGATCGGCTGGGAACACACCGTCGTTCACGAAAATTACGAGTTCCTCCGCGCGATTGCGGACGAGGGCGATGGTATCGTTTCCTTCGATGAAGCGCTGACGGTACAGCGAATCGTCGACACGGTCGTCCAAAGCGACGAGCAAGGGCAGCGACTCGCGGTCGAGACCGACGCCTGATCGCGCAGCCGATCTCCAACCCCGGACAGTTCCTCGATTGGAGTATATTCTATCAGCGTGCTCCGAGCGATTGCTGCCGTCGCTGCGCTGCTCGTGATCGCCGACAGAAGGGTAAGTGGCGGTTGATTGCTACTCGCGGCGATTCCGCCCGATTACCGACTTGTTCTCACGCGTTGGTTGCGTCGGTCCAGTGATCGATGTTGCGCTTTGCGTGGACGAGCCTGTCGTTACGTTCGTTCTCGATTTCGATTGTAATCTGTCCCTCGTATCCGATCTCGTCGAGCGCTTCGTCGACAGCTTCGAAGTCGATGACGCCTGCTCCGAGATCGACGAACGACGTGAGGAACACGAAGAGGCTGTCGTACTGGATGTTCCCCGCGGAAAGGGTATCGACGTGACTCTGGAAGTCGACTGTTGGGTCGATATCTTTGAGGTGAACGTACGCAATATCATCTGCGAACCGATGGATGCCGTCAAGGACATCGCCGTATGGCTGGTAGTGTGCCGTGTCGTACAACAACTCGAGGTTGTCGGGTGCTCGGTCAAGCCACTCTTCGATTTCTTCGGGACTCTCGATGTGTGAGGCACCGTGATGATGGAGGACGGGCGTGACGCCGGCGTCGGCGGCCGCCGTACAGATTCGATCGAGCCACGCATCGAACGTTTCGTCGGTCTCCTGGCCCCGCGGCGGGGGCAAGATCCCGAGGAAGCGGGCGTCGAGTTCGGCCGCGATCGCGGCCCCGTCGACTGCCGCCTCGACGTCTTCCTCGTTGTTGAGCCAGCCCGCCATGACACAGTAGATGTCGAGGCCGTTTTCCTCAAGGGACTCCTGCAGGGAGTCGACGCCGATGTATTCGACTTTGCCGAGACCGATCTCGACGCCGTCGTACCGACAGGCGGCGAAGTCACCGAGGCCTTCAGACAGTACCTCCGCTGGGTCGTACATGATGGTCGTGTATCCTACGCCCATACACAATCCACTACCGGGCGACATAATAAATAGTGTGGTTTGGTGACGAATGCCGGGCCACTGTACTAACAGTGGAGAAAGAACCGTTTGTTACATCGATTGAATTTATACGGCCAGCAATCTCCATCACGAGATCGTCACGTAAACGGCCAATAGCGCTCGAATAGCGTCTACATCTTGATGAGAACTTTCCCGTCGACGCGCTCGGCAGCCTGCCGAATTGCTTCGTCGGCGTTGGAGAGATCGAACGTGGACGTGACCATCGGTCGGTTATCGAGCTGTCCGGCGGCCATCAATCGAATCACTCGCGGGTAGACCTGCTGACCGGTGTGTCCCTCCGACCCATAGAGTTGGGCGCTGTTGCCCTGGTACTTCCGCAGTGCAATTCCAGGGTCGGATCCGGCATTGCTGATATGGACCACATTTGCGGTCTCAGCCAGCGTATCCCCGATAGCGGGGTACGTCTGCGTGACCGCACCGGCAGTCTCAACGTGAACATCAGCTCCCTCGCCGTCCGTAACCGAGGCGATCGTCTCAATCGGATCGTGTTCGATCGGATTGTAAACGTGTTCGTAGCCGAGCTTTCTTGCGATCTCGCGGCGCTCGTCGGAGGGCTCGAACGCAATCACCTTACCCGCGCCGGCGGCCCGAGAGACGTTCATCCCGGTCAGCCCGATCGGACCCGCACCGTGGTAGACGTGATAGTCCCCGGGCAAGATCCCGTCGGCTCGAGCGAACAGTCCGTGGTACGTGATGGTGCTCGGCTCGATCGTCGCGGCGGCTCGAAGCGCTTCGTCGTCCGTTTCGTACGTTTCGCGAAGCGCTGAGACATCCCAGCACAGTTTCTCCGGGACGGCGACATACTCTGCGAACGCGCCTGGAATGGTAAAGCCGATCTGTTCGAAGTTCTCGCAGTGGCCGTTGAAGCCCTGCCGGCACATATTACAGCGCCCACAGTAGTCGGTAACCTCCGCAGTGACGAGGTCGCCTGCCTCGAACAGTTGTGTATCATCGCCCGTCTCGACGATCTCACCTGCGAACTCGTGGCCGGTCACGTTCGGGAGACGGAGGTACGCCGAATAGTGGACGTAACCGTCATCGTCCGTCTCGAGCATGGAGACATCGCTCCCGCAAATGCCCGCGTACTTCACTCTGACGAGCACTTCGTCGTCCTCCGGTGTCGGCCGTTCCCGCTCAGTCATTCGGAATTCGGGATTTCGCCATACCTGTGAGGCGTCCATCGCTTTCTTTGATTCGCGCTCGGCGTCCGAAACGTCATATTCCGCACGGGGGTCCCACTCGGCGTCCACTACAAGGGATTGCATACTATGTGGTTTGCTATCATCTATTATAATAATATCGGAGTCAGGATGCCCCCGATTAGCAAGGACAGAAACTCGAGTGATTCGCTCGTGCGTATCCGGCAGCGATCGCCCGGTTAGTCGTCCGCTTCGAGATCCGCCAGATCCCACTCACCAGTGATGATGGCGCCGGAGTCGGCGCTGTCGGGTTCGACGACGGCTTCGACGAACGCGGGGCCGTCGTGCTCGATAGCGTCCGTGATCGTTTCCGTGAGATTTTCGGGTTTAACGACGCGTTCGGCGAAATCGATGCTGAACGCGTCGGCCATCTTCACGAAGTCGACATCGCTGTCGTTGTCGAACTCCGTGTTGAGAACCCGGTCCCAGCCGTACTTGTCGACTTGCAGATTGCGAATCGACTTCCAGCCGTTGTTGTTGACCACGACCCAGGTGACATCGATGTCGTGTTCGACCGCGCAGGCGACTTCTTGGTTGCACATCAGGAAACTTCCGTCGCCTTCGATGTCGACAACGGGCCGGTCGGGTTCGGCGAGTTTCGCTCCGATCGCGGCAGAGACGCCAAAGCCCATCGTCGAGAATCCGCCACAGGAGATGTTCGTCCGCGGATCGTACACCGGGAACTCCGGGTTCGTGATCTCCTGGGGTTGACCCGCGCTTGAGACGATCATGCCCTCGCGGGGCAGTGCCTCTCGGAGACTCGCGAGTGCGCGGGCGATACTCATCGGAACATCGTCGGTGTGGCGCTGTTCGACCTGTTCCTGCCAGTCGGCCCACAGGCGCTGGATCTCGTCGTAGTACTCGTTGTCCTCGGTCGACACTTCGTCGACGCGCTCGAAGACGGCGTCGTGGAGTTGGTCGGTGACGACCTTGGCGTCGCCGAGGATGCCGACCTCGACGGGGTAGTTCTTGCCGATCTCCGTGTTGTCGATGTCGACGTGGATCAGCTTGCTCGGCGGTATCTCGAAGCTGACCCCCTGTTCGAACGATGACGTGTGCAAGTCGGAGAATCGACAGCCGATCCCGAGGACGACGTCCGCGTTGCTCGCAAGTTCGTTTCCGGCCGACGACCCGATCCAGCCTGCGTACCCGACGAAGAGTTCGTGGTCTTCGGGGATGATCCCCTTCGCCTGGAACGTCGGAATAACGGGTGCTTTCAGGTGTTCGGCGAGCGCTTGCACCTCGTCCCATGCCTCGCCGAGCATACACCCACCGCCGGGAACGATCACGGGGCGATCAGCGTCGGCGAGCAGGTTCGCCGCCTCTTCGATCGATTCCGGATCGCCGCCCGGTCGACTGTGCGTGCGCGTCTCCTCGGGATCGGGAATCTCGACATCCGCGGCACTTCCCTGTACGTCCATCGGGATGTCAACGTGGACGGGTCCCGGCCGACCCGTGACGGCAACCTGAAACGCGCGTCGCAAGGTCCGAGGGAGCTGTTCGACGTCTCGTACGACGAAGCTCCGTTTTGTCACCGGTTCCATCACGCTCGGGAAGTCGCCGGGTTTCTGCCGGTCGAGTTCCTGCAGGATCCCCTGTCCGTACTCGTGAGTCTGTGGCGCTCCGGTGAAGATGACCATCGGAATCGAGTCGACGTACGCCGTCGCAGCACCGGTAACGGTGTTCGTCGCTCCGGGTCCAATCGAGGTGAAGACCGCGAGCGGATCGCCTGATGCGCGGGCATACCCGTCCGCAAGGTGGGTCGCGCCCTGTTCGTGGCGCGGCTGAATAACCTCGACATCGGAGTCGTTGAACGCGTCGAGCAGGTTGGTGCTTCCGTGACCGGGAATGCCGACCAGATACTCTACGCCCTCCTTTTCTAGATACTTGGCGACGATCTCGCCACCAGTAAGCGTGGGCATATTCAATGAATTATCACGGTGTATCATAAATATTCGCCCTTGGCTGTCGGTTCCACGGATCACTGATATACGGATCATCGATCCTGCACCGATACCGAAAACACCTGATACCTAGCAGCCGTCGAGAATGGTGACTGGGTCGAACGTTGAGCCGAATAGCTGCCTCCAGCTCGGTTGCGAGGTTTCTGACTCCAGCGAAGGGGCTCTCCTGACCGCTGGTCACAGCGACGGAATCACGTCGTCGTTCATCACCTCGAATAGCTGCTCGGGATCCGGGCTGGTGTTCGCAACCGCGATCCGATCGAAGCCCATCTCGGCGTACTCCTCGAGCTGACTCGCAATGGCCGACGGATCGTCAGCGATCAAAAACTTCTCTTCTACTTCCTCGCGGGTTGCCTTCTCTCCCTCAGCTTCGATATCTCTCGGGTCCGCCAGCGCCCGGTCAAAGACGTTCTGGGTCGTCGCGTGCCACGGGCGCGTCGCCTCGAGCGCCTGCTCGTAGTCGGAGTGGTAAGACGCGGTCACGAGCAGCGTCGTCTCGATCGCGTCCGGGTCGTTGCCCTCCTCTTCGGCGTAGCGGCGGATAGCGGGGTAGAGCCGCTCGGTGTACTCCTCTCCTTTCTTGACGGTGACGAACCCATCGGCATACCGCGCCGCGAGCCGGGCGGTGCTTGGCCCGTTTGCCGCGATGTGAATCTCCGGCGACCGCTCGGACATCGTGTACAGTTTGGCCTCGTCGAGTTCGAACCGCTCCCCGTCGTAGGTGACGAATCCGTCCTCGTCGATCCTATCACCGACATCGTCGCTGACCCACTCGTCGTCGCCCCAGAGCGCGCGGATGATTTCGAGGGCTTCCTCAAGCCGGTCGCGGCGTTCGGGGTACTCGGGCCAGTCGAACCCGAGCGGCGTCTCGTTCATCGCCTCACCGGTGGAGAGACCGAGCAGTACCCGATCATCGTGGAGGTGTTGAAGCGTGGCGAACGCCTGTGCGATCATCCCGGGATGGTAGTGGCCCGTCGCGGGCGTCACGCAGGTCCCAATCGGGCCGTCCAGCCGTTCGGTGGCTGCGCCGAGCCAAGACCACGCGAACCCGGAGTCCGCTTCCGTATGAAACCACGGGTGGAAGTGATCCGACGTCCAGACGGTTTCGTACCCGCTGTCGGTCGCGTGTTCCCCGTAGTCCAACAGCGTCGATGGGTCGTACTGCTCCTGATGCGCCATGTAATCGATGTTAACCATCGGCACCTGACAGTACGGCGGACTGTGCATTAGGTTTTGTGCTCGACTGCCGACCGGATCCGGGTGAGAACGTGTTTCATCTCGAGGAGAGCCGCGGTGAATGACGTTAAGGAGCGGTGGGGAAAAGAATCTAGCAATCGCACCGCGCAGTCGTGTCAGGACCGTGTTTTCCGGTGTTCGTCGACGACGTCCCAGTCGAGTTCGATGCCGAGTCCCGGCCCGTCGGGGACCGTAAGCCGTCCGTTCTGGATGAGCGGGTCGTCCCGCGCAACGAGGTCGTCCCACCATGGCACCTCGCGGGCGTGATACTCCAGGGCGACGAAGTTCGGAACCGTCGCGCCGACGTGGGCGGTCGCGACCGTCGCAACTGGGCTGCCGATATTGTGCGGAATCAGCGCCTGATAGTAGGCCTCGGCCATGTCCGCGATCTTCTTCGTCTCCGCGATACCGCCGGTCTTCGGAACGTCGGGGGCGAGGAAGTCCACCGCTTGCTCCTCGATTAGATCGCGGAACCCGTGCCGGCCGTAGCGGTTCTCACCGGTCAACAGCGTCACGTTAGTCGACCGTTTCAGCTCCCGCATCGCATCGGTGTTCTCGGGCGGGAGTGGATCTTCGACCCAGGCGAGGTCGTAGGGTTCGATAGCTTCGCAAAGTCGTTCGGCGGTTTCGGGACTGAAGTTCCAGTGAAGGTCAACCGCGACCTCAGCGTCGTCACCGACTTCCTCGGTGACGGCCTCGACGACGGATCGCTTGTGCTCGATCTCCGGGGGATCGAAGTGTCTCGAGAGCGTGTCGATGTCCCGTCCGGACGGAACATCGAGATCGAACTTGACCGCGTCAAACCCGTCTTCAACCGCCAATCGGGCAGCTCGTGCGTACGCCTCGGGTTCGTAGGTCGTCTCCTCCTGGCCCTCCTCGGCCGAGGAAACCATCGCTTCCCCCGCGTGGCAATCGGCATAGACGCGAACCTCGTCGCGGGTCTTCCCGCCGAGTAGCTGGTAGATCGGCTGGTCGAGTATTTTGCCGGCCGCATCCCAGAGCGCGATCTCGACACCGCTGATGGCGATCGTCCCGACGCCCCACTGCGATCCTCGGCCCGAGAGGCTCTCGCGCATGAGGTTGTAGAGCCGCTCGACGTCGAGCGGGTTCTCACCGACGAGTACGGGTCGGAGGTAGTCCGTGACGATCTCGTGAACGCCCGGTGAGGGGTAAGCCTCGCCGATCCCCGTCACGCCTTGATCGGTCTCGAGGGTGATGATCGTCCACGGGAAGTTACCGTCGATGACGAACGAATCGATGTCCGTTATCTCGGCAGTTGGTCCCTCCCGTTCTGGTGTTTCGTCGAAGTCGGTCCACATCGTCGCCGCGAGAGTTGATGCAAAGTCTTCGTACATGGTTTGTGTCGTAGTTTCGTCTCTGTGTTCGGCTGGTTTCGCTGTCCTCGGAATCGCGTTTTTGCCCCGGAACAGACCCGCGATGAACTGGCCGCATGTCCGGACCGGCGAGATACGACGCCTCGCATCGGTCTTGCTCCGTGCGATCGACGGGAGCAGTGCAACTCGCTCTGATTACCGCCGGCGCCCTGAAGCGGCGTCGGGGTGGTTACGTCACAGCCGTTGAGAGCGAGTCGCATTATCAAATCGATTGAGGAGATGCCTGTTATAGCTTCCGGTGATCGAAAGCGAGTGATTCGCTTCGACGACGAATACGTGACTAGGGTATCTCGAACAGGCCACACGACGAATTTCCACAAAAGAACAGACCCATCGGGGGTTCACTGGGTAACTGACCTTGGTTGTCGGAAGCGAGGTTCGAACCTTAGCTATACCACCGTTCGATCTGAACCGTTTTCTCAGTGTAGAAGTTGACCGCATCTTCGCCCTGAGCGTGCAAATCGCCGAAGAACGACGCTTTCCGCCCGCCGAAGTGGAAGAACCCCATCGGAGCACAGACGCCGACATTGACGCCGATGTTCCCCGCATCGACCTCGTACTTGTACTGGCGCGCCTCGCTGCCCGATTCGGTGTAGATCGAAGACGCGTTGCCGTACTCCGTCGAGTTGACCATTTCGATCGCCTCATCCAGGTCACCGGCGTCGGCGAGACACAGCACCGGCCCGAAGATTTCCTCCTGTGCGATCTCCATGTCGGTCGTGACACCCTTAAGGAGCGTCGGACCCAGGAAGTGGCCGTCAAGTTCTGCGTTCGAGTGTTCGAAGTCACGTCCGTCGAGGACGAGTTCAGCTCCCTCCTCGAGCGCGTTGTCGATCAGGTCGATAACGCGTTCGCGCGAGTCGCCTGTAATCAGGGGTCCAACATCAGTATCCTCATCGACACCGGCGCCGACGGTAAGGTTCTCGGCGGCTTCGATCAACTGTTCGCGGAGTTCATCGTAGACATCGCCGACACCGACGACGACGTCGTTGGCGAGACAGCGCTGGCCGGCGTTACCGTAGACGGAGCCGGTGATATTCGGAACAGCATCGTCAACCGCGGCGTGCTCGGTAACAACGGCGTAGTTCTTCGCGCCTCCCTGTGCCTGGACGCGCTTGCCGTGTTCGGCGGCAGTCTCGTAGACGTGCTTTGCAACGGGGGAACTTCCGACGAACGAGACGCCCTCGATGTCGTCGTGCTCGAGCAGTGCGTTGACAGTGTTGGCCCCGCCGTTGACGAGGTTAACGACTCCATCGGGGAAACCGACCGCGTCGACTGCCTCGAAGATGAGCTGGGAGCTCAACGGGACCTTCTCGCTGGGTTTGAGAATGAACGTGTTCCCGGACGCGACCGCGTATGGAAGGAACCACAGCGGGATCATCGCAGGGAAATTAAAGGGCGTGATGGCGGTGAAGACGCCGAGAGGCTGGCGAACAGCGTATTCGTCCATACCGGGTGCGACATCTTCGACGTTTCCGCTGCCCTCACGCATCATGTTCGGCATTCCGCAGGCGACCTCGACGTTCTCGATACCGCGTTGGATCTCGCCGCGGGCCTCTGCGATGGTCTTCCCGTGTTCGCGGGACAGTGCAGTCGCAATCTCGTCGAGTCGGTTCTCGAGTTCGGCCTTCAGATCAAAAAGATACTGTACTCGGTCGACGACGGGCGTCTGTCGCCATTCCTCGAACACCTCGTCCGCCGTTCGGACTGCCTCGTCGACGGTTTCTGCGGTCGAGTATTCGACCGTTGCGAGTTCATCTCCTGTTGCAGGGTCGACCACCGGTTGGGAGGTCTCAGTGGTTGGTGTCGTCCACTCCCCACCAACGTAGTTATCGACGCGGTTACGAACAGCTGGCGAAACGGCTTGCTCTCGTTGCTCGGACATACAAGATATTCGTTGCGGCACGAACACAAATACGTTACGCTCGTTCTATCTCGAGAGGCCCCTATCCTCGTTCACGTTGATTTGATGGGGCCGCTGACTACTCAACTGGTCCAGTATCATGCTCAGCAAAAATGAGGTGAGGGCAGCTACTGGTTCGTTTGGCAGACACAAACAATTTAGTGGACCCGCGTGTTTGACTCCCACATGGAAAAGGCGACAAAGCCGAGAACGATTCAGGCGGTGGGGATCACGCTTGAAATCATTAACTACCTACACGAACACGATAGCGCTCGGATCACAGAAATCGCAGACGAACTAGGCCGATCAAAAGGAACAATTCACTGCCATCTAGCAACGTTGCTCGAGAAGGAACACGTTGTCAAAAAAGGTGATGCCTACCAGCTCAGTCTCCGGTACCTCGAGCTTGGCGAGGGCGTCAAGAAGCACCTCGGGATCTATGATGTCGTAACCGACGAGCTGGCCGACTTAGCCGAGCAATCCGATGAGCTGGTTCAGTTCGCGACGGAGGAACACGGCCGCGCAGTATACCTCTACAAGGACGGCGGCGAGCGGGCCGTTCAGACAGCCTCGTCGATCGGAAAACGGGAGTACCTTCATTGTATTTCGCTCGGAAAGGTGATTCTCGCCCATTACCCACGCGAGCGCGTTAAAGGGATAATCGATCGGCACGGACTGCCGGAGTACACCTCGCAGACGATTACTAGCCGCGATGAACTTTTCGAGGAACTCGAAACCATTCGCGAGCGCGGGTACGCATTCGACGACGAGGAGAAAATCGAGGGACTTCGATGTGTCGCGGCACCAGTAATGGCCGGCGAAAACGAGGTACTTGGGGCGGTGAGCATTTCCGGGCCCTCGAGTCGGATGACGGGCGAACGGTACCGAGAGGAACTTCCCAACATGGTCACCCGATCCGCGAATGTGATCGAAATCAACGCAAAGTTCTCCTGACTCCACGCTCGTTTCTGGAGTCTCTCGCACTGGTTCTGGTCTTTTCGGACCGCTGCTTGCACCCGTCAAGTAGGGCTCTGAGAAGTGTTGCCCGAAACACGAACGGTACCCCGATTATCTCGGCGCGATTTGATCGCCACTCAGGTTCGAGACCGCCGTCCGTCTGCTCGGAGAGAGGATACCAGTAGCATCCAACACGAGTGGGCCAGCAGTGACTGGCCAACTGCCCAGCACAGTCGGAACGTCGTCGATTCCGGAAGATATTTTCCATGTCCCATGTTTGAATCCCACATGGGAACTGGATACACAGCCATTATGTACGATGCCGAGGACATCGAGGACGCTTTCGGAGATATCGCCGCCTGCCGGTACGATGGTATCGAGATCGGACTCGAGAAGATTCGCGCAAACGGCCCCGAAAAAGTTGGTCGGTGGCTTGATGAGTATAATCTGGACCTCTACCTTGCGATGAGCGAGTGGATCGAGAGCGAAGATGCGGTCCAGCGAGTACTCGACGACATACCGACTGTCGCCGACCTTGGTGCCGAGTTCGTTGGGATACTGCCGCCACAGCGCGCCCGATACGACGACCTAACCGTCGAGCAATGGCTATCGCGGATCAGCGATACTGCCGTCGAGGCCGGAGTGCGGCCAGTCGTCCATCACCACGGTGCGACGGCCATCGAACAGCCCGGGGAAATTCGACGCTACCTCGACGCCGTCGACGGGCTCGAACTCCTCTTCGACACCGCTCACTACTACCCCTACAGCGAAAATTTCCCCGCAGGCGATGTAACCGACGGAATCGAGCAGTTCGCGGATGACATCGCGTACGTCCACCTCAAGGATGTCGATCCGGTCAAAGATTTCGCAGCGAACCGGGACGCCCTCTCTGCGGCCGACTTCCATCTAGACAACGTCATCAACTACTTTCGATCGTTCACTGATCTGGGGAACGGGATCCTCGACTTCGAGGCGATCCATAAGGCACTCACAGACACCGGATACGAGGGACATTATACTATTGAGATCGAAAATCAGACCGATCGACCGCTCATCCACGCCAAGGAGAACTACGACTACTGGTCCACAATCCAGACCGTGTAACCGCGAGTGTCCGCGAAACCGACCGAACGCGACACTCGAGATGCGTAGTCACGACCGACGAATCACTCGAGTAACTTGCTCCACACGAGTAGCGGCTGGCGGTCACCGAAACGGGCTGTGACCAGGCTCGAGGCGGCAGATCGAAGTCAAGTCAGTTGTATCAGCGACGCACCAGCGATGATAACTAGGTTTCATCGATTTGTTCACCGTCTTTGGATATCGGTCGACCGGGTCCAGTCAGTACGGGCCTGTAACGGACAGCCGTCCGTAAACAGTCTTGGATCGCCTGTCAACAACGGTTTCGGAACGACTCGATATCGGCCACAGTTCGTTGTTCACTCTGGAACGAACGTAACGGGGCAGGTAGCGTTTAGAACGACAGTCTGGGCGGTACTGCCGAAAAGCTCCTTACCGGTCGGACTACGCGACCGCCCTTGGATGAACAGTAGATCAGCGTCAACCGCGTCGGATAGCGACACGAGTTCGGGACCGACTTTGCCTACTGCGCCTCGCGTCTCAGCGGGAACGTCTACCGCCTCGAGCGCGGTTGCGATTTCGCGTACCGATTCGCTCCGCTGAGCAACGTCGTCCGGCGATGGTTTACCATCAAAACCGGGCGACCGTTTTCTCGAACTCAGTTTCGGTATAGGCACGCCCCAGCACGATGGTTGCTTCCGTCGGAACAGCGATGTCACGGACTGTTTCAATTAGCGGTGTTCTGTCGTCGGTTTTCGTTACGGCGACGAAAATCGCATCTACAGACATCTTCTGCTCCCAGGTACGTTATTCACCCACATATGCCTTGTCTTCTAACAGCGGGCACCATCGAAGAACCCAAAAACGACCGAAGTCCAATCAGTCCGATGTCGATTCGGCGTGCTGCTTGCTCGCTTTCGTCCGCGCGACATCACCGTCGTCAATCCGGGAACCGGACTGGGCATCAAACCCGTGAACGAGGGTATCGTCTACCGTGAGCCAGATTTCCTCAGTTCGAACGGCTTCGACGGTGCTCGGCGCTTTCACGGTGAGTTCGACGTGACTGCCGTCCTCGTCACCGACAAGTACATCGACGATCTGGTCATCGCCCTGAGGCTCCGTTACCTTCACTTGACCACGAATCGCGTTATCCATTGGTTCCGTATGGACACTGAAGTATTGCGGGCGGATTCCCAGGATGAACTCATCGTGATCGCTGTATCGATCGGCGACGCCTGATTCTAGCCGGTACTCGAGTCCGTCGACGGCATCCGTGGAGCGAACCGTACCCGAGTCGTCGATCGTGACGTCGATGAAGTTCATCGACGGCGATCCGATGAAGCCGGCGACGAACCTGTTTTCGGGCTCGTGATAGACTTCGTCCGGAGAACCGATCTGTTGGATGTGTCCCTGGTCCATCACAATGAGTTTGTCGCCCAACGACATTGCCTCCTCCTGGTCGTGGGTTACGTACAGCGTCGTGATACCGAGCTCGCGCTGGAGAACCTTGATCCGACTGCGCATGCTCATTTTCAGTTTCGCGTCGAGGTTCGCGAGCGGCTCATCCATCAGGAAGACGGATGGACGACGGATAATCGCCCGACCGAGCGCGACGCGCTGTTGTTGTCCGCCGCTGAGGTTGTCGATGTCCCGATCAAGCAACTCCGGAATCTCGAGCATTTCAGCGACTTCTTGAACGCGCTCGGCGCGGACGTCACCATCGACGCCCGCGACTTTGAGCGGGTAGCCAATATTCTCTCGGACGTTCATGTGGGGATAGAGCGCGAAGTTCTGGAACACCATCGCGGCGTTACGGTTTTTCGGATGTACGTCAGTGACATCGTAGTCCCCCAGCGTAATCGTCCCGCTGGTCGGTTCGGTGAGGCCAGCGAGACAGCGTAACGTGGTTGTCTTCCCGCACCCGCTGGGCCCGAGGAGGATAGCGAACTCGCCATCCGCAACGCTGAGGTTGATATCCTCGACTGCGATTGTCTCTCCGTACCGCTTTTCGACTGAATCGTATTCGACGTTAACCATTGTTGTATTCCTCCGTGAGTCGTGTTCGTGTCCGTTTCTTTGGTGTACTGTGCGTCATTTACCTACGGCCCCCATACTGAACCCGCGAACGAGTTCCTGTCTCGCGACGAATGCGAACACGAGGACCGGAATAAGCGCGATCGTTCCGGCGACGCTGACGTTGATCCACTGGACCGAGTACTTCGTGACGAACGACGAGAGGCCAACCGGGAGCGTCATTGCCGCAACATCTTGGGTCAGGATAATCGCGAACAGGAGTTCGTTCCAGGTGATGATCGTCGTGAAGATCGCCGAGGCGAGCAATCCGGGTTTGACCAGCGGTAGGACGATCTTGAAGAACGCCCCGATGTGTGTGTGTCCGTCCAGCATCGCTGACTCGACGAGGCTGTCTGGCACCTCGTCGAAGAACCCCTTCATCATCCACACGGCAAAGGGGATATTGAACATTACGTACACACAGATCAGCCCATACAGCGTATTAACTAGTTGGAAGTTACGGAAGATGACGAACAGGGGGATGATCGTCACGATCGGCGGCATGAACCGCGTCGAGAGGATATAGAACGGCAGGTGGAAGTCCAAATTGTACGGGAAGTCGAAGGTGACGAACCCGTACGCCGCCGCCGCCCCGATGGTCGTCGCGATAATCGTCGTGATGACCGTGACGACGACGCTATTGAAGATGTACTGCATGAACTCGGGCCGTTGTGTGAACAACTGGACGAAGTTACCCACCTGAAACTCGGTCGGGAACCACGCCGGCGGGAACGCCAGTAGCGTCTGCCGGGATTTGAGCGCACCGGAGACAAGCCAGTAGACCGGGAACAGCGTCCAGACGAGAAACATTCCCAACAGGCCGTAGATAACCGCCTTGCTGATGCCTTTCTCTGCGATGCTTTCCTGTACTTTCTCGAGTCGTGACGGTTCCTTGAACGGAACGTCCGATTGTTGGTCTGTTGCCATGGTCAGAATTTGATATCGGCGATTTTGACGAAGCTCATCGCCAGTATGAGCACGACGACCAGCAGCGTTATTGCCATCGCCGACGCCTGGCCGAAGTTGTTAAACCGAAACGCCGTCCGGTACATTTCCATGCTGATCACGTTCGTCGCATTCGCCGGCCCTCCGCGGGTTAGGATGTACACCTTCGCGAACACGCGTAGTGCGTCGACAACGCGAATAATCAGCACCAAGACGATAAGCGACTTCAAATAGGGGAACACAATGTCGATGAATCGACGCCAGCGTGGTGCTCCGTCCATGATCGCAGCTTCTTGAATGTCGCCCGGAACGGATTGAAGGCCCGCGAAGATGACCAGTACGACCAGCGGCGTCCACTGCCAGACATCAGTCATGACGATGGCGTATAACGCAACGTCTGGGCTGCTGATCCAGCCGACGTTGCTCCCGATAAAGGGCGCCGCCATGAAATCGAGCAGACCATCGGGCGTGTACATGAGCCGCCAGATCAATCCGATAACCGTCGGTGAGAGGATCATCGGGATCAAGATAAGCGTCTGCCACAGTCCGCGCATCTTGATCTTTTTGTTCAACACGAGCGCGATTCCGAAACCGAGAATGAACTCGAGGCCGACTGCCAGCCCGATGAACTTGCCGGTCACTATGAGGGAGTCGATGAACGCACCGTTGTCCAGTAGATTAGCGTAGTTCTCGATGCCGACGTAAACCGTCCGTCCGCCGGGCATGTACTGCTGTGTCGACATTTGGAGTGCACGGAGAAGTGGGTAAAACGTCAGAGCAAAGAGAAGAATTACGGCTGGAAGGGTCATGAGCCACTTCAGGCGCTCGTCGATCCAGAGGAGCATCCGCTCTCGGGTCGACTTCTCCGTACCCAGTTGCTCATCGAGATCGGCCGTCGAGTGCACGTCTGTTCCTGTTTCAGTTGCCATTGTTTGATCCCGTTTGCATCATCTAGTAGTACCCTGCGTTCTCGAGGATAGATTCGACCTCGTTTCCGGTTTCGTTTACGACATCTGCAGGGCTCATATCACCGGTCAGTGCGCTGTTGAGGTATTCACCCTGCGTCACGTCGATCTCGTTCCAAAGGGGAGTTCGGGGTCGCGGTTTGGCGTTTTGCAGGCTTTCGTACAATGCCTCGAACCACGGTTGTGCATCCATGTTGTCTTCGAACGTATCGTTACGGAAGGGGACACCGCCGAGCTCCACGTAGCGGTTCTGCGCTTCCTTGGAGATAATGGATTGGATTACCGCGCCGGTGTCTTCCTTTCGTTCATCGGAGATATTGGAGTTGATCCCAAGCAGCCAGTTGCCCTGCATCGGAGCCTGTTGCTCATCACCCTCCGGGATCGGGATGAATTCTAGATTATCCGCTTCTTCGGTGTCGTCGTCAAGCAACGTCGACGCTGCGGCCGGCCACGCCATTCCCTGCGCAGCGGATCCGTCCCCGATTCGGTTCAGGACCTGATCGCTGTTGAACGAGCCGACCCCATCGGGTGAGATCGACCGCAAGTCATCGACGAAGAAACTAACTACGTCTTCTCCCTCGCTGGTATTCCACTGGTACTCCCAGTCGTCGTTGAACATGTCCCCGAGGTTTGACCATCCAATACTCATGAAGTTCGTGTTAGCCGGGTTGCCGCGCTGACCGCGGATCACGTACCCGTTTGCGTCGTCAACTTCGTCGTCGATACTCTGTCCGGCCCGTAACACGTCGTCCCACGTTTCCGGCTCTTCTTCACCGACCTCCTCGTAGTACGAGGTATTGTAGACGAACATCTGCGCGTTCCCCACGACGACTTGCCCGCGAATCGTTTCATCCATTCCTTCGGCGGACGGAACCGCCGGGGCCCCAGGTGTCGGCCACGTCGTGATGTCGACCGTCGTGTCGATGAGCTGGTCCTCCGGGAGTCCGTCCGGGAGCCATTGCTCGAGCGGATCCAGGTAGGTCGCGAACTGGGGAAACCAGGTATCGTCCATCAGAATCGCATCGTACCCCGTTCCACCAGTCGTCAGAACACTGCTTACTCGCTCGTAGAGGTTCGCGTACGGGAAAATCGTGACGTCGATCGAGAGGTCTGTCTCTTCTTCGACGTAGTCGTTAATCAGTTCCTGTACGAGTTCCCCCTCTCCCGAGACGGCGATGATGTTGACGTCTGCACCGCTGCCGTTACTCCCACCGAGACAGCCAGCTAACCCGGTCGCAGTCGCACCGGCAACCCCGGTGAGGAATCGACGACGCGAGCTTCGATCGGTGACTTGCGTCCTCAGGCTCTGCTCAGTACTGTCGCTTCTTTTGTGCGCCCTGCCATTAGTTGGCATATGTCCAATGTGTATCGTCCCTCAATATAAATCATGCGGTTAATGATGTCGCTTGTATATTTTCATCTCTAGAGAACAGTAACTACGAACGCGGCTCGAAATTGACGATATTGCTCGATCCCACATGGTGTTCGAAAACATCAGTGCGGTATACACGACTATCTATGGTATGCTACCATACGACTGTCGCCGGCCACACGCAGGCCCGTATACACCCGCATTTTGGCTCAATTTCCGGTCTCCACGTTATCAGCAGAACCGGTTCGATACGGGGTTAAGTATTTATGCCTAATACACAAAATCAGGATTACGCTGGATACGCATACGGTCTCGGGTCGCGTCAATGGTGAGAGAACCATTGGCTGCGCCGGAGAGCGATACGCTATGATCGAACCATGACAAAACTTAAACACAAATTCCAAACCGAACCAAATCTCGTCGGTGCGTGGCTCTCAATCGGACATCCTACCGTCGCCGAAGTAACAGCAACACACGGTTTCGATTTCGTTCTCATTGACACCGAACATACAACGGTGAATCTGGAAACGGTCGAAAATATGTCTCGTGGCGTCGATGCAGCCGAAGGTGCAACAAAAACGATCGTTCGAGTACCGTCGGACGACCCCGTTAGGATCAAGCGTGTTCTGGATATCGGAATTGCCGGAATAATGGTCCCACGGATCGAAACGGCCGATGAAGCTCGAGACATCGTTCAGGCGGTTACCTACCCGCCTGATGGTATTCGCGGTGTCGCGTCGGGCCGTGCCTCCACATACGGTGATGATTTTGAACAATACTTTAAAAACGCTAATGACTCGATTACCACGGTCGTCCAAATTGAGACGCAGACAGGCCTCGATAACGCTCGAGAGATCGCTGCAGTCGACGGTATCGACGCTGTTTTCGTTGGGCCGGCCGATCTCTCCGCGAACCTCGGAATTTTCGGAGAGTGGGACAACGACCGTTTCGACGCTGCGATTGAACGCGTTGTCCGTGCCGGGGCTGCCGCCGACATCCCGGTCGGAACGCTCGTCGTTGATCCGACCGATATCGAAACCCGCGTTAAGCAGGATTTCGATTTCTTGATTGTCGGGAAAGATACGAGTCACCTGTCGGCTGCCAATGAGCGAATTCGAGAACGCTACGAAAAAACGATATCACAGCATACGGCGACTTCGATGACCGAGGATTGATATCCACTATTTTGCCGTATTTCTGCTCTAAGATCGTTACTCCTGAGATTTCGTGAAAAGCGAGGCAATCAACTCGATATCATCTCGCGCATCAGTGAACGGCGTTTGTATCTCTCCTTCACCGCGAACGCATGCCATAAATTGCTCTAACTCCCGTTTGAAACTTTCCTCGCGAGTGGGACTGAATCGAGAATCGATCGTTTCTGTCCTTCCCTTCCGGATGGAGAGGGTTGCTGAGTTGTACTTGACGAACGGGTGATCGAACTCGAGCTGGAGCATCTGTTCTGGCGTGTCGATGCGCAGGAACTGCTCGTGCCAGTGCCGTTCGGAATCACCCGTCTGGAGTACGCATCGTTCGCCGCCTTCGAACGTGAGGTGGGCAGTGCCGAAATACCCGTCCCGGACGAAGTCGACGTGGTCGATCGAGACGATATCGCCAAATAACCCGCGAAGCGCATTGATATCGTGACAGACGTGCTCGAGTTGAAAATCGTACGCTGCGGCGAGTTCATCGTCGGTAGTATTGACGGCCTGCTTCGATTGTTCGCGCCGACGTTCGTTACTCCGTTCGATGAAGTCTGCGCCAAGTTCCGGTTCGACAAGATCGTAGATATCCGGGAGTGATTTCGAGAAATCAGCATCGACAGCGTAGGCCGTGACACTGTCTACATGATCGATGTCGGTGAGTTCGTCGACCAATCGCTCATACGCTAGTTCGAATCGGCGATTGTACGCGACCATTGCCGTCACATCGCTTTGTTCTGCGGCCTCGACCAGCCTGTAGGCGTCAGCCGGCGTGACAGCTAGCGGCTTTTCGACGAGGGTGTCTAATTCAGCTGCAAGCGCCATTTCGACGATGTCAGCGTGGGTTTGCATCGGCGTAGTAACGATGACTCCGTCGAGGTCGTCCGCACGTTCTTCAATCAGTTGGCTCGGGTCAGTGTACCGTTGCTCCGGTGGGACGTTGTATCGGTTTCCGAGCGACTTAATGACGTTCTCAGCGGGATCGCACATTGCAGCAAGCGTTGCATCCGGAATTTCGACGACATTCGGGATATGCATAATCTGTGCGATAGTTCCACAGCCGATGATACCTAACTTCATGGCATCCGATTTGAAGAGAGACTACTAAAAACTTCCTCCAACGTGCCGCTTCGTGGCCATTGCGGCGAGAATCCGTCGCTCGTAGGTGTTCGTTCGTTCCCCACGTGTTTGCAACAGTCAAACAACTGCACACTGTGGAATGTCGACGACTTGCCTGAGATAAGGTGACGCGGAATTCCGCCTTACCGTCTCTTGTAGCCAAATGAAGACGTCGGATGACCCTTGAACTCCATCAGTGCAATGAGCGTACCGATCACTAGTGGCAAGCCTATCGACAAGTACGAATGGACGTTCACATTTTGGAGCGTCTCAAAGGTTCACTAACTCTGACCGAGAACTATCGTTCCGTTCTACGGTCTCGATGGATCACTGCGCCCGGATTCTCATGGAACCGGACGGACGTGGCATTCACGCGGGTCGTCCCCGATCAGGTACCAAAACACATTGTCTCATCTGGCTGCTTCATCACGTTTCGTTCGAGCCGTCCGATTCGTGGATCGCCTGGGTCAAGCGACTGATTACAGATGTGTTTGCAAGGTTCGAACAGTAGCTTCGCAGAATCGTCCCTATGATTGTTTCTCGTACTAGCTCGTAACCCGCCTTCTACTGGTGTGTAACACGCTGAGACAAATCCATCACCGAATCGTCCCATCGGGTTCAATTTGTTGGCAGTTTCAGTCTAGCCGGCTAATACGCTTACGAGCCTCCTCCACCGCTTCCGGTGGTCTGATCTTCGTCTGCCAAAACGATCCAGATTCGCGGCATATCTTTTACACCCATACAACCGTATATCTTCTCGGCGTCGTCCCAGCTACCCGAGAATCTCGTTTGAACGTCGCAAACAAATCTCGGCGGTTTGTGTAGATCGATCGAACTTCCGTTTGAAGCGGTGTACACAGAAGTCGAAATCCGTAATACAGAAGTGGAGTACTCTGTATAGATGGCTATACTCCGGCTAGACGAGATCAACGCCGACGACCTCGAGACGGTCGGCGGCAAAGGTGCTTCTCTCGGTGACCTCACGGGGGCGGGCTTGCCGGACCCACCGGGATTCGTCGTCACGGCAGGTACCTACAGATCGTTTATCGAAAACGCCGACATCGACGACGAACTCTTCGACGGCGTCGATGTCGACACCGACGACTCGAGCGCTTCTCGAGCGGCTGACGAAAGCCCAACGCGTTCGTACTGGCGGGATTTTCCGAACACCTCGAGAGAACGGTTCTCGAGGTCGACATCGCCCCAGGTCACGCCGTTGCGGGCGTCGTCGCGCGGATCCCGGAACAGTTCAGCGCCACGAACGCCGGCGTCAGCGAGCAGGACCACGATTGCCCGATCGTGATAGGCGATCTTGCGAGAGACATCGATCGTACCCTCGTGGGCGAGATCCACGATAATTTTATCAAATTAAACTCGCCAACGGTTAGTGAATCAATGATTCGCAACCTCAGTAGAGGTCTTTGTATTCTAAAATAGACTTTGCATCTGTCTCGTACCGGTATTAATAATATATCTATCAATATGGATGGTGGGCAGTCTCGTATATTATACAAAATATAATACTTGCAGATGACTTTCGATGTCACAGTCTTCAGACGACGAGGAACCGATCCAATCGCTACGACCCTGTATCATATAACTAAGAAATGCAATTCTTCCGAAATCGCGTTTGTCATTAATATCTGCGGCTATCTGCCCATTTCTATAGGTTAGGTGAATACACAACCTAACTTCGTTGATCGAATCCTAACTAAAATATGATTTCAGAACTCAGGGTACGAGGTGCTCGCTTACATAGATTATGGGTGTAGACGAACAAGCATCAGAGATAATCTTGTATAATACTCCCATTTTTATAACACATATTCAGCAAACATATCATACATAAGTAAATATTGACTAACTGTTAAACTAGATAGAGTCGCTAAATAGATAGTGCTATAGATGCTAGAGTTTAATGGATATTGACTATCTATAAGATACCAATCATGGTGGCTGTTGACTTCGAAAGATGTATAAAAGAATCACTGTTGATGAAAACGTGATGTGCCGCTATTGATGAATTGACACTCTATAATATCAATGACTAAGAAAGAAGATACCCAAAAAAATCGAATCCAAGCTGTCGAAAACGCATTTGAGATCGTCGAAGAAGTGCAAGCAGCTAATGGTTGTACTGTTAGGCACATCATGGAGATGTTGGATATACCCAGAAGTACAGCATATGTATACATGAAGACGCTCGAGGATGTTGGGTTTCTGAGTAAATCGGGTGATGAATACTATATTGGTGTTAGATTTTTAAAATATGGCGGGTGTGCAAGACATACTTCCAACATTTACCAAGTGTCAAGAGTTGAAGTAGACAAACTCGCAGAGAAAGCACAATCAGTTGCGACGATCGGTTGCGAGGATGATGGCCAACGGGTACTTCTTTACCGCACTGAATCTGGGGATGCCGTCTCCGATAATCCACCAACTGGAGAGTATACGAAGATGCACTGGACTGCAGTCGGGAAGGCTCTACTATCCCAGAAATCAAACGCGGAGATCAAGGAAATAGCGCAGCGCTACGGCCTTCCGAAGGCTACCGATCAGACGCATTCAGATATTGACAGTCTTCTCAAAGACATTAAGGAAATCCGTTCTCGAGGATACGCTATTGAAAACGAAGAACGATCAGTAGGCGTGAAATCTATCGCTATGCCGATTGACATTAAAGATGATCTGTTTGAAAATGTCGCTATCTCCGTTGCAGGCCCTACGTCAAGATTCACCGAGGATAGAATTGAGAATGAACTTTCTACTCTACTCCAGGAAACTATTAATATTATCGAACTTAAAATGCAGCATTACTAATAATAGAACGAACACCGACGCAGAACGTGTTATTGGCGAGTCGACGTGACTAATTTAGGATAACTATATAGAAACGAGAGTCGACCATAATTGGTATCCGCGTAATTCTGACCGATTGAGCCTATACCAATGAATTCATTGGGGATCTTGGACAATCCCATAGGTGAGATTGGTGAGAGCAGTACCGCTATGGACCACAGTGTTCGTCGAAGTCCTAACGAGGGACATTATCTACCTCGAGTATAACCCGAACCATACTAATGAGGTCCCATCGAAAGACGTAGATCGTAACGCGTGTCCACGAGCTATATTCCTCTACTTTGTGAAATTCGGGCGATAAGTGATAATGTAACGTACGTCGATGTGAGAGATACCGGCGCAGTCGATGACGGTAAAACGGACGATACAGATACACTCCAAACGGTGCTCGATCGCTGTGCGGAAACGGGTGGCACAGTTCTTATTACTCCTGAAGAGTACCTGACCGCGCCTCTGACTGTTGGCAGTGAGACGTCCATCGAAATACGTGCTGGTGTAACGATCAAGTTCGTTCATGACTACGAGGCGTTTACGACGTACGAGGGTCGATAGGGAGGCTAGAAACAGGTCGGGTTTCACCTCTGCCTTCTCGTTCATGATGTCACGAACGTCGAGATTATCGGCCGTGGAACCATTTACGGTCAGGGTGGCTACTGGTGGAACCTCTATGATCTATCCGACGAACGACCCGACAGTCTGGTTGAACGAATCGCTGAGTTCCACGAGCGAAACAACAAGTCCGACCACGTGAGCGGGTTAACCCTTCGTCCGCCGCTCTTTCAGATATACGGGTCGGAGAACGTCTCTGTCTCGAGAATTACCCTGAAAAACTCGCCGTTCTGGAACACCCACGTCGTCGACTCGGCAACGTGACGATTCACAATGTAAACGTGGAGAATCCTCGCCGCGCACCGAACGGCGATGGGATCGACATCAACTCCGCACAGCACGTCCGCATCAGCGACACGTACGTCCATGCTGGCAACGACGCCATCTGCATCAAATCCGGGAAGAACGCCGAGGGACACGATGTCGGTCGACTCACGTCCGCGATCACGGTTACGAAGTACCGTCACGTCCGGTCACGACGGCGTCGCAATCGGGAGCGAAATGTCCGGTGACATTCGAGATGTGACCGTTTCGAACTGTACTTTCACGGATACTGACCGTGGAATCCTTATTAAAACAGCGCGAGATCGCGGCGGTGCCGTAGAGGAACTGCGGTTCGACAGCATCGTCATTCGCCGCACTCCGTCTCCGTTTACAATCAATGGCTACTACTTGGATATCGATAGCGAATCGAGTCCTATCGGCGAGGGAACGCCGGTGATCCAAAATGTCCACTTCTCCAATATCAGCGCTCGAAACGTCGAGAGTGCTGGATTCCTCGCCGGTCTCCCTGAACAGCGATTCGAGGGGATTACTTTCTCGAATATCGATATCGACGCTACGCGCCCAATCGACCCGAACACTCACCCGCCTGCCATGGCCGATAACTACGAGCAGCGACATGGACTTGTCTGCAAGTCCATCGAGACGTGACGCTTCGGGACATTACGATTCGAACGGCGAAAGCGCCTGCATTCGCGTTCGTAGACACTGGAACCGTAACGATCAACGGGCTTCGAACGTCGTCGGACCAGGCGACGCCGATTACCGAAACCGAGGCGGTTGACGAGATTCTAGTTCGCGGTTGCGACGAACCCGACGAATCGGGGCCGTTATCCGTGTCCTTGGCGATGACCCCGGACGAATCGATTTCATGGGAAATCACGGTAATCTTGATAACAGAGTTCGGTCGACATCGAAGAAAGTATACAACTGTAAGGCGAAATACACATGTATTCTCTACCACGTTAGTAGAGAAAGAGCGCTCGCACTTGCTTTGCGTGTAGATGTCTCCTTGGGAAGTCTACTTCCCCTCCGAATTCTCGACTGTAGCAAATATGTATGTTGACGGTCGTATCTGAAAAATCGTCGCGGTCAGCTCCTCAATATCCAGAGGATGCTGGACTGCTGAGCTGATCCGGGATTCAGTGATTTGCGGTAGAACTGCATAAGTTAACAAACACGATGTCCGGTGTGGCCGGAATAATGTTAGAAAAGCGTAAAACTCCGATACAGCCCGTTTACTCGGTTGTAGTGGGAAATAACGATTTCCGCTATTACGAATGTATTACCGTAAACAGGCGGCTTTCCATACACACCTATTTTCGGTAATACCGGACGCCATGGATTCGGTAAGTCTCTTGAATTGATCCTCTCCACTTACATAACCCACTTATCTGTCCGATGAACGCTGTGTGTCCAATACGTATAGAAGTTGACGATGCGCCTCACTTCCGAGCCGATTCCTCGTCGGTAGAGGCTTACGAGAGCTGTTACTCAAGGGAAGTACCCATAGAGAGTAAGAAGAAACGAGAAAGGCAGTGGCGATTTCAGACCAAGCGATCTAAATCGGTCTGGAGTTGGTCGTAGAGTCCCTCGGCTTGTTGTTTCTCTTGATTTGTGAGTTCAATTATCGGTTCGCGGACGCTCCCACCGTTGTATCCCGCGAGTTCGAGGCCGTACTTCACTGCGGGAACACTGATTGCGCCCGATAACGTATTGTCAGCGCCCGTCCGGCTCCGGAACTGCTGGTATGGAACCGCAGCACTCTGAAGCGCGCGGGCCCGTTCCCACTCTCCCGCTCGAAGCGCCGATAACAGGGCGAGACCGAGTCGAGGTTCGAAATTCGTCACACCTGCGGTGAATCCCTCAGCACCCTGCGCCCAGAACGGGACCGCGTACGGCTCCGCGAGGCCGTCAACCCAGACGACATCATCGCTGCCGGCGACGACCGCCTCACCGAGTTTGACCGGATCCTCGAGGGCAAACTTAACACCCGCGACACCATCGATTTCGGTCATTGACGCCAAAAATTCCACCGATGGGTCGAAGCCTCGAACGTAGGGAACGATACCTGTGTCTGTCGCAGCTGCGAGCGAGCGATAGTACTCAAGCAGCCCTTGCTCGTGAAGGTAGGTGTGGTCCGGCGGCATGACCATCATTGCGTCGACGCCCAGTTCGTCGTAAGCGGTGATGAGTTCCGTCGCGTTCATTGTGCTCCCACCGACACCGGCCAGCACGCATCTATCATCCGGAAGCGCTGTGACGCTCGTCTCGGTTACGTTGATGCGTTCTTGCTGGGACAGCGAGTGGTATTCGCTGATGTTCGCGCACGCGAGAAACGTGTTTATACCCGCACTCGAGAGTTCCTTTGCGTTTGTGGCGAGCTTCTCGTGTTCGATTCTGCCGTTGTCGTCAAACGGCGTCAGTAAACCGACTGCGACGCTTCGCAGACCGTGCTGTAGCTTGGCGTGGGCCATGTCACTAAATCAGCCAGATATTAAATAAAGCTATCGCCAGTCGATCCAGTGCAACACCGGGTTTAGCTTCGGTGTTGGGAGAAGCGTACCGTCGATTAGTCATCTCTATGGGTATCAAAAAAGAGGCAACCCTGAAGCCACTGTAGCCAACTATCTCCCATACGGACCTATCCGGGAACGATACTTCATGCGTTCCCTGGCGAACGGAATCGCTACGCAGATTCGATACACGCCCATCTCCAACCGCGAGCCACGTTCCTCTTCGCAGCTGTCCTCTCTCCAGAGAACTCTTTCGCCCATGAGGACCGATTATCACTGCAAATATTCATGTCGTATCGAGAGCCGATTCTGGACCTCTCAATACCGGTGTTACTCGGAAAACGCAAAGACGGGTTTACAGGTTTCTGACTCAAGGAACGCCTCGAACGCGGCGGTCGGTTCGTCGACGCTGAACGATCGATCGATGATCGCGTCCGCATCGATCGCACCGGTGGATAGGAGGCGAATAGCCTGTTCAAAGTTACGCCAAGTCGATCCGTAGGACGTATTCAGATCGACTTCACTGCGAACGACTGGCGTCATGAACACTTCACTCGGGGCACCCGAAAGCCCAACAACGACCACCTGTCCTCCTTTACGGACATGGTCGATTGCCATTTCGACGCCGCTTTGGTGGCCGGTCGTGTCGAAGACAGCATCGAAGCCGATGCCGTCGGTATGGTCGTCGACGAGCATCGAGAGATCGTTGTTCTCGATATCGACTGTCTCGATACCGAGTTGTTCAACAAGTGGGAGTCGATATACAGTATCTTTGCGGAGGCCTGAGACGAGCACGTCTGCACCCATCGAATCTGCGACTGCGGCAACGAGTACCCCAATCGGGCCGGGCCCCTCGACGAGAACGGTGTCACCGGGAGCCACGTTCGACTGGTCGAATACCGCACGAGTCGCAATGCTGAGCGGTTCAGTGATGCTCGCGTGATCGAGCGGGATTTCATCGGGGATATGGTGCAGATCACGAGGTTTGACGGTCGTATACTCCGTATAGGCTCCGTCGTTGTGCATCCCCGTGATTTCGAAATTCTGGCAAACGTTCGGCTGACTGTTCTTACACTGGAAACACGTACCGCAGTCGTGGATCGGTTCCTCGACGGCGTGGTCGCCGACAGAGAAGTCGGTGACCTCACTTCCGACATCAACGACCTCTCCAGAGTACTCGTGGCCCATGATTCGTGGAATGGGAATCCACTCGTAGCCGTCTTCGTAGGTGTACGCGTGTGCATCGCTGCCGCACAGTCCTGCGGTGTGGACACGGACGAGTACTTCGTCGGCGTTGGGGGCTGGCTTTTCACGTTCGCGAATCTCGATCGATCTAGGACCGGTATGGACTAATGCCTTCATTTAGGGTTACCTCTCGCTTTGGGCAAGCTATGAATAGTTATGAGTTTTACATACATATAATTTTAGGTGTGGAGGACAGTCATCCGAGCACACGTATCGGTGATTACCTGCATTTGACGATCTTTTTGCCCGCCGATTCGTATTGATCTATTTGAAATCGAGCTATCGACGCCTATAGTCCACCAGATATCGTGATACAATAAAAATATAGCCGTTTTCGTTCGTTGAGGCCCGATTACCCACACTAGTGGTCGCTCTCAAGGAAACCGACCTAAGCGGTTGGAAGGAGCATCCGAAGTTATGAACCGTACCGATACCAGATTCGGTACGCGAAGACTCCGACAACTGTGACCCCGAGAAGCGACAGACCCCACAGGCCGAGCACGCCAGCCATCGGTCCATCGAACACCAGCATTCCGCTAAGGAGCAACAGGATGGCGACTATGAACGACACCCAAACACCGAGACTGCCGGGAATTCGTACACTCAAGGGCGCTGTTGTGCTCGGTTCGTCCGACGATGACACGTTGTCTTGGTTACTTGTTGATGACATATTTGTTTGTTGGTATTTTGAGAGTGAGATCGACGACTGATTACTCGTCGGTCACCTTGGGACTGTTCCAGTACTCGTGGTCCTCATCGGCACGGAAACATCGTGCGTAGTTTTCTGCGTTGCCATTCGCGTGGATCCGGCCTGGATGCTGTTGTTGGCACACCTCTCGAGCGTTCGGACACCGCGGATGGAAGTGACAGCCCGACGGGAGATCCGTCGGGTCGGGCACATCGATTTTTCGCAGTGGGAACTCGTCGTCCGGTTCGTCTTCGTAGAGGTTCGCCGTCGCCCACTGCAGCGCTTTCGTGTAGGGATGCTGCGGGTTCTCGACGATCTCGTCGACCGTCCCGATCTCGACGATCTCACCCAGGTACATCACCGCGATCCGGCCGCCGGATTTTTCGGCGATATACCGTGCGTTCGAGAGGTCGTGGGAGATGAACAGGTACGAGGTCTGGAACAGGTCCTGCAACTCGAGCATGAGATCCATCATCTCGACGCGCAGGGAGACGTCGAGTGCGCTGATCGCCTCGTCGGCGAGGATCAGATCGGGATTCAACAGGAGCGCACGCACGAGAACCACGCGCTGGGTTTCCCCGCCGCTCAACTGGTGCGGATACCGGTTGAGGTAGTCTCCCGGCGGCGACATGCCGACCCGTTCGAACAGCGTATGGATGCGCTCTTCGCACTCCTCGCGGCTGAGGTCGGGATACCACTTCTGGAGCGGCAACAAAAGCGAAGTGAGAACTCGCTGGTTCGGATTGAGCGCGCTGCCCGGATCCTGATGGATGATCTGGAGCGAGTGGCGGATTTCGTCGAAAGGAATCGAGACGTCGCCCGACCCGTTTCGCGCCGCCCAGATATCCTGCCCGCGGTAGCTGATGGAGCCGCTGGTCGGCTTTTGGGCCCCAATCGCCGTCTTGCCGAGCGTGGACTTTCCACATCCGCTCTCCCCGATGAGGGTGAGCGTCTCCTGCTCGCCGAACTCGAGGGAGACGTCATTGACCGCTCTGACGGTTTCGGAGTCGCCGAACATATTGAGCAAGCCGCCGTCATCGGTGAACTCGACGGAAACGTTATCCAGTGAGAGCACCGGTTCGGACGTCGCCATCAGTTGTCACCCCCGTCGGTCGCGGCGTTTTTGCTCGTCGCCGGCCGGGTGTCCGGCGCGGCGCTGATCGGAACCGCCTCCGCTGCCTGGTCGTGGTAGAAACACGCCGATTCGTGGCCGTCGCGGACAGCCAGCATCGGCGGCTCTTCTGCTCGACACTGCGAATCGGCCATCGGACACCGAGGGTGATACGAACAGCCCGGAATCTGGTCAACCGGATCCGGCTTGCTGCCTTCGATGATGTTCATCTCCTCGACCGGCACGTTCAGATCCGGCGTCGTATCCAACAATGCGCGCGTGTACGGATGTGAGGCATCGTAGAGGATATCCTCGGTCGTCGCGATCTCGATAATGTTGAAGGCGTACATGACGGCAATCCGGTCGGCCAACTTCGTCAACAGTGGCAGGTCGTGCGTGATGAACACGAGCGTCAGGTCGTACTCGTCCTGCAGTTGCTCCAAGAGCGTCACGATCGATCGCTGCATCAGCAGGTCCAGCGCCGCCGTCGGCTCGTCGAGCACGAGTAGCTCCGGCTCGAGGACGAGCGAGAGCGCGATGAGCGCCCGCTGTTTCATCCCGCCGGAGAGCTCGTGCGCGTAGGAATCGAGAATTCGATCCGGGTCGAGGTAGACGCTCTCTAAGAGCTCGCGTGCGCGCTGCATTCCTGCGCCCACGTCGCGGTTGTGGTCCTGCAGCGTCTCCCTGAAGTGAGTCCGAATCTTCAGGACGGGGTTAAACGAACTCATCGCGCCCTGGAACACCATGGCGACTTCCTCCCAGCGGAATCGGTCCAGTTCGGATTCGGATAACTCCAGAACATTGGTTGGCTCTCCGTCGTGCGAATAGTACGTCACGTCGCCGGTCGAGACGCCCGGTTCGACGACGGCGTTGAGAAACGACGACGCGAGCATCGATTTCCCGCTGCCGCTCTCGCCGATAATGCCGAGCGTCTCGTTCCGGAAGACGTCGATATCGGCGTCGCGGACGACGCGTGATTGCCCACGATTCATCTGGAACGTGACGTCGAGGTCTCGAACCTCCACGATCGGGTCTGTCTTACTCATGAGTCGTCCTCGAGTGGTGATGGTCAGTTACTCGCATGTGGTTGTTGGCTCGGTCGGTTACTCGGCT
The DNA here is from genome assembly GCF_000517625.1 of Halostagnicola larsenii XH-48. Taxonomy (GTDB): domain Archaea; phylum Halobacteriota; class Halobacteria; order Halobacteriales; family Natrialbaceae; genus Halostagnicola; species Halostagnicola larsenii. The sequence goes on along the minus strand of NZ_CP007057.1, from coordinate 136,226 downwards.
CATCAGTTTGGCCCTCCGTCGTCGTCGATCGTCGAGGCATGTCGCGCTCTGAGTCGGACGTTGAACACGCTGTCGAGCCCCTGTGAGAGCAAGACGAGTCCGAACGACATCATGAAGATGGTCAGCAGGGGGAGCGCGAGCGTGTGGTACATATCCGGCGTACTGAGCGCGTGGTTTTCGTACGCGAGGTTCATCATGACGCCCCAGTTGAACGTCGTGAACGGCAGAATCCCCAGGAAGTACAGCCCGACGGACTCGAAAATGATCCGTCGCGAGGCCAACGCGGAGTTGACGGTGATGTAGGGCATGAGCTGGGAGAGGACGTCCCGGCGAAGGATCGTCCCCGTCGAGATGCCCATGATCTGGGACGCCTCGACGTAGGATTCCTCCCTGATACTCAGCACCTGTGATCGGACGGTTCTGGCCAGTCCGGGCCAGTTGTCGAGGCCGAGCAAGACGCCGATAACGTACGGATCGGTCGGCTGAAAGATCGCGATCAGCACGATCACCAGCGGCAAGCCGGGAATCGTGATGATGATGTCCGTTACTCCCATCAGTAACCTATCGACCATCGTTCCGCGAAGGAAGCCCGAGACGACGCCCACGATCGCCGCGAACCCGATGCTCACGACGGCGCCGGCGAACACCATCCGGAACATGTCCGGCGTCGCGTGGATGAGTTGAGCCAAGATCGGCTCGCCGTTCATATCGGTGCCGAGAATGTACTCGGTGTTCTGAAACGGTGGGACGAGATTTGGTGCGTCTCCGCTCAAGGGTTGATCAACGAGCCAGACGCCGAGGGTCCCCATCAGTACGAAGACGGTGAGAATCGCGGTTCCGAGGACGGCCCGCCAGTCGGTCATCGCGACGCGACACGGCGCGAGGACGTACAGGTCGAACTGGCGCTTGAACCGCTCGGATCGCGACACCGGTTCTCGATCAATATCTGTCTCGAAGAGGGACTCGAGTCCCTCCTGGTCGTCAGGTCGGTTGCTACTCATTATCTCCTCCAGTCGAAATTCGAGGATCGACGAAGCCGTAGGTCAGGTCAGCGATCAGAATCGCGATAACGGTGATGAGAGTAAACACGATCAGCGAGCCCATGAGAACGGGGTAGTTACGCACCTGGATGGCATCGTAGACCAGCAGTCCGACGCCGGGGTACGTGAAGATTTCCTCGACGATGACCGAACTACTGAGCACGCCCGCGATACCGATCATGAACTGCGTGTACATCGGCAAGATTGCGTTGCGCCCCACGTACTGGGTCGCGATGCGAGAGTTTCGCAGGCCGCGAAGTTTCGCGACGCGCAGGTAATCCTCGCCCAGCACACGAACGGAGTTCCCTCGCATGGTCAGTGCGGTGCCGAGTCCGAGGACGCTCATCGAGAACACGGGGAGCATGGCGTGATAGGCGATACTCTGCATGAACGCGAGATTGAAGCCCGGGTCGATACCCAGCCCGACACGGCCGCCTCTCGGGAAGAACTCGTACCGGATGCTAAAGAAGAAAATGAGCAAAACCCCGACGACGTAGTACGGCGTCGAGTTGAGGCCGATGAGGACCACCGACGAGATGGAGTCGAATCGGGACTTCTCTTTGAACGCCATCATCGCGCCGAGGACGATGCTCACGGTGTAGCCGATCACCATCGCATAGACGCTGATGAGCATCGACCAGGGGATGCGTTCGGCCAGCAGGTGGGTCACGGTATCATTTGAGTAGAGCGACTCCCCGAGGTCTTGCTCGATGAAGACGCTGTGCATGTACTGGTAGTACTGTTCGTACAGCGGTGCGTCGCTCTCGAGGTTCGTATACTGTGAAACCAACAGCTCGATCCGTTCGGGGTCGATCGTATTGCCTCCTGACGATTGCTGTTGGAGGATGACGTTCTCGAGCGCTTGTGCTGGACCGCCCGGCATCATCCGATACAGGACGAACGTCAGCGTTACCGTCGCAACGAACGTCAGTACTGCCTGTCCGACACGCTTGAGGAAATAGTTACTATTCATATCTCATTGATAGTGATACTGTATTACGTGATTGCCACTATAATACCTGTGGTGGACAAATGGCTATTTAGTTGAAATGTGTCCACTACAGAGAGCCATTGGGCCAGGACTCGGTTGGTCAAGGCGTACCCCATCATCGTCCGGATCAGGGAAACTAAAGTTCTCGACGTCGCCGCCGAATCCACGGTTTTCCTGCATGTGGATGATTGACGGCAGGTCGTAGTTGACCCACTGGACGAGTTGTTGAGTAAGGTCGATCGTCTCTTCTTCAGACGAGGAGGCACCCAGATCAGTCATGAGCTGTGCAGGATTGATTTCGATGCCATTGCTTCCGACCTCTTTTGCGCCGACTTCCTCGGGAATTTCGAGTGAGAATGGGACGCCGGTTGGACCTGTATCGGAATTGCTGTCTGGATTGCCTGCGAGGAGACCGTAGAAATTGTTCGAGAAGTACGCCGTGGGATGCCAGTTCGCCACTGCGACGTGCCACATCCAGGCAATATCGAACTCCCACTCCTGCACTCTCGTGTAGTAATCCTGGCCGACGGTCTCCAAGTTCGTCTCAATTCCAAAACCGGTTAGTTGGTCGCTGAGGACGTTCGTCGGTTGTACCTTGTCGATCCCGGAGTCGGTGATTATATTGAGTTCGACAGCCTCGCCGTCGGGACTGACCCACGTGTTGTCTTCTCGTGAGTAATCGGCTTGCTCCATGTATTCAATCGCCGTCTCCTCGTCGGCTTCAACAGGATACTGGATAAGCTGATCAGTGAAGCCGTCTCCGAGGTACGTGTCTTCGATCGTTTCTCGAATACCCGTTTGGACCTCTGTGGGCGACACCAGTTTGCCGGTTTGCGCTGCCGCATCGACGATCGAGGGTATATCAATTGCCGAGATGATCGCGCGACGAACCGATCTGTTCGAGAGGTGTTCGTTGTTCCAGTTTAAGATGTACTTCTGGCAGTTGTAATGATCCAATTTGTAGATGTTCTCGATGTTATCTGGATATCGTGACATCTGATCTTCGGTGATGTACTTGGTCATGTCGAGTTCATCGCTCCGCCCGAGTTCCTCGATTGAACCACTGCCGTCGACAGACGGGATGAGCCGGATCTCCTCGATGTCCGTTCGGTCCGCCCACGGATGGTCGTCATATTTCACGGCTAGCGTCTCCGAAGAGGTGAAATCCTCGATTCTGAACAGCGAACTACCGAGCCCCTTGTCGACAAATTCCTCTGTCGGAATCGTCATCTGGAGGAGTTCGTCAGTTACTGCCTGCCGTTCGCTCTCGCTCGACGCCTCTTCGTACCGATCAACATATTCCCTGAACTCCGATTTGGGCGCTTCCATTCCGTAATTAGCGTTCATTTTGGCGACGACAGGGGAGATGTCTTCTTTGTAGGTTCGTCGGACTGTGTAGTCGTCGACGAGTTCATGACCCTCGATCGATGACCCCTCAGGATCTTGGTAACGATCGATCTCAGCGGCAACAAAATAATCCTCTGCAGTGATGTCATTGCCGTTCCAGTAGGTCCAATCCGTCGGGAATTCGATCGTGATCTCTCTCCCATCGACAGTTATGTCTTCGAAGAAGGCCGACGAAACGGTACCATCTGGATGTGAAGAGATGGTTCGCTGACGCCAGTACATCCCGAATGTCTGGGCGTAGTTCGCCGGATTCCACGGGTTGAAATGGACTTCCGTCGCTGGACGACCAGTATCATTTGGAGTCACAAACGTCGAATCATTATTTCCCCCACCGAGACAACCAGCTACTGCTGTGGCCAGTGCGCCGCCGGTAGCGCCGACAAACGTACGTCTGGTGAAACGATTACAGTCATTGATCATTGTTCCCACGGCGTATACGTTACAATCCAACCATATATACATTACGGTTAGAGATCATAGATTATGATACTAGAATGTTTGCACACGTTCCCGATAAAACGGTTTTCAAGTCAGGGCAACGGATGATCGCTCGGCGGTAAAACTACATTTTCTCTACTCAGAGACAACCGATAGCCGGACTCACACGCTTCGGCGCGAGCACACTACCATCATTCCGAGTGAGACGGATCCGATCACGAGAAACGTCCCAATCTGGAGAATCGTGATGACATACGTTCCCGTCCCCGGCTCGATAGCAGTCAATGCCGCGCCGAGGATGAACAACGAGAGCACCGACACCATAAACAGCAGTCGGAACTTGTGACGGGACCGACAAAGCACGTCAACGAACGTCTCTTCTGACATCGTGCTACCCTTTCTCGCTCCTTCATCACAAGGGTTACTGTGTAATCGCTTCGAGAGGAAATCTCAAGAATCGTCAGTGAGGGGTTCACCGAATGGCGAAGTCTCGCAACCGTTTAGTTACTCCGAGAGAGTGATTAACCATGTCCAGTACTCACAGTGGTGCTGTCCGTGTCGGCGTTCGAACCCGATCTCTCTCGGAGGATAGATTACGATACATCCGCCAACTTGGTGCGACTGACATCTTTGTCGATCACGCTGACACCGAGGAGGAACCCGACGAGTTCAACGATCGCGATGGCTCTGAAACGATCGCCGTCGGCCCGGACCAGATTCCATCGGTGAGCGAACTCGAGGCCGCTCGAGACCGCATCGAAGATGCAGGACTGTCGTTTACCGGTATCCAGTCGCTTCCGTATTCGATGTACGGAGACATCATGTTCGGTCGCAACGGTGCCGACGAGGCTCTTGAGCAGATAACGACACTAATCCGGAACCTGGGAGCAGCCGATATCCCCGTACTGGGCTACCAGTGGAACCCGCGTAGCGTCGTCCCGATGCGAACCGCACCCGTCGAGACGAGAGGTGGGGCAGAGGCGACTGCGTTCGATTACGATGAACTCGAGAATCCGGACGACCTCGCACCCGGCCTCGAGCGCACCTACACCGAAGAAGAGTTCTGGGACAACTACCAAGACTTCCTCGAAACCGTGCTCCCGGTCGCGGAGGAAGCCGGCGTCGACCTCGCGCTGCATCCAATTGACCCGCCGGTGCTCGAGTCCCTGGGTGGCATCCCGCGGCTGTTTCGGAACGTCGAAAACTTCGAGAAGGCGATGGACCTCGTTCCGAGCGATAATCACGGCTTGAAGCTCTGTCTGGGCTGTTTCTCACAGATGGGTGAAGACGTGACCGACGTGATCCGACGATTTGGTGAGCGTGACCAGATCGTCTTCATTCACTTCCGGGATGTCGTCGGGACGGTCCCGAAATTCCACGAGACGTTCGTTGATAGGGGGAATTTCGATACTAGTAACGCAGTGAGAACGCTCCACGATATCGGATTCGAGGGAGCGGTTATTCCCGACCACGTGCCGAAGATGCGCGGCGATAATGATTGGAGACATCGAGCGCGTGGGTTTACCGTCGGATACCTTCGCGGCGTTATCGATACCGTTTGCTCGGAAGAGACGCGGACACACGATTAGGGAAGGGGACTCGAATACCAACAGATGCTTGGTCGGTGACTGCGCCCGACCGACCCGTGCATGTCGAGTCGCGAGCCGTTGATTACGCCACCTTATTATCGGGCCTCGGTTGCAATTAACCGCCCTGAATTCGTCGGTTGATGGTCTGTCGAAACAGTTCGTATTCGTTCTTGCTCGTAAGCAATCTTACTAGGACACATAGATAGTTGTGAGTCGAACCTGGTCCAGTGACGGGTGTCCTTCAAAGATTCGTCCCCCATCGAACCAAATTCCGAGCGTGTTCAATAGGATAGCGTATCGGTAACGTCGTAGGCGATATAAGGTTCCTAGTCATTGCTGTGTATTTCGCGTTCTTGTTATATTTCTGATTGTTAACGATGTTGGATTCTATCAGAGTGTGGTTCTATATACATTATTAATGGCGAAGGAGAGGTTGAGCAGCATCAATCTAATTTCAGCAACTAGAGGACCAAAATACACTTCCAATATAATTACGATAGTACGTTTGTAAATATGTTGTCGCAGAGCAGCGATCGTTGCTGCTTGAACACAATCTCACTACTTCCAACGAGATCGTTACACTATCAACACATACAATATCTGACTGTTAATATTATTGGACTCACGACCCTAAGTCCATATTCGTGCGTAGCGGTGACGATCCTGACTGTGATGGCTCTTGCGGGATGTCTGGTCTACTCCGACCGAACATAGAAGACGGGCCCGGGAAACGATCACAAGAACGATAACCCCCGCAATAGATAGTGTCCATATGGTCCGAACAGCCATAAACGTATATAGCGTTCGAGAACTCGACGATTCGGTTTTAGAACTTATCGACCGCGTTGCCGAGGCAGGCTACGATGGGATTCAGTTTTCCGGGAATCACACAGCGCTTGATGGTGATCACGAAGAGATCGCAACAGCGCTCAAGGAGACTGGTCTCGAAGTACCACCTCCACATGTTAGCATCGAAAAACTCGAGGAATCCCTCGACGAAGTTCGTATAGCCTATGAAGCGCTTGGAGTCAACGAGGCAGCTGTTCCGTATCTCCCCCAATCCGAGTTCCAATCTGTCGATGCTATCGATCAGACGACGAGGCGACTTTCAGCATTACACGACGAACTCGACGATGAGAATTGGGATCTCCACTATCACTACCACGACCACGAGTTTGGTAATATCGACGACGAAGTAACGGGATTCGAGACGCTCACTGAACGTACCGATATTAAGATTGAACTGGATGTCGGGTGGGCACAGTACGCTGGACGGGATCCGATCGAACTCATCGAAACGTATGGGAACCGAATGCCATTGATTCACATGAAAGATCTCGATACTGACGCCGAACCGAGGGAATGCTTCCGCGAGATCGGCGAAGGAGATGTCGACATGCAGGGGTGCGCCGACGCTGCTCGCGACGCGGGTTCTGAGTGGCTCATCTACGAACACGATGACCCCGAGGATCCTCTCGCTTCGATTGACTACGGCGCTGAGTTCCTCGACTCGCTATAGTGAGTGCACCGTTTTAGGCGCTATTCGATGGTGACTGGTCACCCAAGGGTCTTTGTCTACTTTCCTTGTAGAGAGCGAACAGAAGGCCGGGCCAAAACGGAGTTAGCAACTGACGATTCGTCGTGATGATGCTTCTACGCTAATCGACGCGAAATCGCTCGACGGCGGCCTCGTCAATCTCGACACCGAGCCCAGAGCCCTGAGGAACTGCAAGTTCGCCATCAGTCGGATCGAACGGTTCCACTAGGAGATCAGAGCGAAGTGGGTTACTCGAGCGATCGTACTCGAAGAGGAGCGGTTCCGGAATGTTCGCTTCGTGGGGGTATTGTGGAACCGATGCAGCGAACTGGATGGCAGCTGCCACGCCGACCGCACTGTTCCAGACGTGTGGCCGAACCGTGAGATTCTTCGACATTGCTAGATCCGCAAGCGCGCGGGCCTCGGTGAACCCGCCACACCGACCGAGGTTTGGCTGGAGTACATCGACGGCACGCTCGTCAGCCAATCGCTCAAACTCGAACCGGCTGAAATGAGCCTCACCGGCCGCGACCGGAACGTCGACGGTCTCAGTAACGCGGCGAAGACCGTCAACATCCTCGGCAGCAACTGGTTCTTCGACCCATCCTACGTTGAATTCAGTGAGTTCGTTAACGGCACGAATAGCTTGCTTAGCGCGATAGTTTCCGTTGAAATCGACCATGAGCGTCGCATCATCCCCGAGAATTTCTCGTGCGGTCGAAACACGGTTGTAATCGTCTTCGATTCCGCGTCCGATTTTAATCTTTGCGGCAGTGAATCCGTCCGCAACGGCAGCCCGCATCGGTTCTTCGATCGGCTGATTCCACTCGGTAATATAGCCTGACGAGGCGTACGGTTCCAGAACGTCTCGACGGCGGCCGAGTAGTTCGCTGACTGGCGCACCAACGGACTTACCAACGAGATCCCAGAGCGCAATGTCGATCCCACTGACGGCACATCGAGTGAAAGCGCTACGGCCGAAGTGGTACCCGTGCGTATACGACTCTTCTACGAACGTTTCGGCATCGTGTGGATTTAGCCCTTTGACACGGTCAGCGAACTGTTCCTGAGCGAGTGTCGCGACCGTCCGAGCGGGGGCAAATGCTTCGCCCCAGCCGACTAACCCGTCTGCAGTCTCGAGTCGGATCAGCGTCGTCGCACGATTGGTATGTACTCCACGCGCGCTTCCGACACCTCGCTTCTCTGGGAGCGAGTGTGAAAGCGGAATGGCCTCAATATCTCTAACTTCCATACTTGTGATTATCATAGCACAGTTAAAATTGTTTTCTCTTACAAATATTCGTGTAGAAATACAAGCCACTCTCAGGTTCAGGTTTTCGTAGTTAGCTAGGAGAGAGCCTCTCGAGATGGTCCGCAAGGACGTTCTGTTCACGATGTGCAACACCTCGGCGACATCTCCTGTATTCTCGCCGATGAAGCCGGTGAAGGTAACGAACTGCTCGAAATGAAATCGTACGGCTCACTGGGATAGAGATAACAGCGAACATCCAGACGAGGCTACGCTGCAAGCGGTGACAAGCGAGGCGCGCCCCGTCCGCGTGATGTTCTTGTTCATCTCCTGTCGGCCCTCCTGAATGAGAAAGCGTCTGTTCGGGGGACTTCCTGTAGAGTGCTCGGGAATTATCCCGAGTCGGACAAAAACAACAATTACATGACTTTTCTGCCAACGAGTTCAGGACAGGCGAACGGGCGATCCCGTATCGGCTGACTCGTATATGGCCTCGATGATCGCAACGGATTTTCGGGCTTCGGTCGCGCTTAGCGGATAGTGGGCGTCCGTAGCGAGAGCCTCAAGGAACGCCTCGATATTCTCGCGGTGATTCGAGTAGTCTATGTCCATCGGATCCGCGGCGCCACCACTGGTTTCGCTCTTTGCGGCAAACCGCTCGCGAATCGTCGTGTCTGTCTCGCGTTCCTCCTGGAACTCCCACGTTACGAGTTCGTCCTCGAGGATTTCTGCGGTGCCGTTACGGCCAGCCAACTGGATACGTCGTAGGGACCCGGGATACATCGATGTCGCTCCGAGGAACTGACCGAGCGTGCCGTCGTGGTAGCGACAGATCGCAACAGCGGTATCCTCGACTTCTATCAGGTCGTCATCGTGGGCACGACGACCGGTGTAGGCGACGACTTCTTCGATCGGGTTCTCATCCGGGTCAAGGTCCATCGTCGCGCTGGCAAGCCACTGGGTGGCGTCAATACCGTGGATCGACTGATTCATCAATGCACCGCCCCCGTCGAGTTCTTGGGTCCCTTGCCAGGCGCCATCGTAGTAGTCGTCCTCGCGCCACCACGGAACGTAGGCGTTTGCGACCGAGAGTTTACCAAATCGATCATCGATAGCCGCCTCGTGGACCTGCCGGAAGATATCCCGAAAGCGCTGTTGAAAAACGCCGCCGATCGTGATTCCCGCTGTCTCGGCAGCCTCGATCATCCGATCGATCCGTTCCGTCGTAATCTCGAGAGGCTTCTCACACAGAACGTGGATACCGCGCTCTGCGGCCGCAAGCGTCGGCTCTAGGTGGGCGCCGCTCGGAGTACAGACGATGAGGATATCTGGTGATGTCTCCTCGAGCATTCTCTCTGTGTCTTCGTACCACTCACAATCGTGTTCCGTCGCGAACTCCTCTCCTTTCTGTTCTGTTCGACAGGAGCCAGCGACAAGCGTCGCGTCCTCGATGTCGGCGATCGACATCGCATGCATGTCAGCTACCGCACCGATACCGGCAATCGCGATTCGATATAACGCGCTCATTTCGTTCGTACTATTTGTATCCTCCAGTAAATATATATCGTCGTACACCGCTGTGAGTCATTCGACTGTGCCAACCAATCACGATAGTGCGAATGATTTAACACGCCCTGAATGAAATACGGATATGAATCAGATGGCAAGAGTAACTGCTGCAGTAATCGGAACTGGACCGGAACCCGACAACATCGTCTGGGGAGAGAGCGCCGCGATGGCCTATCAACACGGGAAAGCATACCAGGATATCTCTCACTGTGATCTCCTCGCCTGTGCAGATATCGTTCGCGAGAACGCTGAGGATTTCGCAAGCAAATTCGACATCAACGACGAGAACGTCTTTACGGACCACCTCGAGATGCTCCGCTCGGTTGAACCAGATATCGTCAGTATCGCCACGCCGGTTCCGACGCACGCTGACCTCGTTACCAGTACCGCTGAGACCGGTATTCCAGGTGCAATCCACTGTGAAAAACCGATGGCTCACACTTGGTCCGATTCCAGGCAGATGGTTGAAGTCACCCGTGAAAAGAACATCCAGTTAACGTTAAACCATCAACGCCGGTTTCATCCATTTTGGCAGAAGGCATCGAGCCTACTCGACGACGGCGTGATCGGCGACTTAGAGCGTATTGAAATGGGCGGCAAGAACCTCTACGATTTCGGATCGCACCTCTTTGATCTCAGTAATCACTTCGCGGGCGAACGAAGTGCCGAATGGGTTATAGGCCAAATCCACTACACGGAAGAAGACGTCCGTTACGGCGTCCACAACGAGAATCAGGGGCTCGCGTCGTGGTCATACGGAAACGGCGTCCATGGAATCGCCTCAACCGGATACGAATCCGGTGCCAACGTGATCGGCTGTGACCAGCGACTCACCGGCCGCCGAGGGGTGATCGAAATTCAACCGGATGGGGCTGACGCCAACGTTCGCTACCGCAGTGATGAGACAACCGGTTGGGAATCGTTCGAACTCGAGGATGCTTTTGCGATTGGGCGCGCTATCGAGCACGCCTGTGATTGTCTTGAATCCGGAGACCAGCCGGTTATCTCTGGTGACCACGCCCTCCGGGCAACCGAGATAATCTTCGGGATATGGGAATCTGCTCGTCAGCGGTCGCGAATCGATCTTCCGCTCGAGGCTGACGGGAACGCCCTGACCGAACTGGTTGAGGCCGGTGAACTCGCGCCGACGAACACGGACTAAGAGTAACACGTATCCACAGTTCAGCTGGCAGTTTTAACCCAGAAATTAGAAGCAGATATCATAGGTTCTAATCCATGCGTGGCGCTTAAAATAGTCTATTTTTACCTATTGTGAATTTAATGTCACTAGTTCCGAAACCCTTGTATATCTAGGCAGACCTTCCGAAGGATGATGCTAACAGAATCACCGTCCGAAAGCGATGTACCGCTTGTAATTGATGACGAGTTGGCTACGATCTACTTTGATGAGGATGATCATGATGTCGTCGGAATTTCGGCTCGCGATCTCGCAGCTGACGTGCAGAGGGTTACCGGTGACAAACCACCAGTGTCCAGTTCCCTCGACGATCTGGCTGGTCCAGCCGTGATTGTCGGTACGTTAGGCAATTCTACAGGCGTCGAAACGTGCCTACCGGAGGACAGCATTGACGCGGCATCTCTTTCTAAGAAACAGGAAAGCTTCGTTATTACAACAGTAGAACCATCAATTTCGGGAGTCGACTCATGCGTTCTGATCGTAGGAAGCGACAAGCGCGGTACCGCCTACGGTGTCTACGAACTCTCCGAGAGGATTGGTGTGTCGCCGTGGTACTGGTGGGCAGACATTCCGTCTGAGACGCGTGAGTCACTCGTCGTCGAGGCTGGCACCTATCGAGAGGGGCCTCCGGACGTCACCTACCGAGGGATCTTTCTGAACGATGAGGATTGGGGCATTCGGCCCTGGGCGTCAGAAACCTTTGCGCCAGAAGAGGCCACCGATCGCGACGGCCTCGGTCCGAAGACGTATGCCAAGATCTACGAATTACTCCTCCGCCTGAAAGCAAACACGATCTGGCCGGCGATGCACCCAGGGACGAAGGCGTTCTATCGATATCCAGAGAATGCCGAGGTCGCCGATCAGTATGCAATGATAGTCGGTACCTCCCATTGCGAGCCGATGCACCGCAATAACGTCGACGAGTGGGAGACGCCGCGTGAGGAGTGGAACTACAAGACCAACGACGGACAGATCCGGGATTATTGGCGGACACGGGTAGAAGATGTCAGTGCCTACGGTAACATCTTCACTATCGGTATGCGCGGTATCCACGACTCCGGAATGCCGGGAGGAGATAGTAGAGAAGAGAAACTCGAACTGCTTCAGAAGGTAGTTGACGATCAACGCAAGATCCTCGACGAGGTGCATGCCCAACCCGCTGAAGAAATACCGCAGGTGTTCTGCCCCTATAAAGAGGTGCTAGACATCTATCGTGGGGGGCTCGATATCCCGGAAGATGTCTGCTTGATGTGGCCTGATGATAACTTCGGTTACATCCGTGAACTCCCGACTGCATCTGAGAGCGAGCGCGCTGGTGGATCGGGGATCTATTACCACCTTTCCTACTGGGGCAGCCCCCACGATTACCTCTGGCTGTCGAGTATTCCACCGAGTCTTATTCAAACCGAGATGGGCAAAGCATATGACGCCGGTGCAGCGGAATACTGGATCGCCAATGTCGGCGACATCAAGCCCACCGAAAAGGAGATGGAATATTTCCTTGATCTTGCGTGGGATACAGAGGCAGTCCGCTCGGAGTCAGTTTTGACGTGGCTGAAACGGTGGGCCGCTCGCGAGTTTGAAGAAGCACACGCTGCAGAGATTGCCAAGATTCTCACGGAGTACTACCGCCTATCGCACGCTCGCATGCCAGAGCACATGGGCTGGTCGACGGTGTATCCGGATACGGAAACCGACGAGCCGGCGTTTAGCTTCACGAACAGCGGAGACGAGGCTCGACGACGCATTGAGACGTTCGAGGAGTTAGTCGACCGGGGAGAGGAAGTCTTTGAGGCGCTGCCGGTAGACCAACGACCGGGCTTCTACCAGCTTGTACTGCATCAGATACGATGTGCCGCACTGATGTCTGAAAAGTTCCTGTATGCCGCTCGAAGTCGACTCTATGCAGGGCAGGGACGGACAACTGCGAACCGATATGCCGAATTGTCAGAGCGTGCTCGAGATCGTATCAAAGCCGAAACTCGATACTACAATGAGACACTGGTCGAGGGCAAGTGGGAGGGGATGATGTCCGATCACCCGCACGACTTGCCAGTGTTCGACGTTCCCGGGACGGGACACTACGAGCCAATCGACGGTGCCGCCCTCGGCATTGCTATCGAAGGGCGTTTTATGCCAGTCCGTAGGGACGAAGTGTGCCCTCCAGTACTCCCAACATTCCACAGTCACGTCGATCACAGGCACTTCGTCGATATCTATGCCCGCGGAAGCGATCCTGTCGAGTGGTCGACAACGACGAGCAACGAGTGGATCCGACTGTCGGAGGAGAAGGGGACCGCCAGCGAAGAATGTCGAATATGGGTTGGAATCGACTGGGATATAGTCCCCGAGGGTCGAACGGCAGGCGAGGTGACTATCGAGGGCCCAGACGTGCGAAAAACAGTCGGTATCGAGACAATCAACCCAACTAACGATCTCGACGGCGACTTCGTTGAGATTAACGGCGTCGTTGCTATTGAAGCGGAGCACTTCAGCTATGCTGTCGGTGGCTCGTCTGAAACGTGGGAACGATGTGAGGTTCCGGGCCGTGTCTCCGGAGAAACGATGGCCATTCGTCCGTCCCTGTTTTCGAGCTATGGCCTTGAAAGCGATGACGCTCCATCGCTGGAATATGATGTCAACTTCACATCTTCCGGACTCGTTGAGATCGAGGTCCATTGTGTTCCGACACAGGCTATCAATTCAGAGCGTGATCTCCGCTACGCCGTCGCGCTAGATGAGGAAGACCGGCGTGCAGTATCCATCGCTCCCAATGGTGGCGAACACGATCCGGAATGGCAGCAGAACGTCTTGAGAGGAGCTGCAATCGGTGTGAGCAAACATCGCGTTACTGAACCTGGGAAACAGACGTTGAGATTGTCAGCACTCGACCCCGGATTGATCGTAGATCGGATTATTATCTACAAGGGAGGTGAGCGTTCCACATACCTTGGTCCGCGTGAAACTATGGTGGGTTGTCAAAACAGTCAAAGGTATTAGAACTCCAGTATTGTTCTTTATTCCAATGGTGGATAGAGGATTACTATTTCAATTCAACTGATCTTCAGGAATCAGAAGATTAATTTGAATCCTCGTCATTGTTGGTTCGTATGTCAGCGCACAACTTCGTTATTAGCGGCTTCGCCGACGAGATCGGATCTGATCTCGAAGAACAGCTCGATGTGCTCGAAAACCTCGGTATCGATCACCTAGATCTACGCATTGTCGAGGAGACGAACGTGCTCGATTTCTCAGACGAACAGATAGAACGTATTACTACCGCGCTTGAGGACCGAGAAATCGATGTCACCTCGATCGGTTCCCCGATCGGTAAAATCGATATCACAGATGACTTCGAACCTCATCTCGAACGGTTTGAGACGGCCATCGAGATGGCACAAACGTTCGATACGGAGTACATTCGGTTGTTCTCCTATTACATTCCAGATGAAGATGATCCGGCCGCTCACCGAGCGGAAGTACTCCGACGTATGCAGGCGAAAGTCGACCGGGCCGAAGCGGCCAACCTAACGCTCTTACACGAAAACGAGAAGGATATATACGGCGATACGCCCGAACGATGCCGAGATCTACTTACGACAATCGACTCGCCTCACTTTCAGGCGATCTTCGATCCTGCAAACTTTCTCGAGATCGGCGTTACAGCCTATCCAGATTCGCTCTTGCAGGTCATCGAGTATGTCGAACAACTGCACATCAAGGACGCGACTTTCGGCGAGCGCGGTGACATCGCTCCTGCCGGTGAAGGGGACGGTCGGATTCCCGAAACGCTCGCGGCTTTCAAAGCTCGCGGCTTTGAGGGGCCTGTCTCCCTCGAGCCACACCTCACCGTCGCGGGACCGATGAGTGGGTATAGCGGACCGAAAGGGTACGAAGTCGCGGCCGAAGCACTGTTTTCGTGTCTTGAGAACGTGAGTGCGACATACGAGTGATTTTCGGGAGTACTACAGATCTGATTTTCTATTGAATTAAATTTCATAAACTTTCATCTAATCCGCATGACTATTAGGACTAGTTATAAGTATTCTTGATTATATTGCTATGACATGGTGAAACATAACTCACCAAATATAGAGGAGCAGCGCACGGAAGATTCCGGATTATCGCTAACCCGACGAACAGCACTCGGATTGCTTGGTGCTGGCGGGGCAAGCGCGACGTTCGGTAAGTCAGCGATGGCTTCCAACGGCTCCGGCCCAGACAATGCTCGGCCGTGGAACCAACATGTCGATGCACAGAATCATGACTTGTTGAACCTTCGTTCGGTCGATGTCGAACACGTTTACACTGCAGCTAGGGATGCTGATGTCGTTGTCTGGAAGGACGAAGATGACGTCTATCATGCTGACAGTGCGGACGAGCACGTAGCGAGTAGCGAGGACTTCATCGGGGTGGCACAGGCCGCCGTCGACAGCCTCACGGATGACCGAGACTGGAAGGAGAAGGTTGCCGTCGTCTCCCCCGCGACCATCTACGACGATCAACAAGGTGAGACCGACCTTCACCAGGACCTTCGGAAGGGGCCAGGAATCGATCTCCCGAGTTACACCATCCTAGACGTTCCGGCGTCGATCACGGTCGAGAACGCGGGGGGAGACCCGTGGGCGATCCCAGTCCGCGCGCAAGACGCTCATCACATCGAAGTGCCGAACCTCACGGTCCGGGGAAGTCCCCGATACACCATAATGATGAGTAGCGTCTCGAACCTTTACCTCGGCAACATCAACATCGAACTTGACGACATCGGGATCGGTATCCGGATCGACGCCGGTGACGAGGCAAACGTAAATTCCAAGCGTCCGAAAGACATTCAGGTCGATCGGATCTACGCGGAGGGCATTGACTATCATGCGTTCGAGACGAGTGGCGTCGATCGGATACAGATCGATCAGGTACTCGGCAAGAACATTAACGGGTGCGTCGTGCTACTGAACGATTCGTCGAACGCGACCATCGGCGATATTATCGAGTATAGTCCCGACATTCCGGGTCACAACCGGTACGCAACGTTCCGGACCACATACCAGGAGGGGCGGGTCACGGCAGACAACATCGTGAGCCACGAGAGCGGACGTGGCCTCCATATCCACAGAGGGTCGGGCGAAATCATCATCAACAACGTGTACATCGACGGCGCCAGGAACCGCGGCGCGGTCATCAACGCCCCGCCCAACACCGTCCTCAACGGTGGTATCATCAAGAATTGCGATGGCGCAGCCATCGACCTGTACTCCACCACAGATCCGGAATTCACGCCGGCGCGGCGAGCCGAGGGTGTCAACATCACCAACATGCGGATCTACGACGACCAAGAAGGGGAGCGGACACAGACCCACGCGATCAAGGAAGCCGGCACCGCCCTGAACAGCCGGATCGTCAACAACGATGTCCGCGACGGCGGGACAGAAGCGCTCATCACCAGTACCTCCCCCACGTCGGTGATCTCGGGCAACGTCGGTGATGGGGTCGCGAAGGGGACGGTGACGCTGACAGCCAGGTCGGACCCGGCGGCCCGGGTTGAGGGCGTCAGCCCCCACTCCGACGTGACACTCGAGCTCCGTTCAAAGACGTTTGAGGGGCCCGATACGGCGTTCCAGTATGACCACCACTTCGAATGGACGGGCAGCCAGTGGGACCTCGTCTTCGAGTGGGTGACCGACCCCGGCGAGGATCTCACCGTCGACTACATCGTCGACCGGCCACAGGCCACCATCGGGCGCTTCCCGAAGAAACCCGACGAAGATTACGTTGAAGACGTCGACACCGAGGATGTGCCTGCCACCGATCTGCCGGTCACCGACGGCTTGAAGATGCACCTAGACGCCACCACGCTTGACTACCTCAACGACGGGGACACCATCGAAACGTGGCCGGACCGCTCGGAAGCGGGCAACTACGCCTATCAGGACTCGACAGAAGAGCAACCCGCCTACTCTCCCGACGCTATGAACGGTGATCCGGCGGTTCAGTTCACTCGAGCCGACGAAACGCGGCTGGCGCTCTACGATGAAATGGCTACTGTCGGCAGCACCACGTTTATTGCCGTCGGCCAGTTTACTGGCAGCCTTGACGAAGGAGAATATATCGTTGGACAAGATAAGGGTCTTGGAGTAGAGGGCGCTCGATACCGCATTGCTAACTACGGTAACTGGGACGGGACAGAAGGATTCACCTGGCGCATGGGCACCGGCAACGTAGAATTCGGTACTCCAGACAACGAGCCCCATCTCTTCGTCGAAGACTCCTCAATGAACGTGTATTTCGACGGTGAAAAAGCACCAGATATGAAGGAGGAGAACACGGCAACCGATAAATACCCGACTGACTTGTCGCTCGGGTCTAAGGGGCGAGGCAGAGGATTCTGGGATGGCAATCTCGCGGAGGTTCTCGTGTTCGATCGGGAGCTATCTGAGAGCGAACTCGGAGAGGTCCACCAGTACCTGGACAACAAGTACGACTCGGTCAGTCTCGCCTGATCGCACTCGGAACCGGCCTTCGCCTCCCAGAACGGATCTCGGCTCTCCGAGACACGCGTTGCCGCCGACACGCTCGCCCGGACCAGTAGTACCCCATTCAGCGGGCGAACCCGTGACCGTCCGGAGTCGTGCCCACCAATCGGTGCGGGGCGCGACCACTACCGCCGGACGACGTGTGGGACGATGCGGTCGTCGGTGCGTGGCTCTGGCCGCTCGTTACGGACGGGGTATGGTACCAGCGTCGGCTTACAGCTCGGCCCAATCGTTATTTTTCTTTATCCATCCATAATAGATAATGTATATATCTAGAAGAAAATTATTTTAATATTCACGTTTAATGTGGGTCGTGGTTCGAAACTGTGAGTCCCACGATAGCATAGAACAAGAAAACGAGCTGGACGGGCTAGCGCTGACACGCCGGACCGTGATGGCGTTGCTGGGGGCAGGCGGCGTGGCTGCTGTAGCGTCGGGATCTGCGACTGCGAGTCACGGGGGTGGCAGCAGCGCGACCACGTGGAACGAAAACCAAGACGCGAACAACTACGACCTGCTGAACCTCCACTCTCTGGACACGGAGCACGTCCACGCATCGGCGCGTGAAGCCGAGGTCATCGTCTGGCGCGACGACAACGACGTCTATCACGCCGACGGCCAGGACGGCGAAGTCGCCAGCGGCGAGGACTTCGTCTCCGTCACACAGAGCGCACTCGACAGCCTGACCAGCGGCCGCACGTGGAAGGAAACGGTCAGAGTCGTCTCGCCTGGCGAGACCGACAGAAGCGACGAAATCTTCGTTCCGAGCTACACCGTCTTCGATGTTGCCGCGCCGATCGTCATCACCGCCGGCGACGACTTCATCCCGATCAAGTCCCAGGACACCGAACACGTCGAGATCCCGCGGTTCCGGCTCCAAGGCTCCGTGGACTGGGGAATTTTCTGTAAGAGCGTCAAAGACCTCCACATCGGCGACGTTCGGATGGACCTGCAGGGCTCGGGCCTCGGGGTCCGCGTCGACGCTAGTGGTGATAATGGGCGGAGCGAAGACGTCCGGATCGACTCGGTCTTCATTGAACGGGCGGACAACCACGGCGTCGAAACCCGCGGCGTCGACCGCCTCCAGGTCGGCCGGGTTCTCGGCAAAAACGTCTCGGGCTGTACCCTGTTGTTGAACGAAACGGGCGACGCCACGGTCGGCGACATCATGGAGTACAGTCCGAATCCGCCGGGCACGACGGATTACGCCACGTTCCGGACGACCTATCAGCAAGGTCGAGTCACGGCCGACAACATCGTGAGCCACCAGGCCGACCGGGGTCTGCACATCCACGGCGGCTCCGGGGAGATCGCGATCAACAACGTCTACATCGCCAATCCGCGAGGCAAGGGCGCCGTCCTCAACGGCTGTCCGAACACGATCCTCAACGGTGGCGTGATCAAGAACTGCAACGGTGAGGCCATCGACGTCTACACGATCGACGATCCGTCGACCAATCCCGAAGAACGGGCCGACGGCATTAAGGTCACGAACATGCGGATCTACGACGACCGGGACGACCCTCAGCAAACGGAGGCGATCGACGAGGGCGGCAACGCCCAGAACAACCAGTACGTGGATAACGACCTCCGCGACGGCGGCACCAACGAACTCATCAGGCTCGCCTCACCCACAACAGTTGTCCGAGACAACGTCGGTGCTGGTGTCTCGGAGGGCACAGTCACGCTCACCTCCGGGAGCAGTCCCGCCGCCCGCGTCAAGGGCGTCGACAGTTTTGGTGACGTCACCCTCGATCTCCGGGCGAAGCCAGTCAGCCCACCCAGTTCGGCGATGGGCTGGGACCACCGGTTCGAGTGGGACGGCAGCCAGTGGGACCTCATCATCGAATGGACGACCGATCCCGGCCAGGACATGGACCTCGACTACATCGTCGACCGACCCCAGGCCAACCTCGGGCGGTACCCCTAGGGGATCGGCCCAAACCACTGCCCCTTACGCACACCCATCTCTGAACAGACGAACTCCGAACACGTCTCCAGCGAACGATCGGGGTCGGGCGAACCAGTCGTCAGTAGTCCAGACGCGGTGATCGCCGGCAGGTTGCAGGGACGTGAACACGGGCATATTTCACACGCCCCAGACCCCATTCGAACAGTTCACCACGGGAAAATAATCACTCCGCATCTATATTTCCGGATATCAGAAGATGAGTACCCCACTGATCTAACGCTCGGTGCCTACTAGCGAGGTCTCGACTTCATCGAAGGAAATGTGGCGAAAGTTCTCCTGTACGACAGGGAACTATCCGAGAGCGAAGTCAATCAAATCCGCCAGTATCTAGCCAACAAGTATGATGCTGTCAATTTGACCTGATCAGTACATTTTTGTGATACGTTTGTCACATTGCCCCTGGATCATGATGCTGCTATCGGCAGAAATAGCGGTGCCCCGACACGCCTCGGGCGCGAGTTGACCCCTTGCTCGAGGAAATTGTGAGGGAGGGGCGACGTACATCCGTGGAAACATGGATACATATACGGGCGTCTGTACCCGATCGGAAGGGGAAGGGTGGGAGCGGGAAACAGTAACACCTTTCTGTCCAACAATCCGCTCCATTATATGGAATTACACCATGCATAATAAGACTATTGTAACTTATAGTAAATATGGTTCGAGAAATGTTTTTACTCGGAATAATTGAATTGACTACTCAATAAGGAGTTAATAAGGACGATCAGAACCCTGTAGCCATCGATAAAAAGGAAGGATCACAGAGACTGTTTTTCTCGTTTAATCTATGGAGAAACATAGCAGTTGATCAAGTCCTTAGTGTCCAAATATTGCAGTACTCCTACTCTCGTACCTCATCAATCCCCTGTGCAACGTCTTTAGCCTGGATATCGGAGTACGACTCGTGGGTTGTCTCGATCGATTTGTGCCGAAGTGCCGATTGGGCAAGTTCGGAGTGGCCTTTTTCATAAAGCTCAGCCCCAAGCGCCCGCCTCGCGCCATGGGGTTTCAGATACTCGCCATCCTCGAGGTCGATACCAGCCTCCTTCGTAAGCCGTTTCATCACTGACCGGCCGCCAGCTTTCGTGAGTGACGGCGGTGGGATTTCCTCACTTCGGAGCGCATCGTCGATAGCCATATCCTCATTCGGATCTTCCCCAGTCACCTCACGGTATGCAGCATACTTCGAGGGAGCATGCCCAGTCGGAAAGATCGGCCACGCATCAGTCGGCGGCTCAACAACGCGCCGATACCGATCGAGCGCTTCTCGAGCGGCTGACGGAAGACCAACGCGTTCGTACTGGCGAGATTTCCCGAACACCTCGAGAGAGTGGTTCTCGAGATCGATATCGCCCCAGGTCACGCCGTTGCGGGCATCGTCGCGCGGATCCCGGAACAGCTCAGCGCCACGAACGCCGGCGTCGGCGAGCAAAACCACGATCGCCCGGTCGCGATAAGCAATCTCGCGAGAGACATCGATCGAATCCTCGAGGGACATATCCACGCGTTCGGTGACGTAGTTGATGAGCTGCTGGCGGTGTTCAGGGTCCCAGAACTGGCGGTTACGATCGCCTTTGTCCTCAGGGAGGAACTCTTCTGCTCGCTGTGTATTCGCCGGGTTGGTGTCTAGTAGTTCGTCACGGACGCAGAACGAGAGAAACGCGCGCACGTAGTTGAAGTACGTATTCGCCGTCGACGCTGCCAGCTCCTGCTCGATGGTACGCTCGCGAAGGTACATCCCGTACTCGCGAAGCGTGTTCGTCTCGAGTGCATCGACTCGTTGTACACCTTCGCCGTCACAGAACGTAGCGAACTCGTTCAGCGGCGATCGCATTGTCGACCGGGAGCCGCCCGAGTCCAGCGAGCCGAGATAGCGCGAAACCGCCTCCTCGACGCTCTTCCCCCCGCGATCAGCCCGTCGATCAGTGGATCCAGACATTCACTTGTGGGGTACAGTGTCGACCCATATAAATTCACTTGGTTAAACTGGTGTTTAACGAAGTGGATCACAAAAGGGCGCTACTACAGTATATCTGGGGATAGAAGCGTTCTACTTCCGGACCGGCAGAATATAAATTGCATATCGCGATATAGAATAGCTATCATTGGGAGTCAGGGTCTCGGAGGATGGGCTATATTCGGGTGTTTTCCAGGTTAATCGTGGCTCGAATGAACCACATTGGCGAGGACTCAGCTATCTCTCTCGGGTGAATCTCGGCAAGTAAGCGAAAACAGCTCAAAATTCGAGGTTTTGTAGAGCGTCGCCACTCACGATGGGCGGCCCGAGTCGGCGTTAAGCGTTAATCCGGCGGAATCAGTGCTGAACAAACCAACTCGACACACTCGCCAGCGGTCAGAACTGGCGCGTAATCCATCTCACCGTTGACACCAGCTTCAACAGGAAATCAGTGAGCCGCCAGATATTGTGCAGCAGCACCGCGAACACGAAGTAGAACAGCCGGACGCGGTAATCCTTCGAAGAGGTTTTTGCGAGGAAGTCGTTCTTGATACTCTTATACTCGTTCTCGATCTGCCAGCGGCGGCTGTACCGACGGGTGAACGTCTCAGCCTCGTCTGTCCCGACTGAGTGGTTCGTCGCAAAGACCGCTGTGCCCTCTCCTTTCGTTGAGGGAACGTACAGAAACTGCATCGCGTGCGACCCGCGATCGACATGGACGGTCGCCGATTCAACGGCGACCTCCTGTCCATCTTCGTCCATCGTCTCGATAGCCTCGCGCTCGGCGCTGTGAATCCGCTTCGGGATGAGGTAGTTCACGTCGAGGTTCGAGAGCGTCTGATACACCGCTTTCGAGTCAAACTCCCGGTCGCACAGCACCGTCTCAATCGGCACGTGCTCCTGTGCGCGTCGAACGAGTCGTCGGACTACACGATGAATCCGATTCGGTGGGTTCTCGTCCCACGAGGAACTTTCACGGATTGGCTCAACAGCGAGGATAAGCGGGATGTTCCACCCGACAATCGAGAGCGTGGCGAATTTGAACGCTCTTCCCTCGCCGTCTTTCGTCCCACTGACCATCGACATTCCCTCCACGCTACCGAAGTAGCGAATGGTCGTGATGTCAATTGCGACAGTGACTGGACGGCGAAACGAGGATTCCGACTGAATCACCGAGAGGAGCCGGTCTGTCGCCTGTTGAAATCCATCGATTAGATTCTCTGGGTCGAACTGCTTGACTGCGCGAAGGTGTGTATCCCCGTGAGGACCGTACTCTTTGCCTCGACGGAATTTGAACCGTGCTGCGCCTTGTGGAGTACCGCAGCCGATCATTCCGATGAACGTCTGGAACTCAAAGAATCGCGTGTCCTCGTATGTCGCATTCTGAGCTCTCCCAGAGTCGACCGGACCAAAGCCATGCTCACGAGCGAGGCGGGTTGTTTGGAAAATGTCCTCATCGGAGAACTCGGTGGTGGCTTTAGAGGCTTCAGAATCACCGTCGGGTGATCTTCTCACCTCCTCCAGCGGTCGTACTTTCGGAACAGAGAGGCTCTCATTGTGTATCTCTCTGACTAATAAGTGAGCGCTGGCAGTGATGTAGCCTCGAATATCGTCATCGAAGCGGTTATGCCACGTTCGAGAGTGAACCGATTCATCTGGGATTCGTTCGAGTCGGAATACGTCTGCGAGTTCCGGATGGTGCGTGAGGGACCGATAGCTGTCGCCCGTGACCTCCAAATAAACGAAGAGTTTGAGCATTCCGCGAAACGGGTATGACGCGGGGTGCCACTCGGGATACCCGTCTTCGAGCGTCTCGATTTGGAATTTGAGCTCGACGAGAGCAGTACAAAAGCCTGTACCTTCACGGAGATGTTCGCAGAGTTCGAGGGCAGCGACAAATGCGTTAGTCAATCGGCGGCCACGTTCTCCCATCAGCTATTCCTAATATAAAACATCATGAGGCGGGAAAGTTATTGATCTATTCAGAAGAACGGTCCTTGACATACGTATCCCGGAACTCCTGAATGAGTTGGCCAGTCTCAGCGTACCACTGGTTGAGCATTCGTTGGAGCTCATTCGCTATCTCGTCAGGATCAGAGACTCGATACACGTGGTGATAGCCTCCCTTCGGACAACTTTCCTGTTCTTGCACAGCAACCCCTGCCTCTTCGAGTCGTTTGACCGAACGGTACGCGGTCGTCCGCTCTTTACCGATGAACTTCGCAACATGATCCACAGTAAGCGGCTCAGAAGATTCCGCTAACAGTCTAAATACGGCCCTGTCGAGCTCGTTCATTCCGAACATACAGTCGAGAAGGCCCTCACACTCCCGTTCATCCCCGAGTTGCTTTTGTACGGCGTCTGGCATTGTTGTCGGGGATTGGTGCCGTGCCTACATAAAGTTTGCACTCTTATGCAATCAAACGCGAGTTCGGAATCGACATGATGAAATTGAGCGGAGAGGCCAGAACATCTATTATGAAGAATACGAGCTACTGAGTCCATATTTCTCCAATATACAAGGCTTGATAGGCTCCACTATTGGCAGCGATGGACTTATCGCTCTCTACCTCATTGCAGGTAGTATGCAAACAACTGATGGCGGTGATTTGGAATACGACGTTCTCATCATCGGGGGCGGGCCTGCTGGTTTGAGTGCAGCCCTCCAGTTAGGGCGCTCACTTCGCAGTGTCTTGGTCTGTGATAACGGCGAACCGCGCAATGGTCCAGCAGCTGAAGCCCACGGATACCTGACGAGGGACGGTATCTCACCGGAGGAGCTCCGTCGGCTCGGTTACGAGGAAGTTCTGGAATACGGAGGCGAGTTTCGGGACACGAATGTAACGGATGTTAGTCGAGACAACAACAGCTTCACCAGTACCCTGGATTCCGGCGAGACCGTCACGAGTCGGAAGGTCGTACTAGCGACTGGTGTCAGGGACAATCTTCCCGAGACCGACGGCTTCGAGGAGTTCTGGGGGAGTGGCGTGCATCACTGTCCCTACTGTCACGGTTACGAAGTCCGTGGTGAACCGCTCGGCGTGATGGTCACGAACCAACACATGGTCGACTACGCGAAGCTCATCTACAACCTGAGTGAGGACCTCGTCGTATTCACCGATGGGCAGGACGTTTTCGATGAAGAATCCCGGTCGGTGTTCGTCGAACGAGGAATCAAAATCGAAGACGAACCGATTACCGCACTCAACGGCTCCCATGGCGATCTCGAAAGCATCTCCCTTGCGGATGGCCGCGACGTAGCTCGCCACGCTCTATTCTACCCTCCACCGATGGAGCAACACAGCGAGCTCCCAGAACAGCTCGGTCTCGAAGTGAATCAGGCTGGACTCGTCGATGCAACACGGTCTCAGCGTGGAATGGGGTTCACGTCTGTCGAAGGGCTGTTCATCGCTGGCGACGCCTGTAGTGGGGGTCCTCCGTCCATCCCGTCCGCCGTCTCCGATGGATACG
Organism: Halostagnicola larsenii XH-48; assembly: GCF_000517625.1. GTDB lineage: Archaea > Halobacteriota > Halobacteria > Halobacteriales > Natrialbaceae > Halostagnicola > Halostagnicola larsenii. Next base: position 111,278 of record NZ_CP007057.1, on the reverse strand, counting down.
CAATCGGCACGACCGTGAATATGGAACTGTCGAAGGAAGATTTCAACGGGGGGTGGCAATAATGGACGAGCCTCTTGAGGACCTCGCCGATCGCTTCTCACAGATCGCCGATCAATACGACGACAAGCACGGCAGCAAAGAGAAGCCGATCTACAATGCGTGCGCCACACTCGTTATCGAACACGCCGACCCTCGCCCCGACGACGTCGTCCTCGACCTCGGAACGGGGACGGGCTTAATCGCGCTCGCGTTGGCCGGGGATGCCGGCCACGTCGTCGGTCGCGACATCAGTGACGGAATGATAGAGCAGGCACGGTCGAAAGCCGCCGACAGCGGTATCGAGAACGCCGAGTTCGGCTATGGCGAGTTCCGCAACCCGCAATACGACGGCGACGTGGACGTTGTCGTTTCGAATTTCGCCCTTCACCATCTTCCCGACGAGAAAAAGCGCGAGGCTATCGAGGCCATCGCCGACCTCGGCCCGCATCGGTTCGTTCTCGGTGACGCGATGTTCTTCGGCTCACCCGACCCTGAGGAACCGCTATTCGGCCACGGGGTCGATGCGGCTACCGTCGGGATGCTCGTGGACGTACTCACTGACGTCGGATTCGTGGTCACGGCAGTCGAGCGTGTGCATGACCAAGTGGGTGTCCTTGTCGCCGAACGGGTCGGTGGCGATTGAGAAATGGATACTCTCTCCACAGAGTCTATATCCGAGAAATAGGACGTTCTATGGAAGGCCGGGGCTGGTCCTGAAATGACTGTCTGGACCTCACCAAATGCCCTCGCTGATTGATTGTGTAGGCACTAACGCAAGCAAGCTTACCGGCCGAATATTTCTAATGCACCCAATCTGCAAGTAAGGCACGCATCATTTCCATCCTCCGAGGTTGTGGGAGTTTTAGAGCTTCGGAGGATACGGACGTTCTCCCAATATTCTTCTAAATCCGGTTCATAGCTCTCGCTGAGCAGGTCTGCGAGCATCTACCCAATCCACTCAGCGACCTGCTCACTTCTCAAACCGACTCAACTAGACAGTGCCCAAGAATGAGAGCTTGAAAGTTCTACCGACTCACTTTTCGGCTTATCTGAACAATGCCGCACATGAGAGGGGTATTGTATAAGTAGTCATTGACAATTGGTTGGTGTATGGAGACTTCTCTCTTCGACAGCACCGATGTTCGACAGCGCTCGTCAATGACAGACCTCGTCCCTGCTATGGAAGCCGCATTCGTAGCGTATGCGACGGGCAACGCACAGATGCCGTCCAAGTCCTACATCGACCTACCGACATACAACGGAGACTTTCGGTCGATGCCAGCGTATATGGCTGCTGACGACTGGGACGCAGCAGGCATCAAGTGGGTGAACGTCCATCCGGATAATCCGTCTACTCACGATTTCCCGACGGTCATGGGAACAATGATCTACTCCGATCCGGAAACCGGGTTCCCGCTTGCTATTATGGACGGAACAGAGCTCACAATGCGCCGTACCGGTGCGGCAGCTGCGGTCGCAACTGATTATTTAGCCGTCGAGGACGCAACTTCGATGGGAATCGTCGGTGCCGGTGTTCAGTCGTACACGCAACTCGAGGCCATCGCGGCAGTTCGCCCGATCGAAGAAGTGGTCATCTCTGACCCCGACGACGAACGCGTCGAGAAATTCGTCGACACATATGCCGAAGAGTTTGCCATCCGACGCGGTTCTATCGCCGCGGCGGCCGCTTGTGATGTCCTTTCGACGGTGACGCCGGTCGAAGCGCCGATCGTCGAGACGGACGATCTCTGTTCACACACCCACGTTAACGCGATGGGGGCCGACGCTGCCGGCAAGCACGAACTCACGGACGAGGTGCTGTTGAACGCATTGCTGGTCATCGACGACTTCGAACAGTGCATACACTCGGGCGAGATTAACGTTCCATGGGATAACGGCGTCCTTACTGAGGAGGATATCCACGGTGAAATCGGCGAAATCGCGACCGGCAAGCTGGCGGGTCGAACGCCCGAGGATAGCGTCACGGTCTTCGACTCAACCGGACTCGCTATTCAGGACGTCGCCGCTGCACACGTCGTTTACGAGGCATCCGACGAAGAGACGGCCGCCTCATCGTTAATTCAAACTATCTGACGCATTTCTATCATCGTCGAGTAGCGGGAGACGGGTACCGATCACTTGGGCGACGATGTCTCGTCAAAATACGGCAATCAGAACAATCCCTCACTTCCTGCCGAGGAGTTTCGCTTCCGCCTTCCGGAGGTGTTCGAAAAACGTTGTTTTGGCGATGTCGAGTTCCGCGGCGAGGTCTGCACCGGACACGGCCCGAGGCCACTCGTAGTAGCCTTGATCACGTGCGTGTTTGAAAACTTCGCGCTGACGAGTGGAGAGCGTTTCCCAGCAGGTTCCCGCGTCGACGTCGGTGTCGGTTATCGGTCGCTGCGTCGATATCTGCTGAACGGTGATTTCCGCGTTCTTCGTCTCACAGACGGTCGCGAGCTTCTCTTGCATTCGCTCACGGGGGTCGTCGACGGCTACAGTCCAGTACTCGTACCCATCACGCACACGAAGTGGTTCCACCGGAATGAACCCGCGTGAAACGAGTGCGTCGTAGATACTGTTGGCCGGATCGTACTCAACTAACAGATTTCGCGTCATCTTACGGACCGGCTCGGTGGATTCCCCATACTGATGCCGGTTGTGCAGTTCGCTGACCGAGTATGTCCGCTCCGACATGTGCGTTGCTTCGATGAGCGTCTCGAGAGCCTCGGTAGTGTTCGCGTACGCGACGACGTGGGCTTTCACGTGTTCGTCGACGATGTAGACGGAGTTCACGAGCAGGTTTCCGTCCGTTTTCGCGGTTACAGTGGTCATCCAGCAGTTCGGGTGCCAGAGTTTGAACGTCAACTGGTACCCGCTTGGCGCTTGATCGGAGAAACCGTCAGCACGATCACTATCATCTTCGGTTCCATCGTTGTCCACCCTCGTCTTCGCGGTCAATTTGGTATCATACTCGAGATGCTCTCCGGCCATGTTAGTGACTGAATTGCGACTGTCGATAGGCGTTTGATTCGACTGTGGAACATGTCCTTTGATTGGCCAGCTGGACGTTCACAGTGTGGCCGCTACCAAGGGTGATCAGTGGCACGACGAATAGTACGATACGAACGCTCATTCTGTGAGGGTCTCCTTTACGTCAAGTGTGGTCTGTTTACTTCTAACGATACGTTCTCCCGGCAAGCGATGAACCGGCTTAGCGAGCGTTGCTATCAGTTATGTGACAGGCAGACAGGTGGCGATTACCGTCGAGAACTGGGCTACGACGCTCGCACACTGATTCGAACTCATCGCGCAACAGGGACGCTGCTTCGTCCCATTCGCCGCCGGTCAGGCGGGAGGCAGCGTTTACGAGCGTCACCTCGACATCTGGAGACAATGATTCGTCGAAGAATTCATCGACGATGTCTTGCCCGGACCGCTGACTTCCCCCGTCGGCGACGGCCTCCGGCGTGGCCGGTTCGCCGTCTTCCCCGTCGAATCGATCGATCGTGAGCGTCTCCTTCTCGATCTGTTCCCGGAAGCTCATCACTTCGCGATAGGCCGCTTGCTCGATATCGAGGTCGTCCGGCGGAACGACCTTCGGGCAGCGCGTCCGGAACCGACACCCGGATGGCGGATCGATTGGACTTGGGACGTCTCCCTCGAGGATGATTCGATCCCCGCTCGCGTAAGGGTCCGGTTCGGGTACCGCCGAGAGTAGCGTCTCTGTGTAGGGGTGTTTCGGTGCTTCGAACAGTTCCTCCGTCTCGGCAAGTTCGACGATTTCGCCGAGGTACATCACCGCAACGCGATCGGCGATGTGCCTGACGACCGAGAGGTCGTGGGCGATAAACAGGTACGTCAGGTCGAACTCCTCTTGCAGATCCTCGAGCAGGTTTATTATCTGCGCCTGCACCGACACGTCGAGAGCGGAGACCGGTTCGTCTGCGACGATGAAATCGGGATCGACGGCAAGTGAACGGGCGATCCCCACGCGCTGGCGCTGCCCACCGGACATTTCGTGGGGGTACCGATCGCGTTGCGAGGAATCGAGGCCGACGGCATCGAGGAGTTCGTCGACACGATCACGCCGGCGCTCGCGCTGTGAGCGATCGTCGCCCTCCACCGGAACTGGGAGGTCGTGAATCTTCAGGGGTTCGGCGATCGTCTGGGCGACTGTCATCCGCGGATCGAGCGAGGACATTGGATCCTGGAAGATCATCTGCATCTCCTTGCGCGTTTCCCGGAGAGCGTTCTCGCTGAGATCATTAAGGTCTACGCCGGAGAAGACGACGTTGCCGTCAGTCGGTTCGAGTAGTCGCAAGAGAGTGCGACCGGTTGTCGACTTCCCGCAACCGCTTTCGCCCACGAGTCCGAGCGTCTCGCCCTGGTAGATGTCGAAGCTGACTCCGTCGACTGCCTTGACCGGTGGCAACTCGTCGGCGAGCCACCGGTCGAGCATTCCATCTGCCTGCGAGAAGTGTCGTTTCACCTCGTTAACTGAAACCAGGGTTTCGTCGAAGGAACCATCGTTTTTGGTGTTAATACCCTCTCTCTCGTCGGCGTAGACGCTCTCGTCGAACTCCGAGTGAATACACTTCGAACGGTGGTTAATATCCTCGGAGCCGTGCTGTAGATACGGTATCTCTTCGTCTGTACACTCGGGTTGTGACCACGGACATCGCGGCGCGAAGTGACAGCCATCGGGGAGATCGATGAGGTCTGGAACGTTGCCTTCGATCGGTGTCAGTCGGTCCCTGTCTTCAGTCGGGATCGATTCGAGTAGCGTGTAGGTGTAGGGGTGTGAGGGATTGGTAAACACCTCTTCGACGGGGCCCTCCTCGACAATCTCGCCTGCGTACATCACGGCGACGCGGTCACAGGTCTCGGCGACGACACCGAGATCGTGCGTAATAAACAGTACCGCCATCCCTAATTGCTCCTGTAAGTCGTTTATCAGTTCGAGGATCTGTGCCTGGATGGTCACGTCGAGGGCGGTCGTCGGTTCGTCGGCAATGAGTAATTTCGGTTGGCAAGCGAGTGCAATCGCGATGAGTACACGCTGGCGCATTCCACCTGAGAACTCGTGTGGGTACTGGTCGATCCGGGATTTAGCCTCGGGGATACCAACCTGCTCGAGCATATCGACAGCATCCGAAAGCGCCTGTTCCTCGATCGGATCCCGGCCGAGGGACGGTGTAATCTCACGGACGGCGTTCCACCAAGTGTCGGGCCGCTTGCGGTCATACTGGTGTAATAGCAGGCTCTCCGCGACCTGATTGCCGACGGTGGCCGCCGGGTTCAGCGACGTCATCGGATCCTGGAAGATCATGCTCATCTCCCGGCCTCTGAGCTGACGCATCGCCGCGTCGGGCGTCTCCGTCAACTCGACGATCCCCGACTCGGAATCGACGAACTCGGGCCCGCGGTCCGGGTATTGTTTGAGAAGATTACTGGCGACGTCGTCGTCACGGAACTCGATCGAGCCGCCGACGACCTCGCCAGGGTGGTCGACCAGTTGCATCGCCGAGAGAGCGGTCACGCTTTTGCCGCTTCCGGACTCCCCGACGAGTCCAACCGTTTCACCCTCCCGGATGGTGAGGTCCAGACCATCGATGGCCTTGACGGTCCCTCGATCCGTCCGGAAGTACGTCTGCAGGTTCGAGAGGGAGAGTAGTGAACTCACTACATGAGGTATGTTACCGCAGGATTATATATCTTGTTTTTCGAACGGATCTGCGATGGCCATTATCGGGCCAGACTGGCCGGAGAACCGAGGCAAAAGCTTTTGTCCGTTGCTACGCCTACGCATCAGTATGCACGGCGAGGAGCAATCATACCCTGCCAATGACCGTTGGGAAGCATTTGTTGCGGATGCCGAGTCGATCGCCGACGAATACCGTGAAGACGACTGGTCGGTACTCGAGTTACATCCCGGCGACGTTGCCCCCCAACCGGGGCCGTCCGACCGTCCTAGTATCGATGACGAGACCAATGACTACGAGAGTGAATACCGAAGCATCGGCTTCGACGTCGTCGTCCCCGACGACGAGTTTGAGGAACTCAAGGACCGTCTCGGGACGGGATTCACCGTCTCTCGATATGAAGTCTACCAAGCCAGCGGGTTCTCTCTCATCGCCGAGCTCGATGACGACCAGCGTGAGGCGGTGTTCGTCCCGCTGTACTATGCCCCGGATACCGTTGAGCGCCTCGAACGGTTAGCCCTCGAACGCGGACGGATTGACGCTACTGTTCGTCCCCTTTCACGCCGGCGGGTAGTATCTTTCAGTCACGACGAGCCATCCCTATTCTTCGAACTCCCATCGGATACCGCACAATCGTCGAGCGAGTGAGGGCACTTTCGGTCGTCTATCCGCCGTAGCTCAAACAAAACCTGTCGTTTCGGTCAGTGCTCACTCTACACCCAATCGAACGATAGCTGAGCGATCGGGTTGTACAACGGCTCAATAGTCGCTATCGCGCCGCGAGATCAGACGATCACTGCGGCAACGATCGAGGAACCGACCATGTCGCCGAGGCCGACGCTACAAAGCAACACCATCGCCCGCCGTCCGCCGGCTTCGGTCCAGTCGCTCCCTCCCTCGAGGTACTCGTTCATCGTCTCGAAGCCGCGTCCTCCCATCACGGCGGCGGACCAGCCGAGCAGGGCGACGCCGAAAACGAGTGCGCCGAGCGCGAACGCCGTTCCCGTCCCCCCATTCGGATCACCCTGAACGGCCAGGACGATGGCGAGACCGATTCCGGAACCGGCACCGAGACCGAACGCACCGGCCAGGCGGGCAACGGGCGGAACTGTCGATTTGCTATCGTTGTTCACCATCGGTCAGTCGATGTTTTCTCGCATTCGCGGGTCGAGCGCATCGCGCATACCATCGCCGAGCAGATTGAACCCGAGGACGGCCAACGCCAGTAACAGTCCCGGGAAGAAGGACCACCACCAGTGGCCGGAGAGGAGCCCCTCGTTGACTCCGTTCGAGAGCATGAGCCCCCACGAGGGAGTCCCGGCGCTGGCACCGAATCCGAGGAATGACAGCGCGGCAATGTCGATGATCGCCATCCCGTAATTGAGGGTGCTCTGGACCGTGATCGGCGCGATGGAGTTCGGCAGGACGTGTCTGATCAGGACGCGTGCGTCGCGAGCACCCAACGCGACTGTCGCCTCGATGTACTCGTCCTCCAGCACTTTCAGCGCAGTACCGCGGACGACACGCGCGAACTGGGGCGTATAGACGAGAGTGAGTGCGATGACAGCTTTCCAGATCCCGGCACCGAAGATAGCGACGAGCGCAAGTGCCAGTAGTAGACTGGGGAATGACAACAAGATGTCCATCGTTCGCATGATGAGGTTGTCGATCCAGCCTCCGTAGTAGGCCGCAAGTATACCGAGTCCAACGCCGAGGATAGTCGAGGCGATGACGGTGATTGTTCCGAACTTCAGCGCCAGCCATGCACCGTAGCGGACGCGGTTGAAGATGTCTCGACCCTGTAGATCCGTCCCGAACGGATGGGCGCAGGAGCCCGCCGACTGGATGGCGGCGACGATCTCTCGCTCACCGCAGGGTCCGGTCATCGTCGATCCGGTCCCGATCTGGGAACTGACGATGGCGTTGTAGTCGAGGAATAGCCGGGCATGGACGCCGATCGCGATGATGGACAGGATAATTCCGAGCCCGGTTAACGCTAGCCTGTTCGAGAACAATTCGCTGAGGAACTGCGATCGGCGTAGCCGGTCGACGAAACTCAAGCGGTCGTCGGTATCGCGTTGGGTATCTGTGTCGTAACTCATTGATCTATCCTCGGATCGAGTATCGAGTAGGTGAGGTCGACGCCCAGATTCACGAGCGTGTAGAGGAACGCGAACAGCAACACCGTGCCCTGGACTACCGGATAGTCACCGACGGAGATCGCTTCAACGAGCAGGTTTCCGATGCCGGAAATGCTGAACACTGTCTCGGTGAGTACCGCACCGCCTAGGAGTGACCCGAACTGGAGGCCGATAATCGTCACCACGGGCACGAGGGCGTTCCGAAATCCATGCTTCATGATCGTAATGTTCATCCCCTGTCCCTTCGCGCGAGCGGTTCGCATGTAGTCCTGACGGGTTACCTCGAGCATCGACGAGCGCATCATCCGCGAAATCAGCGCCATCGAGTAGATTCCAAGGACGAGGGTCGGCAGGAACATGTGCTTGACCGCCGAGAGGAATGCTCCCGGATGTCCGGTGAGCGCTGCGTCGACGGTGATCAATCCAGTGAAATGCGGGATAGAGTAAATAGATGCGATACGCCCGCTGGTCGGTAAGATACCGAGCCCTTGAGCGAATATCATGATCAAGAGGGGGCCGCTCCAAAAGATCGGGACGCTGATACCAGTCAATGCTCCGATTCGAGTGATGTGATCAGTCAGGGAATCCTGCTTGACGGCGCTCAGGATGCCGAGAGGAATGCCGAAGAGAATACCCACGATCTGGCCGTAGATTGCCAACTCGAGGGTGACCGGGAACCGATGTCTCAGCACCTCGATTACAGCGGTATCTTGCCGGAGGACATAGGAGTTGCCGAAGTCCAACTGGGCTGCATCGAGCAGGAAGCGGCCGTACTGAACGTATATTGGATCGTTCAACCCGAGATCGCTTTCGATTTGTCGAACGAACTCCTCGCTTGCCCGCTCGCCCGCGATTGTCCGTGCGGGATTCCCCGGCGAAAGATGGAGGATCGCGAAAACGAATGTCGCTACACCCAACAACACTGGGACAAGTAGCAACAATCGTTTGAGTATAATTCGTTTGCTGACCATTATGTTAGAGGGTTATTTGCTCGATTACAAGTTTTTCGATCCAGCTTACTCGTCCAGTTCGACATGATTGAGGAAGGGACCGCCGATCACTTCCACGATGTAACCGTTGACTCGCTCGCTGACACCTCGAAGTTCGTCAGTGTAGGTCATGAAGGCCCACGGTGCTTCGTCACGGGTGAGTTGCCCGATTTCCCGATACAGTTCTGCTCGCTCTTCTTCGTCGTAGGTCTGCTGGGCCTCGTCGACCAGTTCCATGAACTCAGTGTTCGCCCACGCGGAGTTGTTTCCGTCGTTGACACCTTCCACGTCGCGACTGATCCAGTTCTGTCCCTCGGGAATCTCATCGGGATCGACACCGGGATCCAATAGAGGTTCGTAGAAGTTGTTCGGGTCACCATTGTCGGTGATCCAGCCGGCAAACGCCGCGTCGTGTTGTCCCGTGTCGGTGTACTCGAGGTACGCGTCGAACGATGACTGCTCGTTGATCTCGACGTCGATGCCGACATCGGCCAGGTTCGATCGGACAGTCTCTGCCGTCTGTACAGGCGAGGCGATGTACGGTCGTGCGGTGGTCATCGTCGCAAGTTCGAACTCGAGGCCGTCGCCGTATCCGGCATCGTCGAGGAGGTCCTGTGCGGTTTCCGGATCGTACTCGTAGGGGTCGAGATCTTCGTTGTATCCCATCACCGTCGGCGGGATTGCTTGGGCCGAAGCGGTCGCGTTTCCACGATAGATCGACTCGATGATCCCCTCGACGTTTATCGCGTGGTTGATCGCTCGGCGAACTCGCCTGTCACGGAACGCTTCGACGCGTTCCATGTTGAGGGCTAGGTACCCTACGTTCATTCCGGGCTTCGACTCGAGTGAGGCATTCTCGGAGTTCTCGATAGTATTAGCCTGTCCGCTGCCGATTCCGTCAATGATGTCGAGTTCGCGACTGTCGAGAGACTGCGCGCGCGTCGAGTTTTCGGTAACGGCCTCGAAGACAAGCTCGCCGACACTCGCCTTTTGGCCCCAGTAGTCCTCATTGGCCGTCAGCCGGATCTGTTGATCGCTCTTGCTCCACTCGTCGAATACAAACGGTCCGGAGCCGATCGGATCCTCGGCGAAATCGTGGTCGTTTTCGATCTCGCTCTTCGGAAAGACCGCAGCTGCAAACATCGCGAGCGTCCGTAGGTATGGCGCGTATCTGGACTCAAGTTCGATCTCAAGTTCGGATTCGGCCGTCGCTTCGATGGACTCGACTGACCCGAAGACGTACGCTCCGTAGAACGAGACGTTATCGGCGCCGATATAGTGCTCGTAGTCCTCGTCGTGGAATCGTCGGTACGTCGCGACGAAATCCTCTGCCGTCACGTCGTCTCCGTTGTGGAACTGGGCGTCCTGGCGGATTGTGAGTGATACCGTCGTCCCCTCGAGACTGAACTCTTCGGCTAATCCTTCGACTAGCGTCGATTCGCCTGGCTCGAAGTGGATAAGCCGATCGTATATCTGACCGGTTACCTTGGCGTCCTCACCCGATGAAGTCGCTTGCGGGTCGAGTGTCGATGAGTCCTGAGCACGCCCGTATCGAAGGAGGTTCCCCACATCACTTTCCACATCACCACCCAGACATCCTGAGACGGAAACTGTTGCCGCTGCGCCACCAACCGCCGCTAGCACTGATCGTCTATTAACTGTGTTTGAATGTGGCATACATCGCTCCTTCTCAGGATGTGGTTATAATAGTAACGGAACAGGTCACACTTGATAACGGTCACGAATCCAGGATCCATTCGACAGCAGTGAGGGCACGAAATTCCGATATTTGACTTAGAACTACGATGCTCGATAGTTCGGTTGGCGGGAGTTACAGATGTTTCCGTGTTTCAGATAGTCTACTCCCATACGGCGACAGCGGGGTTAGCCGGACAACTGGCCGTCTGTTTTTCGATATAGTTCTGGGGGATCGCTTCTCGGCTAACTTTCGGATTTGGCATCCGTTCGTAGTGAACGACTTTCGATGATTCGGGCGGCAGCGATACGACGGTTCGCCTTCGAATCGGTATTTAGGTAGTTCATAGCGGGTAATGGGTGTTCGCGTCCCACACCGATCGCAAGCGTGTCGGCCTCGCTTTCGGTTCTACCCGTTTTACGATATATTGAACGATGGATACCCCGTAATCGAACTCCCCTCAATTCGGGTTAAAACTCGTTCGTATCTTACCATAATTTTCGTGTATAATTTCATCAGTTTACAACTAACGACTTCCATTGGATCGTTTTTCGCTTGTTCCTCGTAATTTCCACGACGAATTCGACTCATCCCACCGAAAATGATAGCTTAGCATCTGTAGTCAGCTCGGACGTTTTTAGGATTCATTATACGTGAACTATTATACGGTGTCTCTTTTCGAGGTCTGTAATAGACGTACTCGAGAGTCTTCCCGCTTGATCGGTCCTCCGACCGGAGGATCGGAAATAGAGAGACGGTTCGTGTAGTGAGAGTCAACGAGGGCCTTCGGGCAGTGAGTAAACGTATTTTACCTAGTTATCACCACAACCCATTCCGATCGCTTCGTTGCATGCGGACTCGCCAGTACCCGTCTTTACACATGTATGTACGTAATAAACTCCGGTCAAACCGAGATAGACCAGGAAGTGCTTTTCTCGTACCGATTAATTCACACGCAGTGTAATTCCTGTTCCGCTACGGACGGTCCATAAGTCGACTACAACGAAGCCGCACCTATAATAGTTCACTATACGTAAAATACAAGTATCTCTATGAGAGGGAGTAGTGTATGTCCAACGACACCCAGATATTGACGACGACCGAAACCTCGATCACGATACTCGAATTCATTCAGAATCACGGTCAGGTCCGAGTAGACGATATCGCTGACTTCCTCGAGGTTTCGAGGGGGACAGTGTATAAACACATTTCTACGTTGATGAAGCACGGATTCGTCGTCAATAAGGGAGATGAGTATCTCCTCGGGGGTCGACTGTACGATCTCGGAATGCATGTGAGAACGCACGACAAAACCTACAGGCTAGCCGGCGAGTGCGTTGTAACGTTAGCGAACAGGTCCAACGAGGAAGCGGATTTCGCAATCGAACAAAACGGCCGCCTCGTAACGCTTTTCGACTGGGTAAGCGGTTCAACGAAACCGAGCAGCAGACGAGAGTACTACCAATACCTTCATACGACCTCCATCGGGAAAGCGATCCTCGCAAAGTATTCGGACGAGCGCATACGGGACGAAATCGATCGGTGGGGACTTCCACAGGTTACCGAGAATACGATCACCTCTCGAGAAGAACTGTTTCGGGAACTCGAGACCGTGCGAGAAAATGGGTATGCGATCAACAACCAAGAGTCCCGTTCGGGAAAACGGGCCATCGGAATGGCCGTGGAACATCCCTCGGGGAACGTCATCGGCGGGTTCAGTATCTGCGGGCCGGAGTATCGAATATCAGACTTGGAACTCCACCAGGACCTATCTAACGTTCTTACAGAAGGTGTCGAGGAGTTCAAACGAGAACTCGAAACGCAGAATCTCCCGTAACGACCCGGTTTTAAACCTCGTCGTACGATTCCTCTCGAAGAGGCAGATAGTATATCCTGATTATTAAAACTTATGTAGAAAAACTCCATTGGTGAATCCGGACTCATGAACAGGGCTGGGTCTCTCCGTAAGCAAATACTATCACAATGGTTAGTAACACTATCACAGCTGTCCAGTATGGTGTCGGACCGATCGGACAAGAGATCGTCCGATCTGCACAGCGAAAGGGCATCGACGTAATCGGTGGTATCGATATCGATCCAGCAAAAGTTGGGAAGACGATCGACGAAGTTTGCGAAATTACGACCACTGAGTCGGCAGTAGTGTCGGATGATCCGGATATCCATCTATCCGAGTCTCCGAGTATCGTGTTTCACTCAACGGTCTCGTCGATCGAGGAGTCCGAACCGCAGTTGATCGAGATTCTCGAAGCGGGATGTGACGTCATTTCGACGTGCGAAGAACTGAGCTATCCACAACACTCGAATCACGATGCTGCAAAGCGAATAGATGAAGTCGCAAAAGAAAACGGCGTTACGTGTCTCTCTACGGGAATCAATCCCGGTTTCGTGATGGATGCGTTGCCAGTACTCCTCTCAACGCCCGTTAATAGAGTGGATTCGATCCACGTGAACCGGGTTCAAGACGCCGAACAACGACGGATCTCGTTGCAGCAAAAAATCGGCGCCGGTCTCCCAGTAGCCGAGTTCGACAGCCAAATCGCAACCGGAGCCGGACACGTCGGATCACGCGAGTCGGTCGCCATGCTCGCTGATGGAGTTGGGTGGTCGCTAACCGAAGTGTCCGAGGCCATCGAACCCGTCGTCGCCGACGAAACGGTCGACTCCCACGTGGCTGTTACGCCGGGCGATGTTGCAGGCGTCAACCAGACCGTTCGAGGAACGACGGCTTCTGGAAAGGAGATCGTCCTTGACCTTCAGATGTACGTCGGTGCGGAGAATCCACGGGACGAAATCCGATTACAGGGCAGTCAGGATCTCACGGTCACCGTCGACGGTGGTTACCATGGTGATTACTCGACATCAGCGATAGTGACGAATCTCGTCGACAATGTACTCGGTAGCGGTTCCGGATTACGGACGATGTTGGACATACCCACCCCATCGCACCGCGATACGTACTCGGAGTGACCCGTTCGCGATCAGTCTCGTTCTATTGAGCCTTGTATAAAATATACTAATACTAGGATACATTAGTGTATATAATAAAAGATAAATTATAAATATTATGTTGCTATTTGTTGGGTTGCAGCATGGTGGACAATAACAATCGATTCGGAGTTACGCGGAGAACAGTTTTGCAAACGGCAGGCGTCGCTGCCACCGTCGCGAATCTCGGCGGCGTTGCGGCTGCGAAGTCTGACTCAGCAAGGCAGGAAAGTAACGATCCGCACCCGCAACAAACACTCGTGAACGTCTCTATCGATCGATGCGAGACGGAGTATGCTCCCGATCCCCGCGTCGCGTACTACGACGTCGAAGCCACGGTGAGTGATGACGGCGACCACGTCTCGCTCCACGGTGCAGTACAGAATTCGTATCTCGAGGAACGGGCAGTTGCTGCCGCACGGCGCGCGAGCCCTGCATCCGACTCCGCTCCGAACCTTCCGGAACAGGCAGCTGACGCGGCCCGTGACGCGACTGGAACCACGATCGATACGACCGATCTCGACGTATTCGACGAAATTGCCGAGGTACGGACCGTCCAAACGGCTATCGCGCCGGTTCGGGACGATCCAGACGGTGATTCAGGCCTCCTCACTGAAGCAGTCTACGGAGCCCAGGTAACAGCGTTCGAACGCGAGTCCGGCTGGACGCGGGTTCGCGTCCCTGACGGCTATCTCGGATGGATTCGAACCGACAGCCTCACAGATCCGATCGATGGTGAGTTCGACGCGATTCTCCGCGAGGACATCGATGCGTCCGGCGATGGACCCGAGACGGTGTATGCGGGAACCGATTGTGAGGTCGTATCCGATACGGAAGACGGAACCCGCGTAGTGACGTTCCGTACTGGCATCTCTACGGAGGTTCCGGCAGAAAAGGTCGTGAAACCGGATTCAGTACCGACGACGGGGACTATCATCGAAAATGCCGAGTACTATCTCGGCACGGATACGCCATACCTGTGGGGTGGGATGACGACCGAGGGTATCGACTGTTCTGGCTTCGTGTGGATGGCGTACCGAATTGCTGGCATCACTCTCCCACGGGACAGCGACCAACAGCAGAAAATCGGTAAACAAGTTGATCGGGATGACCTCCGCGAGGGTGACCTCCTCTGTTTCCCCGGACATATCGCCATCAGCCTCGGCGGTGACGAATTCATCCATTCGTCGGGGAGTGCGGACGGACCCACGACGAACAGCTTCGACCCGAATGCGGATGACTACTACGAGTACCTGGACGAATCCTTCCAGGAGGCACGACGGATCCTCTAAGTGAGAAAAGAAACTCTACGTGTAGGACCGTCAGATAGCGGCCAATCTTTCGGGAGAGAGTTTTCCACAACGGCTATCTCGAATGGACGCAAGAGGCGAGAGGAAGAATCGTTCTGGGAACGGCGGCGTGGCAGTCAGTCGTCAAATGGAAAATGGCAGGTAGACAACAAGTCCGTTCCGTCGGTCCACGGTTTTGTCGGAAACCGATGAGAACTCAAAGGGCATCATATTCGACGTCGAGACCGAGACCGGGACCCTGAACGTCGTGTGCTGGTTGATACTCCCAAGAGGTGATCGGGTCGGCGATTGAAAAATGGCCATCGAGATCGACGTACGATATCGCTCCCGTGCCAGCAACGATGTGTGCACCTGCTCTAACTCCGATCGATGACTCGAGCATCATTCCGATCATCAGATCGAGGCCGTGAGCCGCTGCAATTCTCGTGATCGCAAGTGCGTCCACGATACCGGCTTTCTGGATTTTGACGTTAATGACGTCTGCTGCACCCATCGTCGCTATTGTTGCTGCATCCTCGGCGGTAAATACACTTTCGTCTGCTGCGACTGGGATTCGTACCGCGTCCGTTACTTGTTTTAACCCACGACGGTCGTCCTTGTCCACCGGCTGTTCGAACAGACCGATGTCGAAGTCGGCAGTGCGATCCGCGAACTGGATCGCCTCTTTTGGGTAGTATCCCTGGTTGCCATCGACGATGATTTCCGCGTCGGGTGCAGCCTCTCGAACCGCTGCGACGCGCTCGATGTCCGCTTCTATGTCGCCCCCTACTTTGATTTTGAGGTCCTCGAATCCGGATTCGACAGCCGCTGCGGCCTGTGACTGGGCCGTATTCGGCCCGACCATTCCGATCGTGTCATCAGTGACTACCGGTGCGTTAGCACCGCCAGCTAGCGCTGCGAGCGAACAGCCCCACCGTTTTCCAAGTGCATCGAAAACTGCCATTTCAATGCCGGCACGTGCGGCGTGCTGAGTCTCTAAGTGATGTTTCAAGACAGTGTGAATTCCTCGAGTGTTTTCGATCTCCATTCCCGTAACGAGGGAGCGAGCGAGTTCGATCGCCGCTAATACGGTCTCCTGGGATTCGTGGGTGACCATGGATACGGGTGCAGCTTCGCCGATCCCAATGGTACCGTCCGTGAGTTCGACTTTGATTACAACGTTCGAGATACTGGTCTGTGTGCCCAGCGAAATTTCGAACGAAGTTGTTAAATCACGCGTTAGTCGCTTCGCTTCTATTGTGTCTATTTCGGTCATATGTATCTCTGGTTCCGGGCTAGCAGTCGATACTGGTGGCCCGTTCTACCAGTTCTTGTTCGATTAAACAGATCGAAAGGACATAATTTTTTTGAAATGGTTTCCGATCCCAATTTCCGAAGCAGGAACATGGTATCTGATGGTGGATAGACTACCAATCTACTGAACCACTGGTTTATTGAAGTCATACTGATGGTGGCGGTTTCCCGCATCGTTACCGCATATCGGCCGGCGGATTCTCGCGAGGTTTACAAACGGTTTCCCTCGTTTCGAGTGTTATATGCTACTCGACCTTGTTGTCGCGACCATGCGACCCGCTGTTCCCGAACTCGATTCTCGAGAGTCGTTAGCTACGTATCTCGGTTCGTATACGGACAGGATAGATGAGAAAGTCGGCGTCTTCCTCGGATACCCGAAAACGGCGTCAGAATTCGATATCATCTACGAACGGCGAGCGTGCGAGCGTTTTGCTAGTGCCAGCGTCATCAAACTCGTGATCCAATACGCTCTATACGCCGACTACGACGGCGATCTCGAAAAACTCCGTACCGTGCGCTCACCGTCTCGAGAGAACTGTGTCGGCGGAAGCGGGGTCCTCAATCTCTTCGATGATCCAACGGTGACGCTTGAAGACTTGGCACGCGCAATGATCGCAATTAGTGATAATACTGCGACGAACGAGCTGATTGACGTGTTGGGGTGGGGCCGCATCAACGATTCGGCGGACACCCTCGGCATGTCTCAGACCGCTCTTCAGCGGAAGATGATGGTCGGACTCGAGGAGACGGGTCTGGATTCAGGCGATGATGTCCACCGTCCCGATGACCGTCCTGTTAACGTCACCTCGCCGCGCGATTGCGCTCGATTCTTCGCAGATTTCGTCCATCGAGAGACTCTTTCATGCTCCGCCTACGACCGTATGAAGGTGCCACTTCGAAATCAAAATTTCACAGAAATGTTCCCGCGATACATCCCTTCTGAAATCGAACTGTGCCACAAAACTGGGTTCCTTCCGACTGCAGCACTCGATACAGGTGTCCTGTTCGCGGACAACCCGCTCGTGTTTTCCGTGTTCGTCGATCAGACGAATCGAGACTCGGACGGCGCGGACATCATCGCAGAGATCGGTGATGCTGTGTATACCTTCCTTCAATGATCGTTACTCATCGCGCGAACAGTGACACTCTCCGACCACGGTTGGGATACTTTCCTCCAAGGGACTTGACCCGTGGCGGGAACTATTGTTGAGTCAGCCAATTTCAATAGTTACTATCTCGAAGTGTAAAACATTTTTAACCACGACCGACCAGGTACCCCGATCCTTAAGATCTGGGTTGTTGACCGCTGGACGATCGTCGATTTTGTTGGGCATTGTCTAGTTTAGCACCGCCGCTGACAATTATTTGTTAAGTGACTTGTGGAGTCTCTGTGTGGTATAGTAGTGGACAAACTGTTCAAACTAATCTCCCGAATTCACCCGACTGCCGACCCACGGGTTATTGAAGCGGTCGATCCATATTGTGAGGGCCTAAAACACATTTCGATATGATTTCATCGACATATTCGTGGTGACTGCCCGATCCTACTCGAGCGAGGACAGTCAGATACTCAGCACTATCAATGAGTCTCTCAGCATCGGATAGATCGTGTTTCTCGGCTAATCCATGCAGAAACGCAGCAGCTGGATCGGTGCCTCGCCTCCAAAGAACGCCACGTCGAGACTGAAGTTTGTCTCGAGCTCTATTGCAGTAAAAATCCAATATCGGTCGCTGTCAGTCCTGGCAGTAATTTTATCAATTTCGACCCACGCCGGCTTCGTCGTCCTCAGAACGCTTCGCGTTCTGATGGGCCGCACGAGAGTTCCGCTCTCGTGGACGTCGACGGGTTTGGCACGTTGTCAACAAACCGACGTTACAGCACCAGATTTGTTATGAGACCGTTCAACGTCAGGTGAGAAGTGTCGCTGTGTCTCTTGAAGCAACAACCAGTCGCGTGGAACCGGACAGCGACACCGCCAAGACGTTCGCTGTCCGCTCACGCTCCTACCGTTCATCAAATTCCGCCGCATAGCTCTCGTTGAGCAGGTCTGCGACCATCTACTAATTCACTTAACGACCTGCTTATTTCTCAAACTGACTCAACTAGACAGTTCTGTTTGTTGATAATTATCAGAATATATTGTAAGCATGCTAATCGAATGAACGCCGGTCTTCGCGTCCCATACAATTATGAACAGCAACTCAGAAACACTATGCGTGCCAACCAAAACCGTGTTGCTGGGCAGCATATATCATGAAACAAATACATTCGCACCAGGGTATACGACCAGAGAGGACTTCCAAGACCATAAGGAATATTTTGGCGATGAAATTATTGAGGAGTTCCACGGTACAAACACTGAAATAGGCGGTATCATTAATTTAGCCGAGCAATCGAATATCAATTTATTCCTCTCGCTTTCCGTAAGCGCAATGCCAGGTGCGACAATAGCACGTGATACATTCGATTTCTATCAGGAAAAGCTACTCTCAGATATTCGTCAACACAAAAATGAACTCGACGGAGTTATATTACCGCTTCATGGTGCGATGGTCGTTGAAGGACTCCAAGATGGGGAAGGAGTACTTATATCCAATATCCGTGAAATTATCGAAGATCATGTCCCGATTATTGTGACATTGGATCTCCACGGGAATATAACAGATAAACTCGTCCATCATGCGGACGCCCTCATTGCCTATGAAACATACCCGCATATAGACAAGGCAAAAACTGGGAAACGAGGCCTGGATTGTTTATTGCAAATTATTCATGGGGAAATTATCCCCGTCATGTCTATTGAGCGTCCCCCACTGAGTCCGGTTACACCAACTCAAAATACACGTGAGGGGCCGATGGCAGAAGTTATGGAATTTGCTCGTAAATTAGAAGAGCAAGATTCGATAGTAAAGGTCAACGTACTGCCCGGATTTAGCCGCAGTGATGTGCCCGCTATGGGGTTCTCAGTACCGGTTGTTGCTGACGATGATTTGGAAGCAGCTAAGAATGCATCACGCGATCTCGCTGAGATGGTTTGGGAGATGCATGAAGAATTCGTAATGGACTTCCCTACCCCTCCTGAAGCGGTCTCCGAAGCCATTGATTATATCGAAGGTTCAACAGGTTCTACCGATCCTGTAGTGCTAGCTGATGTCGGCGATAATCCTGGCGGTGGAGGTACAGCCGACGGAACGGCAGTTCTTCGAGAGCTCATTGAACAGGGGGCGGACAATACAGGAGTAGCGATTATTCGTGATCCAGCGGTGGTCGAGTCATGTATTCAATCTGGTGTTGGAAAGAAAGTCACAGTAACGCTCGGTGGAAAGACGGATGATAGACACGGGGAACCAATCGTTGATCTTGACGGATATGTGAAGACAATCACAGATGGAAAGTTTTTGAACTATGGGCCGAAGTCAACCGGTGCAAAAAACGACATGGGTCGGACGGTTCTCCTCGAGTGTCAACAAAAGAATGATGTTCAAATAATTGTAACAGAAAAGCGTCTTCAGCCGGCTGACACTGAAATTTGGAGGCACGTCGGAACCCAGCCAGAGCGATTTGACATCCTTCTCGTGAAAAGTACTAACCACTTTCGAGCTGACTACGAACCACGTGCTAGCCGCGTTATTCCCGTCAACTCGCCGGGACTAGCTGCTATGGATCCCCGCCAATTCAATCATCGAAACCTTAAGCGCCAAATATATCCAATTTGTGAAGAAGATGAAATTCAATATCCTAATTGATAATCGCTGCACAAGGGCGGAAAGATCCAACCCGGTTATTCTGTGACCGGCTTCACCCCCGAGGCTTGACTTCGGGGTTCTCAACTTACATCCACTATAAAGAGATTCCTTGGGTCACAAGGGACGAGAAGTGCATGTTCGCGACGGAACAATCCTCGCGGCGCTCGATTTGATGTCTGCTGAGACCTCGAACACAGACATTTAACTTATCAGACGCAAACGGTGGGGAGAACTGTCTAGTTTAGCACTCCGGTGATATATCTGTTAAGTTATTAATACAGTCATTGTATGTTGTAGTAATGTTCTAACTATGCAATTTGGCTTCTAACGTTCGCCCGACTTTCCACTAATGAATTATGGGAACGATCGGCTCTCATCTTCAGCGTGTGAAACCACTTTCGATGAGAATTTATTCGACGTAATCGAGTTGACCGCTCAACCGTAACCGACAGAGATTAGCCAGGTATTGTAGCAATCGACGAGAAAAAACGGCATCGGCGAGATCGTGTTTTTCGATGAGTAAATGCAAGAATCCAGCAACTGCATCGGTACCCCATCATCCGAAGGCTGCGACATCAAGAATGAGTCGCGAGCGTATGCATTAAGAACTCTTTTGCGGATTTCTCCTTTGATCGATTAGTAATAGTGGTATCAAAACTTTAGAATTGAAGCAATCTCCGGCGTGGCGCTTTAGTTACCTGCCACCGATGGTCCACCATGCACAACCTCGACGAAACCGACCTCGAGATCCTCCAGTTACTGATGTCGAACGCTCGTCGGCCGTACAGTGACATCGCGGATACCGTCGGGCTCTCGGCCCCGGCCGTGTCGGATCGGGTAGCGAGATTAGAGGAGATGGGTATCATCAATCGGTTCACGCTTGATGTCGATCGCTCGCAACTCCGAGGCGGTATTCCGGTGTTGATTACACTCGATATCGCCTCAGCGGGCCCCGGTGTTTCGTCGATCAAAGCAGACCTCCTGGACGACGGCGCAGTCGAACACGTGTTCACCACGGCCGAAGCCGACCTGATCATCTACGCCAAAGTCCCGGACAACGACATCGCCAGCTGGCTTGCAGATACTATCGATGCGGACGCGTTCGACGACTTCGGGGTGACACTCCTGGCAGGGGCTGACTGGGCACCCGACTTAGGCGGTACAGAGTTTGCCCTCACCTGCGCTCAGTGCGGGAATACGGTCGACAGCGAGGGAACGGCGACCCGTATCGACGGAGAGTCGTACCAGTTCTGTTGTCCGTCGTGTGAGACTCGATTTACGGAGAAATACGACCGACTTCAGCAGGGTGCTGAGTGAATGGGCCACACTTTGTATTCGAAACTTTTGGGTCGCAATAGCTGAACCTCTGAAAGGGAAACTCCACTAAATGCGGGGCCCGTATGGATAGGTAATGAGTCAGCGAAAAAGCCAAATCAATGTTCAGGGGATGAGTTGTGCGAACTGTTCGCAAACCATCTCCGATGCCGTCAGCTCGCTCGACGGCGTCTCGGAGGCGAAGATCAACTTCGCCACCGACGAGGGATCGGTAGCGTACGACCCCGAGGAGGTCTCACTCGGTGAGATATTCGACACGATCGAGGAAGCAGGCTACTCGCCAGTGACGGACTCGATCACGATCCCGATCACCGATATGTCGTGTGCGAACTGCTCGGAGACGATACAGGACACACTCGAAGAGACGCCGGGCGTCGTCGCCGCCGACGCCAACTTCGCGACCGACGAAGCACAGGTCACGTACAACCCCGCCGAAGCGAATCTGGGGGACTTCTACGACGCCATCGAAGACGCTGGCTACTCGCCTGTCCGAGAGGACGCCGAGACTGACGATGGCTCAGGCGGCGATGCCCGAGAAGCCGCCCGGCAAGAAGAGGTCCGTCGGCAACTCCGGCTGACGCTGTTCGGTGCCGTACTGTCCCTTCCCCTGCTGGTGTTCATGGCTGAGCACCTGCTGGAACTCGGGCTCATCGGAGACGAACTCTTCGGCCTTTCGTCTGGATGGATCATGTTCGCACTAGCGACGCCCGTCCAGTTGGTGCTCGGCAAGCCGTTCTACGAGAACTCCTACAAGGCGCTCGTCAAGAACGGCCGCGCCAACATGGACGTGCTGATCGCGCTGGGCTCGACGACCGCGTACGTCTACTCCGTGGCAGTCTTGCTCGGCACCATCGCTGGCGGGCTGTACTTCGACACGGCGGCGTTTATCCTGGTGTTCATCACGCTCGGCAACTACCTCGAGGCCCGCTCGAAGGGCCAGGCCGGCGAGGCGCTCCGGAAACTCCTCGAGATGGAGGCAGACACCGCTACCGTCATTGACGAGGGTGGAAACGAGGAAGAGATCCCGCTCGAGGATGTCGAGGTCGGCGACCGGATGAAGGTCCGGCCCGGCGAGCAGATCCCCACCGACGGCGTCGTCGTCGACGGCCAGTCGGCAGTCGACGAGTCGATGGTGACCGGCGAGTCCGTCCCCGTCGAGAAGGGCGAGGGCGACGAGGTGGTCGGGTCGACTATCAACGAGAACGGTGTGCTCGTCATCGAGGCGACGAAGGTCGGCTCGGATACGGCGCTCCAGCAGATCGTGCAAACGGTGAAGGAAGCACAGTCCCGCCAGCCCGATATCCAGAACCTCGCGGACCGCATCTCCGCGTACTTCGTCCCTGCAGTCATCGTGAACGCCCTGATCTGGGGCGTCGTCTGGTCTCTGTTCCCCACGACTCTCGCGGGCTTCGTCGACGCGCTCCCGCTGTGGGGCCTCGTCGCAGGTGGCCCCGTCGCCGCTGGCGGCGTCTCGGTCTTCGAGTTCGCGATCATCGTCTTCGCCTCATCGGTGCTGATCGCCTGTCCCTGTGCGCTGGGCCTCGCGACGCCCGCCGCGACGATGGTCGGGACGACCCTCGGTGCACAGAACGGCGTCCTGTTCAAGGGCGGCGACGTCCTCGAACGCGCGAAGGACGTCGATACGGTCGTCTTCGACAAGACCGGGACGCTCACGCAAGGCGAGATGGAGTTGACCGATGTCGTCGTCTTCGGTGACGACGGCCAGCCCGTCGCAGATGGTGGTGAGCGAACCGACGGGGGGACTCCCAGCGCTGATGGGGGCCAACTGACTGCTGCTGAGCGGCTCAGCGAGGACGACGTGCTTCGGCTCGCGGCAATCGCTGAAAGTGGGAGCGAACACCCGCTCGCCCGCGCCATCGTCGACGGAGCGGAAGATCGCGGTATCGACGTGAGTGACCCCGACGGCTTCGAGAACGTCCCCGGTCACGGCGTCAAAGCGACTGTTAACGGCAACGAGGTGCTGGTCGGCAACCGGAAGCTCCTGCGTGACAATGGGATCGACCCCGCGCCCGCGCAGGGGACGATGGAGCGCCTCGAGAGCGAGGGCAAGACGGCGATGCTAGTTGGCTACGAAGGAGAACTCGTGGGCGTGGTCGCCGACGCCGACACGGTCAAGGAGAGTGCGAAGGACGCGGTCAGCCAACTCCAGGAGCGGGGTGTCGACGTAATGATGATCACCGGCGACAACGAGCGGACGGCCCGCGCCGTCGCTGAGCAGGTCGAGATCGACCCCGAGAACGTCCGCGCGGAGGTCCTTCCCGAAGACAAGTCCGACGCCGTGGAATCCATTCAGGAAAGCGGTCGAAAGGCGATGATGGTCGGTGACGGCGTCAACGACGCGCCAGCGCTCGCGGTTGCGTACGTCGGCACGGCCATTGGGTCGGGCACGGACGTCGCCATCGAGGCCGCCGACGTCACCCTGATGCGTGACGATCCGGTGGACGTCGTGAAGGCGATCCGCATCTCGGACGCGACGCTCCAGAAGATCAAGCAGAACCTCGTGTGGGCGCTGGGGTACAACACTGCGATGATCCCGCTGGCTTCGCTCGGCCTGCTCCAGCCCGTGCTCGCCGCCGTCGCGATGGCGTTCTCGAGCGTATCGGTGCTGTCGAACAGCCTGCTGTTCCGGCGGTACACGCCGGACCACGACTACAAGCTACTCGGCCGCCTTCGCTAAACGTCTTCCCTCCGGCGGTATCCACTATTTCCCGCTGAACGGGACATACGTATTTTGTCGAGACGGTGACCGCTGAGCTGACCGACCACGGTCACTCGACGAGTCGGAGTTGCTCTGCCAAGACCGCCGTGGGAGACAAAATCGCGCTCGACCAAAATCAAACGCGTCGAGCGAAAACACACAGTATCATGCGCGAATTCGTCTTTACTATCGAGTACGAGAAGGGGGTTGCCGAGGTGGTGGACCTCTTCATCGAGCATCCGGACTTGCACGCCCGCTCGATGGAGGGTCACGCGACCGACGAGTCGGTAGGCGATCGGCAAGGTCGTCGGACTATCTGACGTCCTCGAGGGGTTCGATAAGCGTGTAACAAGTGATCCGAACGCGACCGAGTGTGTGGTGCACCGGTCACCGACGGACGAGATTCTCCCGTCAAACCCGGAATCACGGAAGATCTACTCCCTCCGAAGAGAGGGTGACGGTCCACGGTTGATCCCGCTTGTGGCAGCGAAGTATGCTGGCGAGGTACAGTTCGATCAAGACGAACCCATCACGGTGGTGTCGAGGACATCAACGCAGTCCGCGATGCGACCGATGCCACGGTCGGTGTCGTTTGACCAAATATCATATAGCATTATAGAATATATGATTCTGTATATAGAGGAGACCCAGTTCCTCGAGCCCACTCAGTGAATCCGAATCGGAGTACTCGACGACGGACGGCATGACGGATTATGGTGACATCCTCCCCGCCGTAAACTGCGGGATTCTCTCCTCGAAGAAAGATAGACCGGTACCGATGAAATCAATTTCGCGATCGAGGAGACGAATCCTCGAGACCCGTGACGTAGTCAGTTACGAGACCATCACCCACCGGCATAGTGTCGATTCTACAAATACCCTATCGGTCGAGATGGTGAAGAAAGCGATTATGCGGCGAGTGCTTGGTGGGAAGATGTCTTTGGGAATCACGAACAAGTAGCTACCTCAGATGAGGTAGCTGACTCAGCTATTGAATAATAGTTTCCTATTTTAGAGTGTATCGTGGAATCGTAATGTCTTGCCAAAGCCCATTGGTAGACAGAGACAGGGTGGCAACCGCGTTTGCCGGGATCGTTCCTGAGTTCAAGTGATGCGTGATCGGAGCTCTATCACGAACTCTTCAAACAACGTAGACAAAGCCAGCTGACAAGGAGCCTCCGGAATGACAGCAGTGTGATAAATACGTCGTCACAATCTTCGACTCAAAAGGGGCAATCTGTAGTGCTTCTATTGACGCCTTTGATCCTTTTGGCGAGGGGTTCCACCTTTTATCGTGTGTCCAAGAAAGGGCTACAGTTCCAGCTTCGCAGGTACTCTCTCGCCTTCACCGGGTAACTAGCTGCTAAAGGGAAAATAGGTGCAATAGGTGAGGGAGGTGCCTTAGATAAGGTGCCTGAGGTACCTAAGGTATCGCCAGTGGGATTCCAACTGTTAACTCACGCATCTTTCCTTCAATAGGGAAACAAGGGACCTCTACCAACATGACCTAAGCAGGTGCGGTAGCTCCGATAGGTACAACAGGGGAAATAGACAGAGTAGCTGGAATAGGTGGCTGAGTAAAGACCCATCGAATAGATTCAATAGTCAGAATAGATGCAATAGGTAGGTCAGGGACTTTAGGTGAGATGGGTGGTGCACCTATTCTATCTATCCTACCTATTGCATCTCAAGTAGCTATCTTCGGTAATTTTAAGCCAGTCACCTCCTATGACACTCTTGTTCACCAATGAAAGCCCTCAGAAGAATAATATCCGGAATAGGTACCTATTGTTCAAGCAAAAGTGCGGCAGCAAAATAACCTATGGAAACGAGTATAGAAACTCCGCAAGCCGTAAGCGTAGTTATCCTAAAGGGAGGAGTTGGAAAATCAACGACGTCAATGAACCTCGCCCGTCAGTTGGCAGAACACGGCCAAACATTATTTGCAGACCTCGATCCGAACGGGCATGCAACGAACGGGCTAGGGTTCGAAGACGCATACCAGAACACGACGAATCTTGGTGATGTAATCCTTGAGGGGGATGCGACACCTGGCGATATTATACAAACAACCGATCACGGCTTCGATCTACTCCCCTCATCGAACACTCTCGAGGATGTCGAGAAGGATTTGGCCGGGGCAATGCAGGGATCGGCCAGAGTCAAATCGAAAATCGTCGATCCGCTCCTTGGTGAGGAGTATGACTTCGTGGTATTTGACTGTCCGGCGTATCCGGGCATGCTCAACAATAATGCGCTCGTCGCAACGGGGAACGTCATTATCCCGATCGAACCCGGCTCGAGCGCGATCGGTGGGTACAAACGGACAATGGAACGACTCATCGAGCCAGCACGTGAATATATCGACGTGGACGTACTCGCGGTGGTCCCGAACAAGCTCTCAGATCGAATCGACCAGCAGACAGAAGATCGTGAATTGCTCGAGAATTTGAATACGGCAAGCTACGAGGTCAACGACGGCCAATCACTCCAAGAAGTGGTGCCGACATTTGCCCGTATTACGGCTGAGGAATTCGATCGAATCGATGCGGGTGAAATGCAGGCCCCAAAACCCGGAATTCGACACCGATCAGCGCTATCGCGGTCACTACAAGAAAACCAGCCACTGCAGGAGTATGATCCAGATAGCGACCAGATTCAGTACTACCAAGAACTCGCTGAGATCGTCGCGAATGGAGGGGTCAATCGATGAGCAATAACCCGTTTGACGATCTCGACAGTGACGACGATGGTATCGATACCAAGAGCGAAACAGAATCGGAATCCGCACCAGAATCGAGTTCACCAACACAAACATCGACTCAATCGACGGAACCCCAAACGCCATCCGCAGAACCGAAATCGCCATCAGACGCAGGGCCAGGGTTTGAATACAGTGAGGTTCGGCAAAAACCACTGTACGCGCGGGACAAAACGTGGGATGAACTCGAGGATAAACTCGGGATACAGGTCACGCCAGAGCTTCGCCGGATGGAGATCCGAGACGAGGAAACTCGTGAAGTCCATGATGCTATACTCAAAGTTGCACTCGATCACATCGACGAGGTTCCAGACCAAATCCACAAGACACGTGAAGAGTCCCTCGAGTGAGGGACAGAGCACTCGTTGATATCCTTATCGCGTCTAAAGTGGAGGAATCCTCGCGATATGAGTCTCGGCTCATGCCGAACCACTACGCGGCGACTTTCTCCTCCCTGTGAATGCCCAACGAGGAGCATAGAAACCCGCAAGCCGCCTCCGTGAATCAATAACCAATACCCCCAGCTTGAGAAACCTCGCCGTTGCAGCCAAGTGGATATCAGCGAGAAGTCACTCGGTAATTACGCAGCGCGAACGCACTGAATACCGCAATCCCTGCAGCTCCAAATCCAAACCCGGGGATTGGGTTACCATCACTATTATCACCGCCTTCACTGCCTCCATCATCACCGTCCCCATCAGCGCTGTCTTCACCGCCACCATCATCACCATCTTCACTATTCGCATCATCACCGTCATCGCCGTTACCACCATCGACCTCCCCATCATCGTTATCTTCACTACTCCCATTATCACCGTCACCGCCGTCCCCATCGTCACTGTCTTCACCGCCACTATCATCGCCATCATCACTATTCCCATCATCACTATTCCCATCATCACCATCATCGAATTCGACCGCAGCGCTGAGATCGATCCGCTTGACGGTTTCCGGTTCCCATGTGATGTTGTCGTAGTCGTCGATCGCCGTCCTGTCGAAGTCCTCACTCTCGACGTAGAACGTGACATTCTCGCCGGCGTCGCCGTCAGTTCCGTCGACCTCGAGTTTCGGGTCCTCGGCGTCGGGTCCGCCGTAGGTGGCGTTTTCACCGACTGTACTCGAGCCCCGTACCTCGCCGTCAACTTCGGCTTCGACGACGACGCCCGCGTCGGCCGGTTCGCCGTTGATCTCGAGATCGCCGTAGTATGCGGCCGGCAGCGGCGGCGGCCCGTCATCCTGTGCGGCTACCGGCCCGACGGCAGCGATGGTCGAGAGCGCCAAGGCGCAAACGAGCAGTGCTACGAGTGCGGGTCGGCCGGATTCTGTCGGCCCCGTCATTCGGATCGCCCCGTCCGAATCCGCGCGCTGGTTGCCGAAAGACGGTGATGACCAATCGTCGATTCCTTGGTAGTGTTTCGTAGTTGTGTCATTTCGATCACTCCAACACGGCTGTGGCCGTCTCGACGACCTCGCCGTCTTCGTCCGACGCTTCGATCTCGACTTGCTCTCCGTACTCACCGATGTACTGGGGCTGGTCCCCGGTATTTTGGGTGGGAGCGAAGTCACCGCTACCGTCCGTGTAGTGGTTCGTCTGATCACCTTGATCCATCCCGTGAAGGTGAAGACGGCCGCTTCCCTCGTTGATCTGCAAGTTGATGGACTCGCCGTCAACGGGATCGCCGTGAACGCCGATAACCTCGAGGGAAATCTCAATGACCGTCGCGTCGGGCACCGGGGACTCGAGTGCCAGGTTCAGTTCGTCAACCTCATTGATGACCTCGAGAGTCCCGGTCACGCCGTGTTCGTTTCCGGTCTGTCGCTCGGTGAAAGCGACCCCGACATCGTCTTGGATGGTATCGGAGGTGACGACGAACTCGACCGCGCCGGTCGCGTCCGTCTCTTCCGTCGCGGTGTCACCGTCGCCGTTGACATCGACGCTCTCCCCGGCGGAGGCGTCGGCTTCGACCTCGATCCCGGCGACCGAAATTCCCAGAGCGTTTGCGCTGGTTACCGTGTACGTGATCGCGTCCGAGCCGTCGTCGATGACGGTCTCGTCGGCAGGATCGGCCTCGTAATCCACCTGCGTCGCGAGCGGTTCGAGCGCGAGGTCGAGGGTGACGGTCTCCCCGATTCCGACCTCGACGTCGTCGGTTTCGGTCGCGAACTCGTCCGCAGCGTCGCCGGTCGCCTCGGCTGTCACCGCGTATCCATCGTCGACGTCGACGTCGGCGTCGATCGAGTACTCCGCGCTATCGCTTTGGTCGTCTATCGTGACGGCGTCGGTGAACGTCTCGTCGCCGTTTGTCGCGATCACGTCGACGCTCACCGATTCGCTCGGCTCGCCGCCCAGCGACACGGTTCCCTCGATGGAACCGCCCTCCGCGTAATCGAGGTCGAAATCGGCGGTCGTCGTCTGGTCGCGATCGACCCGAACGGTGCGCTCGTCGGTCGCGTAACCATCGGCCTCCACGACGAGTCCGTGCGTTCCGATCGGGATGTCCTCCGCGAGGAACGTCCCTTCGTCGTCCACGGCGACCGTCTCGTTACCGTCGCCAACCGCGTCGGGGTCGTACAGATGGATCGTGACGTCCGCGTCCGTGATGGGGGCGGCACTTCCGACTGTCGACCGCGTGGTCATCTCGCCGGAGGCGATCACAGTCCCGGTTACATCGCCGGTGACCGGCTCGCCGTCGGGAATCGGCCCGTCGAGCCACGGTTCGTACTCGACGGATCCATCACCGTCAACTTCGATTGCGTCCCCGGTACCATCGCCGATCCCACTCGGGCCGCTTGCGTCGCCCCACCAGTTCTCGGTCGCCTCGAGCGTCCCGGAGCTGTAGAGTTTGATCCCCGCTCCGTTGTCGGCGATCGTATTCTGGCGAACCGTGATCTCGGCCGCAGCTCCTTGGACGTTGATCGCGCTACTTTGAGCGTTACGAATCTCGTTGTTCTCGATCGAGACGCTTTCTATCGCTGCGTGGACGTAGATACCGTCGGATTCAAAGATATCCTCCTCGACGATTTCGTTCCCGGTGATCTCGACCGGGGCAATGAATTCTCCGCCACTGGCGGAGTACACTCTGATCGCGTTCTGGTGGTACTCGCCGAAGACGTTGTCGACGATCTCGAGGCCGTCGATCACCGTATCATCGCCGCTAACCGACGCGAGTACGCCGTTGTTCTCCACAGCCTCGATCTCGTTTCTTTCGATCGTGACGCCGTCGAGATTGCCGTCGTTCGCGGCCACAAAGACCCCGCCGTCGATGGCGTTGTCGGCCACGGTTACGTCGGTCGCCGGATCGACGATTTCGACGGCAGAATCGAGATCGGTCGATTCGATCGTTAGGCCCTCGACGGTGGTTCCGGTTCCGGAGACGGTTACCGGCGTGGAGTCGTTCGTGATCGTCGCGGTTCCGTCGGCTGGACCGGTCACTGTCAGGCCGTCAACGTCAAGGTCGACCGTTTCGTCGTACGTCCCAGATTCGACGTCGACCGTGTTCGTGCCCTCCGACTCGGCGAACTCGAGTGCGGTCTGAACCGGGTTGGAGAGCTCGAGGTCGGCGCGTTCGCCTACCCCTTCGCCGGCGATCCTGATTTCGTGTTCGACGGATCGTTCCTCGTGAGCGGTCGTGCTTCCGGGCAGCGATTCGGTGAACTCGACGGTCTCCGTCTCGCCCGCGACGACAGTCACCGTCTCGCTCGCGATCTGTGCTTCGTCCTTGCCGTCGACAAGCACGTACTCCACCTCGAATTCCGCGCCGTCATTGATCGCCATCGTCGAAATACCGGCGCTTTCGACCGCGTTCGTCACGTCGACGCTCGTGGTGACGGTGTCGCCGCGGTTGGCCGCGGTCGCGTCCGTTTCGAAGTTCGATAGTTCGACGCCGGCGTCCTCGAGGCCGCCGGGGCCCTCTCCCGGCGGGGCGTCGAGCCACGGCTCGTAGTCAACGCCGCTGTCGACGGAGTCGCCGGTGCCGTCGGCTTCGCCGCTCGGTCCACTCGAATCACCCCACCAGTTCTCGGCGGCATCCAGCGTCCCGTCGTTCCAAATGCCAGCGCCGTCGCCGTTGCCGTTGATCGTGCTGTTTCGAACGGTGAGCGAGCCGTCGCCGTCGGTCCCGACTCCCCACCCTTCGTTCTCGGCAAACGTGCTGTTTGACGCGGTGACGGAGGTGCCGTCGCCAACGTTGATCAACCCGTTGTAGTTATCGCTGGCTGTCGCGTCGACGATCTCGACGTTCTGGGACGAATCGACCAGCAAACCCTCATACTCGTTTCCGCTCGCGTTTACATCCCTGAGAGTCACCCCACTCGAAGACGCCACCTCGATTCCGATGGTGTGGTTCGTGGCCGACAGTCCGTCAAGGGTGACGTCGTTCGCGCTGTCGATCTCGAATTTTTCTTCGAACGTCGCATTTTCGCCGGAGACAGTGACGCCGTCGGTCTGGATCGACATCTCCCCGTCGTACGTCCCCTCCCGAACTTCGATCGTCGCGCCCTCGCTTGCGATGTCGGCGGCGTCCTGGGGCGACGTTTCCGGCGCGACGACGTACACCTCGTCCGAGATCCGTTGGACCGCACTGGCTTCGGCGAGCGGCTGCCCGCTGCTCGCATCGGTGAGCGCCACCGCACCCGCGATGGCACTTGTTTCGTCGTACGCGAAGCCGGTTATCGAGACCGGCACTCCGCTGACCGGTTCGGTTCGAATCGCGTACGTCAATCCGTCGGGCCGATCGATATCGACCGGATCCGTCGTATCCTCGGTCATCTCCGCGTACGGGACGATAGCCCCCAGCTCGAGATCGCCCGTCAACGTAAGGTTCTCCGGTCGCGTCTGGGAACCGCTTTCGTTCCCGACGGCGAGCCCGAGATTGCTGTCTTCGATCGTGACGTTCCCGGCTGTGCTGTCAGCGAGATTAATGAGTCCGACGGCCTGGTCCGCCCCCTCGACGGCCACTCCGTCGAGGTCGACGCCCGTGGCGTCGTAGAGAACGAGCCCCGTTCCGTCGTCGGTCGTCACGTCGATACCGCGCAGATCGGCGGTTCGAACGCCGCTGACGGAGATACCGCGGTCGGCCTCGATCGCTACGTCCGTGATCGAGAGGTTTGTTCCCCCTTCGACCTCGATACCGGCCGAATTCACTCCAGGATCAGCAGTACCGGTCTCCCCCATGATGTCGAGGCCGGACAACGCCAGGTCGTCGGAGCTACCGGCGGAGACCGTTCCGTCGTGCACCGAAAGGTCCCTGATCGTCACCCCGTTGGCCGCGATATCGATGTCGCCGACGACAGTCGTCTCGCCGGTCTTCGCAGCGGTCGACACGAGCGAGACTCCAGAGGTTCCCTCGATGGTGACATTGTCGGCGGTGATCTCGAGATCGTCCTCGTACGTTCCCGATTCGAGGGAGATCGTCGCGCCGTCGCCAGCGTCTTCCGCAGCCGCGGCCGCCGAGACGTACGATTTCTCGCCGTCCCGATTCACGACGGCACCCTCGAGTTCGATGTCCTCCTCGTATGTCGTGGCGAAACGGGCGTCGAGTTCCCGCGTCGCCGTCTGGTGACCGTCGGCTTCCACGGTCACCGTGTACTCGCCGGGTGCGAGCGTTTCCTCGTACTCGCCATCGGTAACGTCGATCTCCTCGCCGTCGAGTCGAACGGTGAGATCCCCGTCGGTGAGCGCCCCGTCTTCGGCTCCCGACGTGATGTCCCCGCGGACCGTCACTTCGTCGAAAGTCGGGAGATCCAATTGGGCGTCGGCGTCGTCCCGATCCGTGATACCGCTCGCGACGGTCGGAACGGTGCCGTTGTCCTGTGCGAACACGAAATAGCCGCTAAAGGGATCCGTCGTCGGCGGGTGGCCGCTGTCGAGGTAGTACTCGCCGAACTCGGGTGTCTGCTCGACGGCGACGGTTCGCGGGCCGTCGTAGCGCTCGAGCACGAGCGAGGTATTGGCGGTTCCCGAACCGAAAACGGTGTCGGCGTCGGTGTGTTGTGGCGAGGAGACGAAGTTCCACCCCGCTTCGACGGCTCGCTGGCCGGGCGTAACCGTGTCACCGGTTTCCGTCTCGAGGGTGACCTCGAGCGGAATCGCCTCCGAATCTCCCTGGCCGGTCGTGAGGACGACCAGCGAATCCATCGGATCGACAGAGACGTCCGAGAAGTCGTTGACGCCCTCCTCCTCGAGGACGTTATTCCAGCCCTCGTCCGCCGCTGAGTACCGGTAGACGGCGGAAACGCCGTCGGTGCCCTCGACGAAGAGGTCGTCGACGGTGCCATCGACGGGCCCGGGGAACCCGATGGCGGCGGCGCTACCATCGTTGTCGATCTCGAGTTCGTACGTCGGTGCGTCGTCAGCCGGTTCTGCCGCGCCACCGGTCATGTCCGCCCCGGAAACGATCGTGTCCGCTGCGACGCCAGCAGAAAGCAACCCGAGACTCGCTATGAGTAGAACGGCGACGATACCGATCACCAGCGATACCGTTTCAGCACGATGGCTTTCCGCTGTCATCGTGTATCAACCGTCTGTGTCGTTTCAACCGCACGTCTCGCAACTGACGCCCATGGTGATCGCATGGCGCCGTCCGAACGTCCCTCTGTTTCCCTCTCCGATTCTCGAATCATGTCTGTGAAATGCACCCCCACATACTCTGAAAGAGTCACTCTCGGGACTTGAAGCAGATACCAGTGTATGGTGGTGGCCGTCGGTTCGAGGCCCGACACAATCACCCACTTCGCGGCGGGGACGGTCGGCTTCGACCCGAAACTCGAAGGATTGAGATACTCCATCGACGACGTGACGACCGCTCGGATCACCTCTTCGAACTGGATCGGTTATCGCTGCCGACCTCAGCTCGGAGGAGACGGTAACTGCGTTGTCAGTCGGGTACTCGGCGGACGGCGTCACCGCTCGGTCGCCGATGGTCGTAGAGCCCGACAGATGAGCGGGTGACGGCCGGCTCCACGGATACCCAAGCCCAGTGTCTCGAGGTTGGTCGGAAGAGCTGAATCGTCCATAACCGAGCGAATCGAAGCGTCGCAATGTCCGCGAAGCCCGTGGCTTCGTTTGCTGAGGAGACGCCGCTGGCGTCTCGAACCACGTTCCCCCGAGGGATTCAC
The DNA here is from genome assembly GCF_000517625.1 of Halostagnicola larsenii XH-48. GTDB lineage: Archaea > Halobacteriota > Halobacteria > Halobacteriales > Natrialbaceae > Halostagnicola > Halostagnicola larsenii. The sequence continues at coordinate 77,421 of NZ_CP007057.1, read as the reverse complement.
CTGTCTGGGTCGAGTTCGAAGTGCACGTCGTCGTAGACACCGGTGGTGGGTTCCGTTATCCTGACTTCCGTGATATCCTCGAGTGCATGGGATCGGAACTTGACCGGGCCGGGGGTGGTGGTATACGTGTCCCCGCTGGTCGGGTCTTTCAACTCCTCGAACCCGGAGACGTCGATTTCGACCTCGGTGTAGACGTCGTTGCCGAACTCGTCTACGACCTCGATATCGACCGTAGCAACCGGGTAGGTCGCCGTCGACGTGCTGGTCACCTCGGCGTCTACATTCGCCGCCGCTCCAACCTCGAACTCGACGGTGTCGCCGGCCGAGTGTCCGGTCGCGCTCTCGGTGAACGTGAACTCGATCGGGTCTTCCGTAGCAAAATCGCCCGTGTGGGGCATCTCGGTCGACACCTCGAACGTCGCCCGGCCGTCGGCGTCCGTGGTCGCAGACTGCCCGTCGGCGTAGGTGATTTCCTCGCCGTCGTCGCTCGTGTCGACGGTCGTCCCCTCGATCGGCGTCCCGGCGTCGTTGGTCACCGTCGCCGTGTAGGTGACCGTCTCGCCGACTGTGGCGGTACCGCTCACATCGCGCTCGAGGGCGACGTTCTGGGCCACCGCGTCCGACTTGTCGAACGCGATGTCGACTTTGCCGGCGGTTTCGTCGACATCGACGGTCACGTCTTGGACCGATTCAGTGCCGACGAAGGCCTCAGTCGTTGCCTCGACCGTGTAGCCGTCGTCGACGTTCACGTCCACGTCCTCGATGGAGTATTCGCTCGACTGCTCGCCGTCCGGGACGGTCGCCGTCCCCGTCGCCACCTCGGTCCCGCCGTTGAGGACCGCCATGTCGACCGCGAAGTCGCCGTCGGCGGCGTGTGGAAGCGTAACGGTACCGGTGACGGTGCCGCCCGAGGCGTAGGCGGGTTCGAAGTCGACGACGTTCTCACCGCCGGTCTCGACCGTCTCCGTCTCGAGGGTACTGGCGATCGAATCACCCTCGAGGACGAAGCCGTGCGTACCGACCGGCACGTCTGGAACGGTGAACGTCCCGTCAGTGACGTCGACGGTTCTGTCCCCGTTGTCGGCCGCCTCGGTATCGAAGTGATGGACCGTGACGGTCGCGTCTGTGACGGGCTCGCCGGTGCCCGGCGTGGCGGCCGTGGTCATCATTTTGCCCCCGTCTGCCGTGTCGCCGGAGGCCGTCGCCGTCCCGGTGACTGTTTCGGTATCGCGTTCGAACGTCAGTTGACCGACATCGACGGTCTCGCCGACGTCGACCGCGAAGGCGTCGACCGTGACCTCCTCGCCGTAGTGAACCGAGTCGGTCGAGGCGGTCAGCGCGTAGCCGTCGTCGACGTCGACGTCCACGCCGTCGATGGTGAACGATTTCGTGCCGGCCTCGCCATCGAAATCGACATCCGTCGCGTACTCGGTCCCCTCGAGGGCGACCGTGACGGTCAGGCCCTCGGCAGGGTCGACGTAGTCGAGATCGACCTCGCCCGTGACCGTCCCGCTCTCGGCGTACTCGAGAGCGAAGTCGGTCGCATCCGTCCTCGCGTCCTGCTTGACGGTGACGGCGCGAACCTCGGAGGCGAACCCGTCCGCTTTGACCTCGAGACCGTGGGTGCCGATCGGGAGGTCGGGGATCCCGTAGGTCCCGTCAGACGCGACGGTGATCGGGTCCATCGATTCCTCGTCCGACGCGTCGGGATCGAACGGGTACACAGTCACCGCCGCGTCGGAGACCGGATCCGTCTCGCCGGGTGTCGCGGTAGTCATAATCGTTCCCGCCGCCGAGGCGTCGGTTCCGCTGGTTTCGCCGGACGCGGTGACCGTCCCGGCGATGTCGCCGGTGACCGCCTCGCCGTCCGGGATCGGGCCGTCGAGCCACGGTTCGACGCCGACGTCGCCGCTGGCATCGTTGGCCCCGCTCGTTCCGGGCCCCCCGGCGCTCCCCCACCAGTTCCAGCGGGCGTCGACGGTGACGGTTCCGTCGTTGACGACGCCGACGCCGTTGTCAACGATGTCGCTCTCGGAGACGGTACCGTCGGGAGTGCCGTCGGTGAACCGGACGCCCGCGTCGGTCGCTCCGGACAGTTCGCTGTCGGTGACCTCGACATCGGCGGCGGCGACGCGAACGGCGTCGGTCGCGTCTCCGGAGTCAATGACGCTCGAGCGTAGCGTCGCGCCGTCGCCGGCGAGAACGACCGCGGCATCGCCCGCTCCGCCGTCGAACGTGAATCCGTCGACCGTGATGTCTTCGCCGGCGACCGTCGCCGTCTCCGCGGCGAGGGTTGTCTCCTCGGCGCCGTCGCTCGACTGGAGGGTCAGGCCGTCGACGTCCACGGTCAGCGCTTCCGCGTACGTTCCGGGTTCGACCTCGACCGTGCTCGCCCCCGTCGCGTCAGCGGTTTCGACGGCGGTCTCGATCGAGTTCGCCAGCTCGAGATCGCGGCCGGTCGAAGCCCCTTCGTCCGCGACTCGAACCACGTGCTCGACGGTTCGTCGCTCGTGGGCGGTCGTGCGCTCCGGGATCGACTCCTCGAACGTAACGCGTTCGGTCTGGCCGACGGTGAGGGTGACGCGCTTCGTTGCGATCGTCTCCTCGTAATCGCCGTCGACGAGCACGTATTCGATCCGGTATTCCGACCCGTCTGCGTTCTGGGACGTAACGTCCTCGACCTCGTTGGCCACGTCTGCGTTCTCGGGCGCGACGCTCTCGACCTCGTGAGTTACGTCGGCGCTCGTCGTGATGGAATCGCCGCGGACGGCTTCGGTCGTGTCCGTTTCGAAGTTCTCAACGGCGAGACCCGCGTCTTCGACCCTCACGGGATCCTCGCCCGGTGGGGCGTCGAGCCACGGTTCGTACTCGACGCCGTCCGTGATGGTGTCACCGATGCCAACGGCATCGCCGCTTGGGCCGCTCGGAGTTCCCCACCAGTTTTCGGCGGCGTCGATGGCCCCGTCTCCCTCGTTGATGGCACCGGCGTCGTTCCCGACGATCGTCCCGGTCCGGACGGTGAGCGTTCCGTCTCCGGCGTTGAGGATCCCGTCCCTGTTCCCTTCGAACGTGCTGTCGGAAACGGTCACGTATACGTCACTATCGGCGACGATGAGACCGCGTTCGTTGTCGGAAGCCGTCACCCCGGATATTTCGGTGCCGTCGGAACCCGCAATCCCGAATCCGTTGGCGGCTCCGGAGACTTCAACGTCCGTAATCGTCGTGTCGGTCGAATCGAAGAGGATGAGGCCGTTGAACGCGTCGATTACTCTGAGCCCATCGATGGTCACGTTCCGGGCGTCGCTGACGCTGACAATCCCTTCGAACGTCGCTCCGTCGCCGGTGACGGTCACCCCGTCAGTGGTGATCTCGACATCCTTGTCGTAGGTGCCGTCGCGAACCTCGATCGTCGCGCCCTCCTCGGCGAGATCGTTCGCGGCCTGAAGCGACAGCTCCGGCGAGACGACGAATGCGTCGTCCGAGACTCGCTGAACCGCGGCCGCGTCGACGGAGTCCTCCCCGTCGAGCGCGATCGCGGCGTCGATCGCGGCGGCTTCGTCGAACGTGAAGCCGGTTCCGTCGTCGAAGTAGGTGTCCGACATCGGAACCCGGTAGTTCAGATCGTCCTCAAGCGATATCTCGGGGACCGCCGTCGTGTCGGTGCCGTCCTCGCCCACGACGGCGACCGGGACGGCCACGTCGAACTCGACGCCTCGCCCGAACGAAACGTCCTCGAGGTCGCCGCCTTCCGCCTGGACGGTTACCCCGTAGAGGCCCTCCTCGACGCGAAAGTCAGTCGTCTCGACCGACGAGGCGTTGTCGAAGTGCAGACCCGAGGAGCCAACAGTCGCGTCTATCGCCGAGAGCGAGATATCCTCGCTGTCGACGACGGAGACGCCGTAGTGGTCGCTCCGGACCGAGACGTCCGCGACGGTCACGTTGTCGGCATCGTCGATCTCGAGAACGCCGTTGATCGTGACGGTCGACCCGTCGTCTGCTTCGGTTTCGACGGCGGCGGCATCGGGACCCGCGCGGGACGCCGCGGCGTCCGCTGTGAGCAGTGTCACGCCGTCGGTTTCGATCGTGACGTCTTCGTCGTAGGTGCCGGGACGGAGCACAATGGTGTCGCCTTCGGCCGCGTCCGCCGTCGCGGCGGCAGCAGAGACGTACGTTCGGGTACCGTTGTCGACCCGGCCATCGAGCGCGATGTCTTCGTCGTATTGGGTACCAAAACGGGCGTCGAGTTCCCTCGTCTCGGTTCGGTGGCCGTCGGCCTCGACGGTCAGCGTGTACTCGCCGGGGTCGACGGTGGTCTCGTAGGCACCGTCAGCGACGTCGACTTCCTCGCCGTCGAGTCGGACCGTGACATCCTCGTCGGCCAGGTTCCCGTCTTCGGCGCTCGAGGATATTTCGCCGCCGATCGAGACGTCTTCGATGACGGGGAGGCCTAACTGTGCGTCAGCGTCGTCCCGATCCGCGACGTCGCTAACAGCGGTTGAGAGAGCGCCGTCGTCCTGTGCGAACACGAAGTAGCCGCTAAATGGATCCGTCACTGGCGGTTGGCCGCTGTCGAGGTAGTACTCGCCGAATTCGGGCGTCTGCTCGACGGCGACGGTTCGCGGGCCGTCGTAGCGCTCGAGCACGAGCGACGCGGTGGCGGCGCTGTCCGCACCGAAAGCCGCGTCAGCGTCGGTGTATTGCGGCGCGGAGACGAAGTTCCAGCCCGCGTCGACGTCTCGCTGGTCGGACGTACCCGTCTCGTCGGTCTGGGCCTTGAGGCTAACCTTGAGCGAAATCGTCTCGGAATCGCCCTGGCCGGTGGTGAGGACGACCAATGAGTCCATCGGGTCGACGGAGACGTCGTCGAAGTCGTCGACGCCGTCACCCTCGAGAACGTTGTTCCAGGTGGCGTCGGCCGGCGAGTAGCGGTAGACGGCGGAAACGCCGTCGGTACCCTTGACGAAAAGATCGTCGACGGTACCGTTGACGGGGCCAGGGAAACCGATGGCGGCGGCGCTGCCGTCGTTATCGATCTCGAGTTCGTACGTCGGTGCGACGGTAGTCGTTTCCGCCGCATCACCGGACATTCCCGCTGTGTCGTCGATCGGTTCCGCCACGACACCAGCAGAAAGGAATCCGACACTTACCGCCAGTAGGACGACTGCGATACCGATTGATAACGACATGCTCTCCGCACGGTGGCTTCCTGCTGTCATCGTGAATCGACCGTTTGCGTCATTTCCATCGCACGTCTCGAGACCGATGTCCACGGTGATTGCGTGGCGTCGTCCGAACGTCCCTCCGCTATTCCTTCCAGTTCTCGGATCATATCTGTAAAACCTCCCCCCAGGTAATCTCGAGACACTCTCGGGACTTGAAGCAGATACCAGTGTATGGTGGTGGCCACCTGCGTGAGGGACACCGGTTCGAATCACACCGTCTACGGGGTGCGGTCAGCGCTCGGGAACGCGACCGTTCGTCGCGCCAACTGACCGATCGCCTGTCCGCAACCGATCAGTATCGTCCTCGAGACTGTCGGCGGGGACGGCATCGACGCCAACGACTTCGAACCGCGCACCGCCTTCGTCGCTCTCCGTCGCCGTGATCGTCCACCCGTGGGCGGTGGCTATCCGTTCGACGATGGCCAGTCCGAGTCCCGTTCCGTCGGGGGTCGAGGTGTACCCCTGTTCGAACACCTGGGCTCGGTCGTCAGGCGGGATACCGACACCGTCGTCCTCGAGGTAGAAACCGTCCGAGAGCGCCCCAACACGGATCGTCAGGTCGCGTTCGCGGGCCCCTGCCCCGCCTCCCCCGCGGTGGCTCCCGGCGTCGGTTTCCGACCTGCGAGCTGGCGAACCGTGTGTCACCGCGTTCTGCAGGAGATTCTCGAGGAGTTGAACGAGTCGCGTTTCGCTTGCGAGAAAACCCTTCGAGGATTCGACAATGAGCCCGCTCTCCTGACGGTCAATGTCCCGCCAGACCGTCCGGGTGATCGTCGCGAGGTCGACCGGCTCGGTCTCGTCGACCGCTTTCCCCTGCCGAGCCAACTCGAGCAGTTCGTCCATCAGCTCGTGGATCCGCTCGGTCGATTCGAAAATCTCGTCGACGTGGTCGGTGTCGCCCGTCATCTCGACCAGTTGCGCCTGGTTCTCGATGATGGTCAGTGGCGTGGCGATGTCGTGGGAGACGACCGACGCGAACTCGTCGAGGTACGTGTTCTGCCGATTCAATCGTCGCTCCCTGTTGTGGCGCTCCGTGACGTCCGTGAGGAGGTACAGCCGACCGACGCGGGTGTCCGATTGCTCGAGGCGCGTGACCGAGACATCAACGACCCGATTCCCGACGGTCGTCGTCCACTCACCGGGTCCGTCGGCGAGATGAGGAGGAGCGCCGTTTTCGTCCGCCACGATCAGGGCCAGTTCGTCCTCGACCAGTTCGCCGACCAGGGCAGCGGGCGTCGACTCGAGGAGCGTGGCCGCACCGTCGTTGGCGGTGACGATGGTTCCGTTCTCGTCGCAGGCGACGACGCCGTCGTCCATCTGTTCGACGAGGGTCCGGTAGGCGATGGGGACTAACCCGAACAGGTCCAGCCGAAACACGGGCCAGGCGAACGCGACCGCCGTCACCACGAACCCGACGTACGTCGGCGTCGGGTACTGCGGCGGAACGAACCCGAGGACGTAGACGGTTCCGCCGAAAAGCGGCGCGACGATGCCGACGATCAGCGCCCCGATCTGCCAGCGGTGGACGCCGTGAGCGTCGATAGCCTTCCAACCGAGAAGTGCCATGCTGGTGATCGCGTATGCGCACGTGTACGCGAAGAACCCCGCATAGGCCGGACCGAAGTAGTTGGTGAGCATGACGGACGACTCGCCGTGGTGGAGCGAGACGTCGGCCCAGAACAGCCAGTGGAAGTCGTTGGTAAAAACAGCAAAGAGGGTGAGGACAGCCGGGGCGAACAACAGGAGATATCCCCGACGCGTCAGAAGGTCGCCACGGCCGATGTAGACGAGCACGTAGCCCAGAATGAACGGGGTCACGGGGGCGAGCCCGATGTACTGTAACTGGTTGAACAGCAGTTTGGTCTCGAGGGAGACGGCCGAAAGCTCGAGGACGTACCAGCCGAGGGTCACCGCGATGGATATGACGAGGCCTGTTGCGAGTGCGATGCCGGGGACGCTGTCGTTTCGTCGCCAGCGGGCGAACAGAAACGCCGCCACGACACATAACAGACAGAACGCGACGACCAGTGGGACGGTGAATACGGTCCACTGCCACGTCATACGCTGCTCTCACACGCCAGTCGTCTATACTTTACTATTTTGTCATCAATTGTCGCTCGGTGTCCCGGTTGTACTATTCTGAAAGTGGTGCGGGTAAAACGCGATTCGGGAGATACAGCTAGGAAGCAGCCGTATCCGGTCGTTGAGGGCAGTCGCCTTCGTTTCCCACACTGTACCACCATACGATGGGTATTACTTTACGGTCTGGGGCGGAGACTGTCACACGAAATGGTCCACCACCGACGATTCACCGGGTGTAACTGGTGGACGGTCAATCAGATACCTGCCCAATCGCGAGCCACATGGAACGTCGCCGCGATATCGCGATCATGACTGGCGGAGACGAGTCTGATCGCCGGACTGCCGAAAATCAATCTCCCAGCCGGACTGCCGAAGACGAGTTCGATCGCCGACCGGAAGGCAACTCATCTGTGGGGATGGACGCCATCGATATCCTGCTCGTCGACGACGACGAGACGTGGGTCGACTCCACCGGAGCGGTCCTCGAGCACCAACGCGAAGCGTTCATCGTCACGACGGCAACCACGCTCGAGTCGGCCCGCGAGGCGTTCGAGACGGTCGATCCGGATTGTGTGGTCTGTGACTATCAACTCGAGTATGGGACCGGCCTCGGGCTACTGGAGACGGTGCGAGAGATCGATGCCGACCGACCGTTCCTGCTCGTTACCGGCGCCGGAAGCGAGACCGTCGCCAGCGACGCCATCGGTCGGCAGGTCACCGACTATCTTCCCAAGCGGATGCTCGCCGGCCGCGACGACGTGCTAGCGCGCCGAATCGAGACGACCGTCCACTCGTATCGTGCCGAACGGGCCCTCGCCCAAGAGCGCCGGGGCAAAGAGGCGATGCTCGAGATCGTCACCGCGACCACGACTCGAAGGGGACTCGCACGCGAGTTTTGCCAGCACCTCGTGACCGAACACGGCTACGAGTGCGTCTGGATCGGCACCGACGATCACGCGCGCGGGTTCGTCCCGCAGTCCGTCGCCGGCGACGCGGCGTACGTCGACGAACTGTTCACACGGGAGGATAACTCGGATCGGAATCTCGAGCCTGCACTGGCCGCTCTCGAGCGACGCGAACCCGTCGTCGTTCCGTCGATTCACGCTACCGACGCGGACGACCGATCGCGTCGAGAGGACGGAACAAGACCAACGCTGACGGGGTGGCATGCCGTCGCGACGGCGCACGGATTCGAGACCGCTGCGGCAGTCCCGGTCAAGCACGACGGAAGCGTCATCGGGGTCCTCGCCGTCTACGGGAGCGAACCCGACGCAATCGACGATCACGAACTCGAGGTGCTCGGCGAATACGGCGAAACAATCGGGTACGCGTTCCGCACGGCCGAGTGGAAGCAATCGCTGGTATCGGCGACACCGGTCATCGTGACGTTCGAATTCACGGACGACCGGCATCCGCTTCTCGCGTTCAGCGCGACCCTCCCAGAGGGGACGACACTCGAAGTGTTGACGGCGATCTACCGCGAAGACGGGCTGTGTTACCTCCTCAAACTCGAGTCGGGTTCCGAGGCCGCGGTTCAGACGGCCACCGACAGCGTCGATGGCGTCGCGTCGGCGACGATCGACGCGGAGACGGGACGGTGCGAACTGGTCGTCACCACCCCCACACCTGAGGGTCTGCTGGCCGAACGCGGGGGTCGCGTTCTGGACACCGCCGCGGATCACGGACGGGTGACCGTCACGGTCGTCTGCCCCGACGACAGGGACGTCAACGCGCTCTCATCGGCGCTCGAGGAGCGCTATCCCGACGCGAGCGTCGGTTCGATCCAGTCGAACCGACATCCGACGAATACGACGACGGTGGGAGACCTCCTCGCGTCGATGACCGACAAGCAACTACAGGCGATCGAACTCGCTTACCACTCCGGGTACTTCGAACGACCGCGAGAACACAACACCACCGAAATCGCCTCGAAATTCGGCGTCTCTCGAGCGACGTTCACACAGCATCTCCGGGCGGCTGAGCGAAAACTCCTCTCTCGAGTCTTCGATCCGTACGGGATGTAGAGATTCTTTTTCGTTCAATCATCGTAACCTGTGAAATCTGGTCGCTCACCGTAAACTGTGACGTTAAAAATCGGAAGTACAGCTATGACACGCTCGGATACTAGGGTAACGATGGCAGCGTGGTCTGCGCGGCGTTGTGGGCCGTGCCCCGTGCGGGTACACCATCCACGGGGCCGTAAGTGACGAGTCGATAGCGCCTGCTCGTCCCGTCACGAGCGCACGCGAATGGCTTGACAATATGTGCACTACTACAACCAGCAGAGACCGCATCAATCGCTCGGCGGACGAACGCCAGCTGACGAGGTGCTAATATCGTCGCGTTGAGCTCAACATTGTGACCGTCGGAGACGACGGTCCTGCGGCGTTCTCAGGAAGCGTCTGCGCGGCACTGTTCGATGACTGTCTCGTCATCGGAGTCGTCCGCTGTATCGCCAGCCGAATCATCGGAAGCGTCTGCTGTATCACCAGTTGAGTCATCGGAAGCGTCCGACGTGTCACCAGTCGAGTCATCGGTTGTTGTCTCAGTTTCGAACAGTTCCTCTTCAATCAGATTTGTGACTAACCGTGTGTGCCAGTTAATGCGCGTCTCGAGGTCGGGGCCGCGCGAGAGGGTTTCGATGAGAAACGACTGTGCGTTCAGGTCTCGAGCGGCCTTGTGGACGAACAACCCGCTCGGTTCGTTTTCAGGCTTGGCAAAGGTATCGGTCGTGAACTCGAGCCCCCGTTCATCGACGTGGTTTCGGTTCACGGTGTCGGCAGCCTGCTCGGCATCGGTCGCGGTCTCGGTACTGTCTGAGTGGAAGATCGCCTGCCCAACGCCGTCGACGGGGCCGCCGGCGTAGATGCCGATCGACTCGTGGAGGTCGATAACCACGTCGGGATCGTAGTTTTCGGCGACGTTCCAGAGTGCTTGGGCGAGGTTTGTTGTTGGCTCCTCGCCTTCAGCGAACTGGCGGTTGAGGTCGACGCCATCGTCGCCCGTGCGTGTCCGCTGCTCGACAGCCTCGGCGTTCGCGTGGGGGATCGTTACGAGCGTGCCAGCATCGATTTCCCACTCGGCAATAGCGCTTGCTACCTCGTACCCTGCAACCTCATTGCCGTGTATTCCGCCAATGACCAGGACAGTCGGTCCGTCGGCGTTTGCAACCGTCTCGTACACCGTCGTTTCGTGATCGGTGCCTTCGAGAATTTGAGATGATTGTCTCGAGAGATCGCTACCGGATTCTGCGCTCGGATCAGCACCAGCGATGCCGGCGAGTGCACAACTGGCTGCGGCTGTCAACAATGTTCGTCGAGATGTCTGCAATGGTCCCATGTGATTGGTACCTCGGAGGTACGTACTTTTATTATAGTTCTGCTAGCTCGTTTCACCGCGTTCTACCGGCGAAAGCAATTGTTCTCTCCTTAGTAATCGGGCATACGCCCGACAGTTGAGGAGATTCGTAGTTTCGAATTGCCGTTTCACTAATTGAAACTGTCACCAACGTATATGTATCGAGTGAAAAGGTTGGGAAATCATAACTAATTCAATTATAAATATAATCATATGGATCCAAGAAAAGTGATAGCTAACGGATCAGAACACGGGCGGATAATCAACCCCACAGATTCGAACGACCAGAGTAGCGAAACGGAGACGGCGTCGGCTCGAGGCGGGGTAACCGCGGAGCAGGACTGATCGCCGCTACCTGATTCGCGTACGGCCAACGCCGATCGTAATCATCCCATCCGCCGCGAGCTCCGCCGAATGCACGCCGTGAAACCGCCGGTACTCGCTCCGGACTGACGGCGTGGGACTGCAGACGGCACCGGCGATTCGATGGCAACCCGCTCAGATACCATCCAGAACACATGACATTCGAAAGAACAACTCGAGAAACGCGATGGACCGTACTCGCCGCAGTGATGATCGTGTCGATGCTCGTTCTGTCGACAGTCGCTGCGGGTGCAGCAACCGCGGCCGCTCAGAATACCGACGAAAGTGCTGATACTGACCTCGAGGTGACGGTCGATGCACCGGATTCGATCGCAACGACTGAATCGGCCACGTTCGACGCCACCGTGACCACATCCGATGGCGAGCCGGTCACGACCGACGTCGTCTTCGAGATCAGTGGTGAGGAGGGCCAGGAGGAAGTGACTGCCAGCACCGACGACACGGGGTCTGTCACCTTCACCGTTGAAGGGGTTGCCCTCTCCGAAGGCGACAATGAGTGGACAGTCACCGCCGGTGACGAGGAACGTTCGGGGACACTCACTGTTACCGATACTGCGGACGACGGTACTACCAACGATACTGCTGGTGACGACGACACTGAGGACGCTAACAACAACACCGAAGACACAGATAACGACACTGCTGACAACGACACCGAGACCGCTGATAACGACACTACTGACAGCGATACTGCTGACGATAACACTACTACTTCGGAGAACGACACTGCTACTGACGATACTGCTGCTAACGACGACACCGAGGACGCTAACAACAACACCGAAGCCACAGACAACGACACTACTGCCTCAGAGAACGACACTGCTACCGATGATACCGCTGCTGACGATACTGCTGACAACGACACTGAATCCGAGGAGGAGGAATCAGTTCCCGGCTTCGGCATCGGCGGTACGCTCTCTGCCTTGCTTGTAGGAACGTTGCTGTTAATCCGTCAGCGTAGCTAAGCACCCAGCGACTGGGACTTGACACCGTTTGTTGACGTGAAAATCGCCTCGGGGTCAAGTGGTTCGAGACGCCAGCGGCGTCTCATCAGCAAGCGAGGGATCAAAGATCCCTCGAGCGTCGGCGTGGCCCGAAAATCTATGATTTTCGGCATCACGAAAGATCGGAGATCTTTCGAGCGACTTTAGGCCGACAACCTCACGAAATTTGGCGGGACGTCCTCACCGCTTGACCTCGCGGGAGCAAAGCCCCCGCCTAGCTTTGCTTCGCTCAGTCACGGAGGACTTCTGGTCTTCCGAGCGACCCCGAGTCACTCGACCTGCTCCGCCTGCAGAGTATGTCAAATCGATGCACCGTCGGATGGAACTGGTGCGCACGTCGAAGCCGCTCCGTGTCGTTCGTAACCGACGACTTCACTGACACAATGGATCCGACGCCGGCAGTCCGACAGCAGCAAGAGCGACGTCAAGAACCTCATCTCGAGAGCGTGCGGCCGTAATAGGTACAATAGTTGCAATAGGGTAAGGAGGTAGCTAACATACCTATTACTTCCCCGTGGGATTCTGGTAATATGGATCCACTATGATATTGATAGACCCGGAGGCGTTTTCGTACCTGCGACACGCGACTCAAGAGGCGACACTGGTCCACGTTGAGACGCCGAAAGATCCAGGGCTTCCGGAGGATGCCGACCCCCGAAGCGCGACTAGCAGAGCTGGCGGCGCAACTCGAGGAGTGAGGGGTCGAGACGCGAACCGCGGTCCGTCAGGGTGATCCCGCCGACGAGATCTTCGTAGCGGAAGGCGGGTACGAACCGACGACGATCCTCGTCGGCTCGCGTGGTCACAGCCGGCTCCGCCGACTGTTGCTCGGGAGCGTCTCCGAAGACGTCGTCGCGCGGGCGAACGGGAACGTTATGCTCGTCCCGCCGGACCGGATGGCCTGAGCCGGGCTGCGATCACCCCACTTGCTCCGAACGCAGACGGGTTCGTGCTGGAGACACCGATTCGTCCTGAAACGTCCGCCGAGGTTCTCCTTCGAGGAAAGCTTGAATAGATGTCACGTGATCGATGGCACCTGCCATGGAGTTCACACACGACGAATCGATGCGACGACTCGAGGAGACGGTATCGAACGGCGAACCGATCGTCGGCGCCGGAGCGGGGACGGGAATGTCGGCGAAGTTCGCCGAGCGCGGTGGCGTCGACCTGCTGATCATCTACAATTCGGGCCGGTACCGGATGAACGGCCGCGGCTCGCTTGCGGGCCTGCTGCCGTACGGCGACGCCAACGAGATCGTGGTCGATATGGGGCGGCAGGTGCTGCCGGTCGTGGAGGACACGCCGGTACTGGCGGGCGTGAACGGAACCGATCCGTTCCGACAGATGGACGTCTTCATCGAGGATCTCAAGCGCCGCGGGTTCTCCGGCGTCCAGAATTTCCCCACCGTCGGACTCATCGACGAGGACAGCCAGTTCCGCCGGAACTTAGAGGAGACGGGGATGGGCTACGATAAGGAAGTCGAGATGATCCGGGAGGCCGCCGAGCAGGACATGCTCACGTGCCCGTACGTCTTCACCGCGGAGCAGGCCCGCGAGATGACCGAGGCCGGCGCGGACGTGATCGTCTCGCACATGGGGCTGACGACGTCGGGCGACATCGGCGCCGAAACGGCGCTCGACCTCGACTCGGCGGCCGACCGGGTGCAGGCCCACCACGACGCCGCCACAGACGTGAACGAAGACGTGCTCGTTATCTGCCACGGCGGACCGATCGCCTGGCCGGACGACGCCGAATACGTCCTCGACAACACGGAGGGCGTCGTCGGCTTCTTCGGCGCGTCCAGCCTCGAGCGCTTGCCGACGGAAGAGGCCATCGAGAACCAGGCCCGCGAGTTCAAATCGATGGAGTTCCGACCATGAGTGGGACGCACTTCGTCGAACCGGACGACGTCGAGAGCCTGGCGTTCGACTGGGGCGTCCTCAAGTGGCTGCACACCCCCGACGTCACCGGCGGCGACCGCTTCAGCGCGGGCGTCGTGAAGCTCGAGCCGGGAAAGGGCCACGAGCGACACACGCACCCCGAGAGCGACGAGATCCTCTACGTTCTTCGCGGAGAGGGAAGACAGGAAGTCGACGAGGAGACCCGCGAGATCGCAGCCGGCGAACTGGTGTTCGTTCCGGAGGGTGTCGAACACGGGACGGTGAACACCGGCTGGGAGCCGCTGCTCCTCCTCGCGGTCTACGCGCCGCCGGGACCGGAAGCGCAACTGCGGGAGCTGCCGGAGTGTGAGGTCGTCCCCGCCGGCGAATTGCCGACCGCGGAAAACGCCACCTCGAGCGAAGTAGACCCATGAGCGTCGTCATCATCGGGACGCTGGACACGAAAGCGGAGGAGATCGGCTTCGCCAGGGACGTTCTCAAAGCCCAGGGCGTGGACGTCCACGTCGTCGACGCGGGCGTGATGGGCGAACCGGGGTTCGAGCCGGAGACGCCCGCGAGCGAGGTCGCCGATGCGGCGGGGACGACCCTCGAGCACCTCCGCGAGGAGGCCGGCCGCGGCGAGGCGATGGAGGCGATGGGCGAGGGCGCGACCGTTATCGTCGATCGACTCCACGAGGAGGGCATCCTCGATGGCGTCCTCGGACTTGGCGGTTCCGGTAACACCTCGATCGCGACGGCGGCCATGCGGACGCTTCCCGTCGGCGTGCCGACGCTCATGGTTTCGACGATGGCATCGGGCGATACGGAACCGTACGTCGGGGCCCGGGACATCACGATGATGTACTCGGTCGCGGACATAGAGGGGTTGAACCAGCTCTCACGGCAGATTATCTCCAACGCGGCGCTGGCAATGGTGGGCATGGTCACGAACGACCCCGACACCGATATCGAGGAACGGCCGACGATCGCCATGACGATGTTCGGCGTCACGACGCCCTGTGTACAGGCGGCTCGCGAGCTACTAGAGGAGAAAGGATACGAGACGATCGTCTTCCACGCGACCGGAACGGGCGGGCGCGCGATGGAGTCGCTCGTCGAAGAGGGCGTCATCGACGGCGTGCTCGACGTCACGACGACCGAGTGGGCCGACGAACTGGTCGGCGGCGTCCTGAGCGCCGGCCCGGACCGACTCGAGGCGGCGGGAGACGAGGGGATCCCGCAGGTCGTCTCGACGGGCGCGCTCGACATGGTCAACTTCGGACCGCGCGATTCGGTCCCCGAGGAGTTCGAGGGCCGACAATTCCATATCCACAACCCGCAGGTAACGCTCATGCGGACGACGCCCGAAGAGAACGCCGAACTCGGGGAAATCATTGCCGAGAAGCTCAACGCTGCGACCGGACCCACCGCGCTCGTCCTCCCCCTCGAGGGCGTCTCAGCGCTCGACGTCGAGGGCGAGGACTTCCACGATCCCGAGGCTGACGCGGCGCTGTTCGACGCGCTGCGGTCGACGCTCGACGACGACGTCGAACTCCTCGAGAGAGAGACTGACGTCAATGACGAGGCCTTCGCGGAGGTGCTCGCGGAGACGCTCGACGAATACATGCGAGACGTCGATTGAGTCCCCCAGGGACGGGTCCTTACCACCCCGATTCGGTCCATCAGCGTCCCGGGACGCGTCACGCCGGGCGAATCAATCGTTACCTCCGACGATCGTCTATTTCGAGGGGTGGGTAGCCCGCTATGCCGACCGAAAACGGACGTAACGGCTCGAAAGCCGAAAGCGTTCGCCTACAGCTTCAGAGGTTCAGAAGAAGCATCGATCCGTAACCGAGTCCGAACGCGAGCCCGAACGACCCGGCCCAGGCGGCGACGGTGAATCCCAGTTTTCGGGGACTGACGCCGTCCCCACCGGCGACCGCGAACCCGCTACCGACGATGGCGCTCACGATGATCTCGTTGAACGAGACCGGTACTCCGAGCAGGACCGCGGTCTGTGCGATGAGAAACGAGGGGACGAGCGTCGATATCGATCGACGAGGCCCCAGTGACGCGTACTCCTGCGAGATCGACTTGATCATTCGGGGTGCACTCGTCCAGGAGCCGACAAGGATTCCGACCCCGCCGCCGAGCAACACCGCCAGCGGCGATATCGAGGGCACTTCCTCGAGCAGCGGGAACAGCGGCCCGACGGCGAGTCCGACCTGACTCGCGCCCGCCGAGAACGCCACGAGCGCGCCGAGCGAGAGCAGGAACCGGCGCAGACCGCCGGCCTCGTCGCGACCGACATCCCAGCGCACGACGGCCGCAGCGACGGCTCCGAAACCCAGCGAGATAGCGGCTGTGGCAGCGCCACCGTCGAACGGAATCGCGGTGGCGCCGCCGGCGGCGAGCGTCCCGCCGACCGACGCGAGGAACGCAAACTCGAGATTCGCGACGACGATACCGACGATACCGGCGAGGATCGGGACACTGATGTCTTCGGGAACGTCGGATCGCGGAAGGACGCTGGCGAGCCCGTATGCGATGCCACCGCCGACGAACGGCGTGAGCACCCACACCGCGAGGATTTCGGCGTACTTTCCCCACGCCGGGTCGCCGCCGAGCGCGAAGCCGACGCCGATGACGGATCCGGTGACGGTGAACGCGGTCGCGATCGGATACCCGGTGGAGATGCCGATCGCCATCAGTCCGGCGCCGATCAGTAAGACGACGATGACGCCCACGACTGGGAGGGTGATTCCCTCGACGAGGCCGCTGCCGACGGCTTCGGAGACGCTTCCACCTTGTGTCACCGCGCCAGCGAAACCGAGGATGCCGACGAGAAACGCCGCGCGCATCGTCGGAATCGCGTTCGCGCCGACGGCCGGTGCGAACGGGGTCGCGCCGCTCGAGCCGCCGCCGATGACCCACGCCATGAACAGGCTCGCGACCGCGGCCGCTGCGAACAGGAGTATCGTTGTGGGTTCCATCAGTGTACGAAAATCCTCCGTTTCAGTTCTCGAAACACGAAATTCGAACGGTGTTAGTCGGCGCTCGCCGGACCGAAGTCGGCCGCGGTGTGCTTGCTGCGCCAGACTCCCTGCAGGTAGGCGCCGGCGAACATGCCGACGAGCGCCCACAGGATGGTGACGTTCCCGATCCCGAGGCTGGCGTAGGCCGCGCCGGGACAGATCCCTGACACCCCCCAGCCGACGCCGAAGATCCCGCCGCCGATCAGGACGTTTCGGTCGAACGACTTCAGCCGGCGTTCGTACACATCGCCCGTCAGCGGTGCGCTATCGAGTATTCGGGGCATCACGGCGAACCCGATCCCGGTGACGATCGCGGCACCGAACATGACGAACAGCAGGCCGAAGTCGTCGAATTGGAGGAAGTCCAGCACGACCTCCGGCCGGGCCATGTGACTGTAGGCGAGACCGAAGCCGAAGATCAAACCGCCGAGGAGGATCAGCGGCATGAACAGCGGATGGCGACTGCTGCTCACGGGCCGTCACCTCCCCGTTCGCCGGCTCGAGACGCGAGCGTCTCGCAACTCACGTTACGGACTCACCCCCATCGCCTGAACGATCTGAGCGGTCACGATCGCGACCGACAGGAACGTGATCACGCCGACGATCGACGTCTTCGAGGCCGAACCGACGCCGCAGACGCCGTGACCCGACGTACAGCCCTTCCCGACGCGCGTCCCGATTCCGACGAGGACGCCGCCGATCAGCAGCCGCCAGGGCTGGACGTCGGTCGTCCACGTCCCGCCCTGCCAGAGGACGGCGTATACCCCCGCTCCGAGGACGATCCCCAGCGTGAAGACGATGCGCCAATCTCGAGAGGCGCGGTACCGCTTGAACCGCGACTGGCCCGAGACGTACGACAGCGTCGACTCGAGGAACGTGCTCGCGCCCGCGGCGATTCCCGTCCCCAGGTAGATGACCACTGCGCCGAGGCCGACCAGCAGTCCGCCGATAGCGTATCGGGAGATCCCATTGGGAAACGGCTCGGCGGGCACTACCTGACCTGGGGTGGCAAGTTCGGCGAGCATTGCGATATCGATCACGACGATCAGTCACCCGCCAGCGATTCCTGGCTGGCCGCGCAGTTGTTCGGACCGAGCTCGAGCTCGAACGCCTCCTCGTCGTCGATCTCCTGCTGTCCGAGATTAGTGGAGATGATGTCCTCGTAGTTGGCCGGCCTGGGCGGCATGTCCGAGAGGATCAGCTCGACGAACTCGCCTTCGTCCATCGTCAGGACGTCCATCTCGGCCTCGAGCTGGCCGATCGGTGCCGTGTAGGTGCCGTCGGCGGCGGACTCGGCGGAATCGCTGAAGTGCGCGCCGCCGACGAGGGTGTCGTCGGCCAGGGGTAGCACGCGCTCTTGCAGCGACTCGTAGAGCTGACGGGCAGCGTCTTCCGCGCCCTCGTCACCCTCCTCCAAGTCGGGACGGGCAACGCTCTCGACGAACAGGCCGTCGCCGGTCGCGAGCAGCGAGTCGTCGATCAAATAGGAGGTCATCCCGGAGGTGTGACCGGGCGTGTAGATCGGCTCAATCATCGCGTCGCCGACCGGGAACTCGTCGCCGTCTTTAGCCAACGTCATCTCGTCGGCGTAGGTGACGCCACGGTCGACCGCCGCCTCGGGGATGACGCCTTCGACGCCCACGTCTGTGAGTTCGCGGATGCCCGAGATGTGATCCGCGTGGATGTGCGTGTCGATCGCGTATTTCAGGTTAACGCCCAGTTCCGTGGCATCCTCGAGATATCGATCGGTGAACGCACGAAGCGGATCGATCACGGCCGCCTCGTCTCCGTCGACGAGGAGGTAGCCCAGACAGCCGCTCGAGGCACGCTGATACTGGTAGAGCATCCCAGAGCCGTCGTAACGCTCGACTTCGACGCGCTCGTAGATGCGCGCCCATCCGTTCATCCCGTCCTCGAGGTGAGTAACGTCGTAGCCGCGTCCTTTCAGCGTCCCAGCAACGTACTCGCTCGAGCCCCCCTTCGCACAGAGGACCGTTATTTCGCGGTCGTCGGGAATCTGCGCAAGAATGTCGTCGTCGATCTCGTCGTCCAGAAACTTGAAGTACGGAACGTTGATCGACTCGACGGTCTCGCCGTCGAGTCGCCACTCGTCGTACTCTGACTCCATGCGGGTGTCGAGGAGCGTGACCGCTTCGCCCGCGTCGATCCGCTCTTTCAGCCCGTCAGGACTGACCAATTCGACTTCGACGTCCGGCATTGGAAGATCCATGTCGCCCATATTGTACAGTTCCCAGTATCGGCTACGGCCTCTTAAGGGTTTGTGTAGTATTTCCTATTACGCGCAATATAGATATAGAGAAATAGAGTCTATATCCCCCCTAAAGAGATTCTAAACGGCGAATACCAACTATTTCTCCTCAGCTGGAGAGTAATTGTTTGTGTATTGTACAATAACCGGTGAGCTTTTATGGGAGTGAACAATATTGTGTGGTAGCTCCAATATGGAGCACAAAATCTAATCATGAGTTCTGAATATCAAGCCACGGAAACGCTGGACGTGAAAGGACAGTCCTGCCCGATGCCCATCGTGAAGACCAAGCAAGCGATCGACGACCTCGAGGCCGGGAACGTGCTCGAAGTCGTCGCGACGGACTCGGGCAGTATGAGCGACATTCAGGGGTGGGCCGACGGCACCGACGGCGTCGAACTCCTCGAGCAGGTCGAGGCCGGCGATCTGTACACCCACTACGTGAAGAAAACGGAATAATGAGCACAGACAACCAAACGGCTCCCGTCGACGACGGCAACGTCGAGACCGACGCCGCCGAGTTACAGGCGCTGCGCGAGCGCGTCGACGAACTGGAAGCGTCGATCGCAGCGGTGGACGCTGGCGACGATCGGAAGAAGATGACCATCGTCGCGACGCAAGGGACCTTCGACATGGCGTATCCGCCGTTGATCCTCGCGAGCACCGCGGCCGCCTTCGGCTGGGAGGTCGTGGTCTTCCACACGTTCTGGGGACTCGACATCCTCCACGAGGAGAAGTCGAAGGACCTCAAGCTGAGCGCCGTCGGCAACCCGAACATGCCGGTCCCGAACGCCGTCGCTGCCCTCCCAGGCATGGACACGATGGCCACGAAGATGATGCAAAAGAAGATCGACGACAACGGCACCGCCACCATCGAAGAGCTGATCGACCTCTCGCTCGAGAGCGGCGTCGACCTGCAGGCGTGTCAGATGACGATCGACCTGATGGATTACAACGAGGACGACTTTTACGACGGCGTTACCACGGGCGTCGGCGCGGCCACCGCCTTACAACACATGGCCGAATCCGACATCCAACTGCTCGTCTAATTCATGGCTGACACCGAGTCCACGCTTTCAAAGCCGAGCCTGCGCGTTCTCGAGGAAGTCGCCGACGCGGAAGATACCGCTCCGGCTGCCCTCGAGAACGCCCGAAAATCCATCAGTGGCTTCGAGACGTGAAACCCAATGTTGACTGATTAGTTAGATGTTATTCTTCCCAATATACAAGTTCCTGTGATATATCGATTTTTCTATGCAGATAACGAGGCGACCCATCGCTAATCGACGAACAGCCGTCGCTCATCCCGACAAGCTATCAATTAATCTATTTTTATCACTCACGCCCGATGGGGCAGCGTCAGACGCAGCACGTATGCTTACTGGAAATTGCTGTCACCAATATACAACTATTATAAGGATTTTTAATTATTGAACCGTACAGTGATACCTGCGCTATGCAACGACGAAAATTCATCACGGCGCTCGGCGCAACGGGACTGCTCGCGACCGGAACCGCGAGCGCACGGACGAACGGCAACGGGAAATCGAGGGGACGGGGACGCCATCCAAACGGCGACGATGGGATCGAGAACGTCATCGTATTGATCGGTGATGGCATGGGTTTCGATCCGATCGAAGTGACCTCGGTGGTCCACGGCGACCTCGCGTTGCAGTCGATGACCGGCGTCGGATACACCCGGACGAACTCCCTGAGCGGTGAGGTAACTGACTCGGCGGCGGCGGGGACGGCCCTCGCCACCGGACAAAAGGCGTACAACGGGCAAATATCGGTCCACGGCGACGCAGATGCGGGCGAGGACGACGTGACACCGCTGGCGACACAGCTCGAGATCGCCCAGTCGATAGGAAAGTCGACGGGGCTCGTATCGACGACGCGGATCACGCACGCGACGCCCGCGGTGTACGCCTCACACGTCCCTGACCGCGGCATGGAAGCGGAGATCGCCGCGCAACTCGTCGAGTCCGACGTCGACGTTCTGTTTGGCGGCGGCCGTCAAGAGTTCGACGACGAAACTCTCGATCGCGCCGAAAGCGAGGGGTACGAACTCCTCTACGACGCAGACGACCTCGGCTCGGCGAGCGGCGAGAAGCTCCTCGGCCTGTTCGACGACAGTCACGTCACCTACACGCTCGATCGGGACGACTCGATCCCGGCCCTGCCCGAGATGACCGCCGCGGCGGTGGACCACCTGGAACGGGGCGACGACGGATTCTTCCTGATGGTCGAAGGCGGTCGTATCGACCACGCCGAACACGGCAACGACGCGCAATCGGCCGTCGCCGAGACGAAGGAGTTCGACGAGGTCGTCGACTGGGCGCTCGAGTACGTCGAGGACCGCGACGATACGCTCGTGGTCGTCGCCTCCGACCACGAGACGGGCGGGATGGCGACCGGCGACGGCTACGGCTCGCCGATCGAGACCGACGCGATCGCGAACGCGGAGGCGAGCAACGCCGCGATCGCCGCCGCGATCGAAGACGGCGCGGACATTCGCGAGGCGGTCGAAACTCACGTCGACGTCGACCTGACCGACGACGATGTCGAGCGGATCGAGGAGGCGACCGAGGAGTCGGGCGCGTACGCGCTCTCGAACGAACTTGGTGCCGTCGTCTCTCAGCACCTCGGCGTCGCGTGGGCGTCGAACGTCCACACCGGCCCGGCCCAGACCGTCATGGCCGCCGGGCCGGACGTCGATCCGTTCGACGGCTGGTTCCACCACGTCGACCTCTCGGCGACGGTCACCGCCCTGTTGCTGTTCGGCCGACTCGGCGAGGTCTCCAAGAGACAACGCGAGGCCTGGGAGCGGACCGTGACTAAAAGGGACCCGCGGGGCACCCGCGACGCCTACATGGCGCTCCAGCACGTCGGTCCCGTCACCGACGACGTGACCGCCGCGCTCGACGTCGACGACGACGGCGTCGTCGACTACCGCGACGTCGTCGCCATCCTCGACGGCGAGGTTTCCAAACCGCCGTTGAGAAAGAAACACCGCAAGCGTCGCCGGACGCCCGATCCGATGCACGGGATCTGAGCGTCACGCCGACTGTGCAGGAGTCGGCGTGGGCTCCCCATCAGACTGTTACCGCGGCCGTGTGCAGATCAGTCTCGCTCGAGTCGCTTGTCCTCCCCGCCTGCTGATTATAACGGACTCTTCTCAGAGGACGGTGAGCGAAACCGTCGCAGAGAGCCGCTGGGTGAAACCGTTGCAGATAGCTGCTGGGTGAGAAGGTACACTGCGGACATCTGGGCTCCGGAGACAACCGTCGTCTCCGGATTCGCCTGCCGCCCCCGTCTCGCCGTACCCGCCGACGACCGCTCGAGCGAAGAGACCCGCGGCTACCGAACCCGTGCGACCGGCCGCAGTCGGGTCGTGACTCGGGCAGTCCTCGAGCGCGGGCGGGCTCTTGAGGGGGGAGCTATCGCGATGGACTAACTTACCCGTGGACACCACCTGTCTTCGGTTCCCGCTCCTCGTCGGCAGGCGAACCGCCTTCGCCGGGAATCGCAGCATCGGCGGGCACCACGAGGCGGCGTTCGGTGTACTCGAGGCCGTTCTTTCGTTCCGTTCGTTTGCGAACGGCCAGCCGGTTCTTCGAGAGGTCCAGCGCGGCATCGATCACCCTCGAGACCAGCTTCTTCGCGTACGTCTCGCTGATGCCGGTTTCCTGCCGCCGGATCCAGTGTTTCAGGTCGCTCGCTTTGACGTACTCGGCGATATTTTTGCAGCCGGACTTCCAGGGGTCGTCGCCGACGCCGTCGTCGGTACGCGCTTGCCACAACTTCGCCGCCAACCGCGTCGGAAGCGCGTTCGCGGCCGAGCGGCGCATTTCCTCGTCCATCCGCGCAAGCTGCTGGATCGGCAGGAGGTCGCCGTAAGCGAGCGAGACGGTCCCGCCGCGCTCGAGCGGGTCTGCACTCTCGGGCACGCGGTAGTACGCGTTCCCGTCGTCTTTCGTCAGTCGTTCGAGTCGGCCATCGGCCACGTCGACAACATGGGCGTCGACAGTTTCTGCGAGTAGGTGTGCGCCTTTCTCGAGTTCGCGAGACTGGAGTTCGGACACGCGCGTTTTGTTCGCGCTGGCTTTCTTGAGCGCGGCCTCGGCCATGTTCTCGAGGCGGGTGGTTTCGGACTCGAGATCCGCAACACGTTCCTCGAGGGTGACCGTCCGGTTGTCGAGGCGATCGCACTCTCGTTCGAGCTCAGCAAGCCGGGCGTCTTTGCGCTCGAGTTCGGACTCGAGCGCGTCGAGTCGATTCTCGAGGGCTTCAAAACTCTCGCTGCGGTGGTCTGGGAGCTGTTCGGTCGTCGAATTGCTGGTGGATGGAGACATCGCTGTGGGGGATCGTGGGTGAACTGGTTGGCGAGCGCTACCGGACGGCAGGTGCGTGGGGCGGCTAGGACGCCGCGGGGGAGTCGGGCCCGAACGGGCAGCTAGCCCGCATCGTCGGTGGCGAGCCGCGGATCGTCGTCGGCGTCGACGAGCAACAGCCCGTCTCGAGCGTCGGTGCTTTCGAGGTCGTAGACGCGAACGTCGTCGCCGCGCGATAGCTCGAGTGCGTCGATGACGGCGTTGCCGACTGCGATTCGGGCCCCGGTAAAGCGCCTGCAGAGGGTGTACTCGGCGAGCGGGTCGGTAGTGTCGGTGCGGGGGACGAGCGCGACGCCGTCGTCGTGGTCGATGGCGTGGGCGGTGTCGGTCGGCCAGTCGCGGTCGCCGAGGGCGGCCGTGGAAATCGTCACCGTCCGGTCAGTGCTGACGGTGTAGGTCCCGAGGTAGCCGTGTCCCGTGGGGACGACGTATTTCGAGGGCCGCTGGTGGGGGTGATCGCGGTCCATCAGCGGTCACCCGTCGGCTCGAGGATGACCGCATCCTCGCTGGCGACGATGAACTCGTCGTGGTCGGTAGCGCGGGCTTTAGGTCTCTCTGCGAAAAACTGTGTAAACGGGCGAGTAGGGGGTGTAAGATCTCTCGTCCGTGCACCTGCGGTGTGACGCAGGTGCGTTTTCTGCGGCTCGTCTGGGGTGTCGCGCTGATTGTGGTGAGCAGCCGATACGCCTGACTCGTGAGCCCTACAGTTATGGGCTCGGAGGCTATCTTCTCGCATGGGTCGTTCAATTCCCGTAGAGGGAAGACCCGCCCCGACGTGCTGGTATCACGTCGGACCTTTCCGGCCCGAAAGGGCAGGTCATTACTCCTGTTATCACGTGGTCTACTAATAATTTACTGTGAAATTCACAGTGAAAGTGTAGACAATGGTTGTATTTTTATATGAATATGTCCTCTATGACCACTCATCGATACTACTATGAGTTCCACAGTGCCACCAAGGAGCGTGGTCAGACAGCGAGCTGAGTGGATGCGTCCAGTCGACGAAAAAATACTCGAGACCATGCGGGACGAGGGGAATATGACTCCCAGTGCGCTCGAGCAACTGGATGTAACCGTCGCCAACTACGCAAGCAACCGCCTCTCGAAAATGGCCAACTATGGGCTCGTTGAGCGTGTCGCTCAGGGGCTTTACAGGATTACGAAAGAAGGAGCGGCATTTCTTGATGAGGAACTTGATGCGGGTGAACTCGAGTCTGCCGAAGATTCCGAATAAGATCTCTGTTTGAGGTACGTACTCAGGAGGCAATTACCCTGTTGGTGAACACAGACTCTATATCTCGTACTGTCTTGTGATGATCTCACCAGCATTCTATGTGAAAGATTGGATGTACTAACACTATAGGGATCTCTACAGCAGGTTCCAGTTATGCACACAGTGTTCTCAATCTCGTGTGCATATTCGGGAAACCGGATTTGCCGACGTGCAACCCCATGGAGAGACGCAAATGTTAGTAAAATAGAAACATGGAGCCGACATTACCAATCGAAGCGAAAATACAACCTATACCGAATAGGATATATCGTGTTGAGCTCCTAACTAATTCAATATTTTTATCGGCCCATATAGCATAGAAAATAGCTAATTTTTCACAATGTTCAGAGTGATCGTATTCCTTCAATAATGCTTCATGGATGTTTCCGCTACTAATACCTATAGTATGTTGGCTCAGTATTATAATTCCATGAATGAAGAAAATTAAGGATACTATGAGAGTTATAAATGGAGTTACAAGGAATAAACGCTCATACGTTTCAAGAGTACCGGGCATTCCTAACTGGAATAGTGCAACATAAAATGACGCTAATAGTACATCTAATTTTATTAATTCGACACATCTCTTTCGAGTTGATCGTACAGATTCAATGCTATTTTGGAAAGATAACCTTGAATTTTCAAGTGTTGAATCCCAAAACTCGATCGATTGTTCGTTGCTATTATCCGCTAACTTAGCAAGTTGCTGTAAACCGACTGATGTTGAATTGCCCGGAGCGTCACTATCCTCCATACCTATGCCTTTCATGCATAGAATATATCTGTGATTGCCAAATTCGTCTTAATCCCATCTTTGATAAGCCGGCCATCAGGTTCGCAGCTCTGCCATGTGCTGAACGAACGCCGGGCTCGCCTCGAGGCCGCAGTCGTCGGGATCGAGATCAACGGTTAGCTATGAATATGTACACACTTAAGCTAAGTCTATGCCCAGCGTGTATGTAGTGTGCCATCAATCCTGAATATAAGTATTCTGAATGGTCCAATATCGATGGGTCCTTTATTGACGTTCAACCCATCAGTCACAGAGTCATAATGTAGTTCGAACCCTATTTTGAATTCGGAATATCCGTAATCCAGTAGATTTTCCGCAACATTTCTCCAACCCCATGTCTCCCATTTTTTGTACTCCATCCCAATAGACACGTTTCTGTAGAAAGGTACTCGGTCTGTAGTCGGCTCTAGATAATTCCCCATTCCCGAGGTATCTGCAGTAGGACTTCTTCTTAATGCGCTCTCTCTTGACTTAATGGTGAACGGTTCAAGATCAGTAATCACATATGGTTTAACTCGAAGATTATTAGCAATACCATTTCCGGGGTTTGAAAGTTCAACTTGTAGTGAAATGTCCCTGACTGCAGATCCCTCAACAAGTACGTGCGGTGCATTAGCAATCTGAATTTGCTTTTCCATTAGCTCAGATTGGTCTTGTTGCATGTTCGCCAGTTTCACCTGTAAATCTGATTGAACAGCCATTTCCTCCGCTTGATCAGATTGGATTTTTCCCAAGTGAATATAAACAATGACTAGTAATAGCGAAAGTAAGGCAGTTGTGATCATATTCACAAAATCTATCACAACACTTTGGGATTCAAACAACCAATCTGCAACAGTATATGTGAATAGCATAAATATTGACAGAATGACCAACAGAACGTACGGATTGGGGTTCTGGATTATATTTTTATCTTCAAGAATTCCCATATTGGCAATAGTCTTTCCAAGTCATATATATTAGTTGATATTCAGAAACGATGGACGGGCTATGTTTCGAGTGGATCAACTCGAGATCTGCGTGCGGAAGCGGTCGGGGCGTTGTAATTTTTAGCGAATGTCCCCTTGGGGACACCCACAACCTACGATCCAATAGGTTTGTGTGTCTCCGGTATCGCCGTTGACGGCCCCAACATCTGCTCAGAAGAGGATATAACTGATCGGTTGTGTTGTCACGTCCTTGGTACGTTCGTCGACGAGCAAGGTCAGATCAAGTTCTACGTCTGCACCACTGTTGAGGGTCGCGAGCGACCACGGAAGGACGTGACTCCGAGTGGATCGCCCTCTAGGCTTTCTGCTACGCTTGTAAAACGGTGAACCTATCCACCATGGATCACTGATCCGTATTCGGATCAGAGTATTACTCCGTCCGCCAACGTGACGAGTTGCGAATACCCTGGTCTTCGAACGCCGACGCCTCTTACTGCGCTTTTCTGGCTTCTTCTACTTTCGGTTCCAGAAGCTGCGTTATCTCTGTGGTCGGCACCGCCTGGTCGTACTGGATTTGTATGGTCTCTTTTCCTGTTTTGTACCCTTTTTCTTCGAGCATTTCGCGGTCTTCACTCCGAAGCGCGTCTGCACCGATTCCAAAGGTAGCGTGGTTCTTAAACGCGGTAAACCCAACGTGAGTGCCGTTAAACACATAGAACGGCACGTCGTATTTTATACCTTCCTCCGCTTCTGGAACAGTCGAGTTGATTATTTCGCGGAGTTCTTCGAGCGTCGGACGGGCTTCTTTGTCTGCATTGGCAATGTATGAATCGACATCCTTTGGCTTTGACATCCTATTATCCCCGTAGTCCGCATACGGGTCACTCCTTCTTAATGAACTCGGCGAGTCCCGCGTTATCCGTCGTGTTCTCTACTCAAATCACAGAGGACGAAGGCTGAGGCTGGTTTCAGGCAGCGGTCATCACATCAAATTGGCGAGGAAGGGATTCAAGAATCCACCTCGAGAGCCTGTGAACTGCTAAATCCCGTTGTTCCGTGATTCCAATGAAGTAGGGTAGATGTCGGTTGTTCAGTCGATTATTTCGTCGGTTGGAATTCAGAAACAGAAAACTCACACCTACCAGTGATCGAGTACTACCATCAAACAGAGAAGAATCGGCTACGAAACAGCGTTCAGGATACAGCAGACGCTGAGGAAAGATCTAACGCAGGAGGAATCAAGCCTTCGGCGGCGGTTTCGATAGGCCGAACTGTCCTTCCATCACCGCCATGAATCGGGACGCTGTGACGAGTGGCGTATACGTCGGATTGTCCTCAATGGAGAGCTGAACGAGGATGTCCAAAGGGTCGCCAGGCGTTGTAGAGAGTCGCCGCAAAAATGAATCCGAAGAATCGCAGGACGTGGTTCGGACTCGCGGTTCAAGGAAGGAAGTGACCACGCTTCTTGAATCCGTTCTCTATCCCCCATCGAAAACCATACTTACGGACGATCCGGGCCGCTGCCTGCTGTTGCTCGCGTTCTGAGTAATCATCCTCACCACGACCCGGACGCTTAGCTGCCCGCGGGTGGTTCGTTTCGAACGCAACGTACATCTCCGACGGATAGAACTCGTCATCTTCGTCTTGGACTTCCTTCTTGTCCTGCTCTTCCGCCCGCATCTCTTCGATGAGCGAGTCGAACGGCGATTTGTCGGGGAAGTCTTCGCTGTCATCATCGGGTTCAACGGTCTCTGTGAAGTCCTCGATCAGGCCTTGTCGCATCCCATCGTCTTCGTCCCCTTCTTCGTCTTCGTCGTTGGTGATCATCTTCGGGACGTAGACGATCTTCCGGTTCGGCATCCCGGCGTAATCTTCCTGCTCGACGATTCGGACGGCTTCGAGTTCCTCGTCATAGTCTGACCACATCTTTCGCATTCGCCGCTTATCGTCCTTGTCCCGGCTCTTCCGGTTGACGTACAGAGGGTCGTTGGATTCTGCGCTGTTTTTCGCGGCCTCGGAATCGAAGCCGCCGTCCATCAACACAAGTTCAACGTCATCGAGGAGATCGGTCGCGGACGAGAGTAGTTCGTCCACGATCTCGCCTTTCGTCATGCCGCGTTTCACCGGGAGCGCATCAAGGACGATGGGGATGTCGAAACCAACGACCTGAATCGCCGCCCACTTGTAGTAATACTGCGTCCGCGTATCGTTGTCGTTCGCGTAGCCGAGACGCCACGATTCGATGTTGTTGCCGTCCTAGTCGCGCTCGATCTCCCCCGTCCACGGGTGGCCCTTCGTCTCGTCGATAGCGACCGTCATCTTGCCGATGAGTTCGCCCTCACGTCGGGCCTCTGCGATTAGGTCTCTCACCACTGTCGGTGCAACTCGCGTATCTCTTCGACGGTGAAATGTGAATTAACTGGAGTTGAAGACTACTTCAGGGCGTCATAGAACGATTCACACGGCGCTGATCTCGTGCCATTCGGACTGAATTTTCTGTTCGCCTCATATTCGCATTGGTCACTAACGGTTCTGTACTAAGACCAGACAGTCAGTAAGATTCGAATGCAGGAGCATGCTACTAACTACTGATTGTGTCAGCGTCCTTGTGGGACGTGTTAAGGTAACCACCCATATTGCAAAGAAGACTTAACATTTATAGGTAAGCAGCCAAAATAGTACTGTATGGTTGAGAACCCTCGAAAAGCATACGGCGCTCTTTTCGTGATGATAGTAGCAGCAATTAGTGGCGTAATTATCGCTGCGGGATTTGTTGCCCCAGAATTTATTATGGATGGTAATTCTTTCTGGCTCTTCATTGGGGCAGTGGTAACGATGATCGTCTGTGCACTCATCAGTTGGAGCGTTAATCTGCCATATATCATTACTGAAGAATTCACATCAAAGGGTGGTGATGAATAATGGTAGCCCTGATGCCAAGAAAATATAATCTGCTTTTGTTTCTAGTTACAGCACTCCTCTATCCGATTGCTGGCCTACTACTTGGAGAACCATTTGCAAATCCAACAATTGCAGATTTGGCTGTAACACCTGCTGTAATCTTACTCTTTGCCAATTTCGGCTATATTGTACAGTCACGGTATGGCGAATCTGGTGTGGTTGATGAACGTGATGTTCAGAATATTGACCTTGCATTAGCTGTCACCGGAGTTGTACTCCTCATCTCGATACTTGCAATGTATGTTGGACATGCAGTGACAAATGACGTTACACCAGCAGAGGTAGATTATCTCGCATTAGCTGCTGTAGGGACGATATTTGTGGTATTAGGTGGAACTGAGGTCTATCAGCGCCTGTAGGTGAAATATGGATAATAATCTTCGCGTTAAACGTGCGGAGGAAGAAATAACGCAGCAAGAACTCGCAAATGCGGTTGATGTAAGCCGTCAGACAATCTATGCAATAGAAAAATCAAAGTATGACCCTTCACTGAAGTTAGCATTCAAACTTGCAAGGTATTTCGACTGCTCAATAGAGGATATATTTGACCCGAATTTTGACTAACCCTTTCACTAATAATAAGGTCTATTATATCAGAATATTGTTATTACTTAGTCTTTAGCGATCCTCATCATCGTTACAGTGATCCAAGCGATAATTCGCTACTTCGTTGGAATCAGTGTTCCCCGCACATGAAGGCACCGTTCATTTATCGATCCGAGGTAAGTGTACACCTACTCGTCGATCTCGTCTGGCAGCACTCGAGCCCACGACAGGGAACCGGTAGCCGCTGCCGGGGTACTGGTTGACGAACAACCAAATTATGACAGCGCGACTACGTTCGATGGAATCGATCTATCGGTTTCAACAACGGCGAAATTCGGCGGACTCACTGGAAGGTGGTGGCTGGTGAGTCTCGAAGATCCGCCGATCGATCACCGAGAGCAGGCCACACAGAACTACGAACGGATACAAAACGAGGTGATTTCGGAGGCGAAACGATCGATTCTCTCGGAGTATCGGGTTGATGACTTCGATAGTGTGCTGTTTATCACGTCGGCTCCGAGAGGGGGGAGTAGCCTCCTTTTCGATATCCTTCGACACCATGAACGAACCTGTAGCCTCGATGGCGAACACGACCGATGGTACACGCTGAACGGGATCTGTTACCCGGCGTTCGATTCCGATGTCGTTCCGCCCGACTTCGAATCGTTCGATAGGGAAAAACTCCTGACGGATCTTCTCGCCGAAGTCGGTGCAACCGAACGCTCCGGCGACCGAGCGCATCGTGTAGACAACACGCTCGTCCGGCTTCCGTTGCAATTTCCGAATCGAGAGCTTCCATACGAGCGGATACGCGAACAGTTGCTCGAGGGGGTCTCGCTGAAGAAGATACTCGAGGGGTTCGGAATCGCGCCATTGCAGTACGATGAGTATGCAGAGCGAGACGCAGACAGCCCGTTCGAAACCGAAACTATCGAGGACCGGCCGTTCGTCTCCTCGCACAGGCACAAGCGCGGTCTCACGGTCGACGATTTCGAGCGGACGCTCATCCTGAAAGCAAGCGGCGACGCGTACCGACTGCCGTGGATCCGCGAGCAGCTATTTCCCGAGACCGATAGCAAAGTCGTCCACCTCACACGAAACCCAGCGGCGTCGATCAACGGCCTCTACGACGGGTGGCAGTTGCACAGGGGGTTCCAGACGTACGATGTAGGCGATCTCGACATCGACGGATACGATGGCTCGCTGTGGTGCTACGATCTCCCGCCGGGGTGGGTTCGCGAAGGAAACCTCATCGACATCTGTCTGATGCAGTGGACCCAGGCCCATCGCCATATTCTCGACGGTCGCGACGCGTTCGAGGACGTTCTTCGAGTCAGGTTCGAGGACGTTCTCACCGATACCGAGTCCACGATCACGGAGATCGTCGAATTCGCGGACCTCGGTGAGTCGGCGCTGCTTTCCGAGAACGTCGAAAGCCCAAATAAGGTGATGACGACGAAAGAACCGCGACGCGCTCGCTGGCGAGACAGGGAGGACCTCGTCATGAGTGCGCTTGAGCGAGCCGACGAGACGTATACCGGGGTACTCGAGGAACTGGAATACACGGAGGAACGGGAATGGATCTGAGCAGAACGGCAAAAGAACTGGATAGGGACAGCGGCGAAGCGACTCACGTCGATCGGCGCCCTGGCATCGACGATTGGCGATCGACGAGATCGACGGCGGTGAACCTCACGAGTATGATAGACACGACAATTCCCATATTCAACAACACGCTGAATGCGACGTCGAAACTGCTCGAGACGTGTATCTCCGAAATCACCACTGCAGGTAGGATTTGGAGAGAGGCAAATAGATTCACTCGGCGTACGGAGGGGATCGATTAATGTCTGGAGAAACCATCTGGCTCTTCGGACTGCCGTGTTCCGGAAAGACGACGCTCGCCGAAGGGTTGATCGGCCCGAATACGGTCCATCTGGACGGCGATTATCTCCGGAACACCCTCAATTCCGATCTCGGGTTTTCGAAGGAGGATCGAACCGAGAACCTCAGACGAGCTGCCGGGGTTGCACAGGCCTTGAACGAACAGGGGTTCGATGTCGTCGCGTCGTTCATCACACCGTACCGTTCTCAGCGGGAACTGATCGCCGAGAAACTCGAGGACGTCTCGTTCGTATACGTCAACGCGCCCGTCGAAGTGTGCGAAGAACGCGACGTGAAGGGAATGTACGAACAAGCCCACAGCGGAGAGATCGATGGCTTTACCGGTGTTGATGCGCCGTTCGAGGAGCCGGAGGAGATCGAACTCGAAGTTCGGACGGCGAGACACTCGAAAGAAAAGACCATCGAGAAGATTAACGCGGAACTGGACCTCAAGTTCGATCCGAGCCACATTTTCATCGGTCGGTGGCAACCGCTTCACGATGGCCACCGAACGATCATCGATTCGGCCGCCGATAATGGAAAGGACGTCGTCGTCGCCATCCGCGACACCGAACTCAGCGAGGAAAATCCACTCACTGCACAGGAACGTCGAGAGCTAATCGAGGACGTCTACGAGGACTATCCGAACGTCCGGACGATGATCATTCCGGACGTCGATACCGTCGCTATCGGGCGGAACGTCGGATACTCGGTCGTCTCGGTCCCCGATGAGGTCGCAGAGATAAGCGGAACCGAGACGCGCGAGGAATACGGGAAAAGCGACCTCCTCGCGGGACGGCACTTCGAGGACTGAGATTTCCCAATGACATCCCAACCATGACGGAGACGGGGCTACTGTTCGATCGATCCGAATTGCAAGACGCGATAGAAACGGGAGAGCTACTCGCGTGGAAGAAAAAGCGATATCTCGAGTTCAAAGAGACGATGGAGAGCACTCGGTATCCGTGTCACTTCGCGGTGAACGCTGAACGTAACCATACCGCCCGATACCTCTTCGTGGGAGACGTTGGCGACCGCGACGCACTCCTCAAAGTGAGAGAGGGGTTGCGACAATACCTCGAGCGGTATCAGTCGATAGCCGAACGAACGACTCTGGTGATATTTTTCAAGCCTCCGCCCGAGGAACAGCGCGAGCAGAGATATCGTGATCAGTTCTGGAGAGTTCTCGAGTTCCTCAACGAACGGGATCCGGAGCCATGGCCCAGCGACGTTCCCGCGGACCCGGATGATCCTGAGTGGGAATTTTGCTTCGCTGGAGAATCCATGTTCATCGTCGGGCGCGCTCCGTTCTATACGAATCGAAAGAGCAGGTATACGCAAGACGGACTGGAAATAACGGTCCAGCCACGGAGAATCCTCGAGGATGTTACCGGAGACACGAAAGAAGGCCGACGTGCTCGTTCGGTTATCAGAGATCGGTTAGAGGACTACGACGATGACGCACCGCATCCCGACATCGGAGATTACGGCGATCCCGATACTCGAGAGTGGAAACAATATCTCCTTCCAACGTCCAACGAGGAGAGTTTGGATGAATTCCCCTTTGAGATAGATACGAAACGATCGTAGGATATCTTCCGTGCTCTTGTACGAAAATCGTTGGTGAGTCGATCACTGGGGTGGTTTTCGCGCTGACAAGCCGCTCAGTCTCGCCGAGCGACCGGACGGTATTCGGTGTTCGCCGAAACTTCTACTACCTACCGTGGCATACGCCAACTATGGTCGAACGGATCCCGGCGTCGACGAACGTCTCGAGTCGTGGTGTCGCGCTCGTCCTGTCCGCGGCAGTTTTCGGCGTCGCATTTCTGGCGTGGCGTCGGACGGCGCCCCTCTCGCGGTGGTTCCTTCAGAGACGTCGAGAGCGCGCAGAGCACGACCGACACAGATCGGATTCACAACGACCGGGCACGGTTCCGATCTGATCCGGTGTAGCACGTTGCGAGCCGCGTAGCCGGCATACTGAGGGCCAGCCTTTTCGTGCGTACTCGGTGGACGCCCCATGTGAATACTGCTACCGATTCGCACGAAAGCCGGCCAACTGTCCGCGTCACGGTCGGATACGGTGACCCGCCGAGTGTCGCTCGAGATACCCAGGGGACAGCCGAACCGGACGAACCGCACCCGCTGGAACGGGGGCGAAAGGTTCTCCAGACGGCTCAGGCTGCCGCTTCGGAGGCGAACGTGCTCGAGGTCGGCACCACCGGGGTACACGGGCTCGAGCCGCTCGTTCTCGTCACACGTGATGGACGGACTGCGTACTATCCGCATCCGTCCACTGAGCGGGTACGTTCGCTCGTGGAGCGGGCTGAATCCGGCTCCATCGGGGAGGACGAGCCCGCGTGGGTCGTCGAGCACGACCCCGACATCGACGCGCTTCCACTGCCGCCGGACGGTCCGCTCGCCGTCGGAACGCGCCGCATCCTCAGTCGATGCGGCTGGACTGACCCAGAACGCGCTGCACCGGCGGACTCGGGCGCTGTGGCGGTGGCGCGAGAAGATCCGAACGCCGCGCTCGAACAGCTCGCCACCATCGGTGTTCTCGGGCGCGGGCGAGGTGACGCGAGCCAGGACACGCCGCTTGCCGACGACCTCGAGATCGTCCGAGAGGCGACGGACGATCCGGTAGTAGTAGTGAACGCGAACGAGAGCGATAGCCGTAACCGGACCGATCGGACGCTACTCGGCGGATCGCCGGCAACAGTACTCGATGGGGCGCTGGCCGTCGCCGAAATCGTGGGTGCGAGTTCGAGCGACGTCGTCGTATACACCAACGAGGATGACGACCTCATCCGGCGACGAACCCGCCGGGCGGCGACCGCCGTCGCTGCGCTCGAGGCCGAGGGCAGTGCAGACGAGGGTGTAGACGACGAGGCCGCCCCGCAGGTCGTCGCCGGTCCGAACGAGTACATCGCGGGCGAATACACCATGGCGCTCGAGGCCCTGGAGGGGAACGACCGGCTAGAAGCGCGGCTCCGTCCGCCCGGCCCCGCTCGCCACGGGCTGTACGGTCGGCCGACGGTCGTATCCACGCCTCGGACGTTCGCGCAGGTTCGTGCGGCGCTACTCGAGCCCGGCGAATTCGACCCGGCGGACGCCGATCCGGGGACGCGAGTGATCACGGTTACCGGCGACGTCGAGTCGCCGGCGACCGTGGAGCTTGTGACCGGCAGTTCGCTCGGTGTCGCCCGCGACCTCTTTGCGGGAGCGGGGCGGTTCAAAATGGCGTGTGTGGGCGGTCAGTTCGGGGGGTTTACCCGATCGATCGACCAGCCCGTGAGCGCGATGGCACTGTCCAACGCCGACCTCGGAACCGAGGGCGTCGTCGAACTGTTCGACCAGAGTCGGTGCGCTGTGGCGGCGGCCGGCGAGCGCGTGCGGTTCGCCAGCGAGGAGAACTGTGGCCGGTGCTTCCCCGGCCGCGAGGGCTCGAAGCAGCTTCTGCATCTCCTTCGAGACGTTTACGACGGGACCTACCAGGACGACATGATACGCGAACTCGCCCGCGTCATGCAATCATCGAGTCTCTGTGACGTCGGCCGGTCGGCCGGCCGAAGCGTTGATACGGCGCTCGAGGAGTTCGAGACCGAGTTCAAAGCTCACGCCGCCGGTCGGTGTCCGAGCGGCGCTTGCGAGGTGTCCCGATCATGAGTATGGACGATCCCCCTGGACCGACCGAGCACAGTCCGGCCGAAGCGATGCCCGGCGTGCCGGAGATCGACGATCCGCAGCCGAGTACGCCGCTGGCGGACGACTTCCGTACGGGGAGGGCGAACGATCCCGACATCGGCGTCCGAGGCGACGATATGACGACGGTGACCGTCGACGGACACCCCGTCGCGGTCTCGCCCGGATCGACGCTTCTCGACGCGCTCGAGATGGTCGAGACGGAATCGGACGTGCCGGCGCTGTGTTCGTACGACCGCGGAACCGATCAGTCCGATAACGTCGGCCCGTACGGCGCGTGCCGAACGTGCATGGTCGAAACGGACGAGCACGGCCTCGTTCCGTCGTGTAGCTTCCCGGCCGCGGACGGACTCACGATATCGACGGACGCGCCCGATGCGGCGGAAGCCCGCGATGTCAACCTCGACCTCGTCCTCGGCAATCACAATCTTCGGTGTACGACCTGCGGCCAGAACGGCCGGTGTGAACTGCAGGACGCTGCCATCGAACACGGCGTGAACAAGCCGCGGTACGGCGTATTCAGCGACCGAGACGCGTACGACCCCATCGACGATACGAACGTTATCCAGATCGACCGCAACAAGTGCATCCTCTGCAGCCGGTGCATCGACGCCTGTAACGACGTGCAAGTCGCTGGCGTCCTCCGGATGTCGGGTAACGGGAACGACGCGCACATCGACTTCCAGAAACCCGACGCGAACACGATGGAGGAGTCGACGTGTATCTCCTGTGGACACTGCGTCACCGTCTGCCCGACCGGGGCGCTCGTGGAGGACGGTCTGGTCGACGCGACGACGATCCCGCTTCCGGGATTCACGCAGAAGAACTCCATCGGAAAAGTGCAAGAGGGAAAACCCGTCGAGACGGCTGACACGGCCGACGTGCCAAACCGCGAGGTGCCGGATTCGGCGGGCGGGAATGTAGATGACGACCGCCTCGAGTCACGGACCACCGACCGCGGACTCTCCGGCGTCGCCGAGTTCATGAAGAAAGCAAAGCGAAACGCGTCGGCGCTGTCCGGGAGAGCGACGAGCGACGCGCTCTCTACGGTCGAACACGCCGCCGAACACCTCGCCGAGAAGTCGCTGACGACCGGTCAGTTGTTCGACGGCGCGCAGGTCGTCAGCGGCGCCAGAAAGCGGAATATTACGGTGGCCGATACGACCTGTACCTACTGCGGCGTCGGCTGTCGATTCAACCTCTACGGCAAGGACGGCGAAATCCTCGGCACCCGGCCGGCCGATCCGGAACAAACCCCGGCCAACGACTTCTCGACGTGCGTGAAAGGAAAGTTCGAATACGACTTCGTCGGCTCCGACGAGCGGCTGACGACGCCGCTGATCCGGAAGGACGGCGAGTTCCGCGAGGCCTCGTGGGACGAGGCGCTCGAGCGCATCGCCGAACGCCTGACCGACATCCGCGAGGAGTACGGCGCGGACTCGCTGGCGGTGACGTCCTCGTCGAAGGCGACCAACGAGGAGAACTTCCTCGCCCAGAAATTCGCCCGACAGGTGCTCGAGACGCCCCACGTCGACAACTGCACGCGGCTCTGTCACTCCTCGACCGTCGCCGCGTTAAAGCAGACGGTCGGCTACGGTGCGATGACCAACCGTATCAACGAGGACATCGCCGAGACTGACTGCTATCTCATTACCGGCTCGAACACGACCGAGAGCCACCCGGTGTTGGCGACGCGGATCGTACAGAACGTTCGAGACGGCGCGGATCTGTTCGTCTTCGACCCGAGACAGATGACCATCGCCGATCACGCGGACCAGTACACCCGGACTAAACCCGGCACGGACATCGCCTGGATCAACGGGATGATTCGCCACATCATCGAGGAGGATCTCTACGACGAGGAATTCGTCGAGGAACGCACCAAACACTTCGACGAACTACGGGAGACCGTCGACCCCTACACGCTCGAGATGGTCGAAGACGTCTCCGGCGTCGCGCCGGATGACCTCGTGAACGCGGCCGAGACGATCGCACAGTCGGACACCTGCGTCTACGGGTGGGCGATGGGACTGACTCAGCACTCACACGGTACGCAGAATGCGCTCGCGATCGCCAACCTGGGACTGCTTTGTGGCCATCTGGGGAAACCGCGATCGGGGTTCTCCCCGTTTCGCGGCCAGAACAACGTTCAGGGCGGCGGCGGAGACATGGGTCCGATCCCCAACAACCTCCCCGGCTACCAGTCCGTCACCGACGAGCGCGTGTTGGACGCGTTCGAGGAGGTCTGGGGAGTCCGTCCACCGAACCAGGTCGGCCTGCGGATCACCGAAATGTTCAGCGCCGTTCCAACCGTCGGACAGACGGTTTCCGGCGGAACGGGAACCGACGCCTACGGTGGGGATTACCCCGAATCCGGCGTGGGCGATCGCGGTACCGACGATCCTGGCGCCGGCGAGGGATACACTCCCGAAAACGTCGACCTTCGAGGAATGTACATCGTCGGCGAGAATCCCGCGCTGTCGGAACCCGACATCGATCACGCCGAGGAAGCGTTGGCGGCGCTCGACTTCCTCGTGGTTCAGGAGCTGTTCATGACCGAGACGGCGAAACACGCAGACGTCGTGCTACCGGCGGCTTCGCTGGCCGAAAAGTACGGCACCGTCACGAACACCGAACGCCGAATCCAGCTCGTCAGACCGGCCGTCGATTCTCCCGGCGAGGCGCGGACGGACGCCGCCATCCTGCAGGCCCTGGCCGGCCGGATGGGATTCGATTGGAACTACGAGTCGCCGGCCGAAATCATGGACGAGATCAACGAACTCGTCCCCATCTACGGCGGCGTCACGCACGAGCGCCTCGAGGCGAGAGAGAACGGGTTGCAGTGGCCGTGCTGGGACGAGGACCATCCCGGAACGCCGTATCTCTACGAGAACGAGTTCCACTTCGACGATGGGCTGGCGCGATTCGTCCCGTCCGAACTGCCCGAGGAAGACTTCCCCGGCCCGAGCGAGGAGTACCCGTTCACGCTCTCTACCGGCCGCGTGCTCTATCACTGGCACACGGGATCGATGACTCGTCGATCGGTGGCGGCGATGAAACAGGTGCCCGAGAGCTTCGTGTCCGTCCATCCGGAAGCGGCCGAACGACTCGGCATCGCCGACGACGAGTACGTTCGCGTCGAGTCGCGGCAGGGCGAAATCGTCGTCCGGGCGACCCTCGAGGAGACGTCCGGCCCGGACGTGCTGTTCATCCCGATGCACTTCGTCCACGGCGCGGTCAACAAACTGACGAAAGAGGAGTTCGATCCGCAAACGAAGATTCCGGCGTACAAGGTGACGAACGTCCGTCTCGAGCCCCTCGGGGAGGAACCGCGCGTTGAGCCGACATCACCGGAGGAGTTAGCTGCCGACGAATCAGAATCCGAATCCCTGGCAGATAGCGAGTAAAGGGGCTACAAACAACGGCGATGCGGCTAGTCTTGCAATGACTTCCGGACGGCTGAATCGTCTGCCATCGCCTCGAGTTGCTTTTTCGTCTGCTGTTCCTCCTCAAGGTTATCGTCGAGAGTGGCGAACGTCCATCGGGAGATCGAGTTTCCGTGCCAGCATGATGAGGTTCTCGTAGCCGGCGAGCTCGAGGTGCTCGTTTTTTCGCCAGCATCGAGGTTAGATACGTCTCGCAGATCCTCATCACCGGCAGCGTGTTCGAAAAATTGCTGCCGTTGCTCGAGTAGAGCATCGCATACAGGGCTGGGTCCTCGTCCGAGTTCTTCGTCAATTGCGTCGAACACTTCGTTTGCGATCGTGGATCGTCGTTGCCGCTAGGAAATGTCTGCGATCCGGACAGCCGCACATGCACGGCATACGATCAACACCCTCGCCGTTATAGGACGAGATCGAATGTCAGCTAGCACTTGTCCGCGATACGAGGTCGTCGTCGTCGGCGGCGGACCCGCCGGCCTGACCACCGCGCTGTATACGACGCGTCTGGGCCACCGAACTGCCGTATTCGAGGGCGAGGGGGGCCGTCACGCGACGGTCAACCACGTACACAACGTGTTGGGAATTTCGCCGGACGTCTCCGGTCGAGAACTGGCTTCCCACGCGCTCGAGCAGGTCGAGACGTACGGCGGAGATATCTACCTGGACATCGTCGAGAACATCGACACGGTCGAGGGCGACTATCCCTTTCGCCTCGAGGCCGCCCACGCGACGGTCGAATCGAAACGAGTCGTGCTGGCGACCGGGTTTCGCGATCACAGCCCCGATGTACCGGGGCTTCGAGAATTCACCGGTCGCGGGTTGTACTACTGTCTGCACTGTGATGCGTACGCACTCGGCGATGGCTCGGTGTACGTCCTCGGCCACGACGACGATGCGGCACACGCCGCGATGACGATGCTCAACTTCACCGACGATGTCGACCTCCTGCTCGACGGGCGTGACCCCCAGTGGGACGACGACACCGACGAACAGCTACGCGCTCACCCAATCGAGCGCGTCGAACCGAAGGTCGTCGAAACGTACACCGCCGACGCGGACGACGACCGATTCGGCGGACTCACCTTTACTGACGGGACGACTCGCGACTACCTCGGCGGGTTTGCGATGTACGGGATGACGTACAATACCGCGCTCGCCGAATCACTCGAATGTGACCTGACGGACGACGGGGCGATCGACGTCGACGAGCGCCGTGAGACGAGCGTCAAGGGAGTGTACGCAGTGGGAGACGTTACCCACGGCCAAAATCAGACCGCGATCGCGATCGGTGACGGTGCGTATGCGGGAATCGCGATCAACAAAGACATACGACGGTTTCCACTGTCTCTCGAGACGATCGACTCACTGAACGCTCCCGGATCAGACACCTCGGACTCCTCGTTTACCGCCCCCGGGAGCAGTCCCCAACTTCGGGCGCGGATGCGACGAATGCAGGATCGAACGACCAACCCGGGCCTTCGCGGGCCGCCGCCGAATCGATGATCGAATCGCGTCGTCGAAATCCGGCGTTTCAGGTATCGGAGTATCGACCACGACTAGCAGGCATCCCTCCGTAGGTGCCCCTAAGGAGGCAGGGGAATCTTGCGGCGCGTAGAGCGCGCGCCGCGCTCATGGAAGGACGGATCTGCAGAAACCACGCGGCTGAACGCTCCAGAGAAACTGTTACAGATGGTGGGATCGTGATAACCGCGGCTAGCGGAGATCCTTAGGAGGGTGAAATCAAGCGGTGGCTCAACATTCCGCGGTAAGTACAGTGAAAGCGTTACCGGAGTAGCCATCCACCTGTCCGATAGTTGTTAAAGTTGGATAATAACTGATTATTAGTAGCTGGAAATAGGTTCTCAATCAAGATATTGATTGATGAGTTGCTCCGTTCCTTGCCGAAGATATTACGGGATTGACCATTCACTCATATTCAGTTCATTGGCCAGTTCGGCTCTGGTGAATCCCATGACGGCATAGACTTCAACCGTAGAGCTTGTGAGTCTTAACTAAAGGGGAATGACTTAAGATATTGACTGATGAGTTGTTCTGTCCCCCGATGAAGATATTCTGAGAGAGACTCTTCACTCATGTCTAATTCATTAGCTAGTTCTTGGATTGTGACTTCCTGCGAGGGGCTGTAATAGCCGTTTTCATATGCAGCCACAGTTGCTTTGAGTGCCGCTAACCGTGTCCGTGCCTCACTCGCGGTCAGTGAGCCAGTATAGATCGGCGAACCTGGTTCTATGTGACGGCCTCCCTCAGTAAGTAGACCTGTATCCACAGGAGTGAATCCAATATCCTCGATAAGACTCGAAACTACACTTTTCGCCTCATCATCATCCCCAGCGATAAATATCGCAAAACGATCATCCGGATCGGCCTCAAGCCGTTGCCCGTCTCGGAGGTTTTCCCAATAGATAGAATTGAATGCCTTGATGACTCTTGAGTCTTCGAGATGATCCGCAATGAGGTCCGTATGTGTCTTCCCTACGTCGGTTAGTCCGTCACGTCCCGGATAATAATTTGAGGCACTGATAACGATCTTATCACTGAGAGTGTCCGCAGGGAGGGATTTGTATGCATTGAACGGAATCGCCTCCATGACGACTTCGCCGAAATCGGCTGCTTCAGAGACGGTCCCCGCATGAGCGTTGCTTCCCAGATCGTCAACGAGATCGGTGAGTGTTTCTGGCCCCCGAGAATTGCTAATCATAAC
Source organism: Halostagnicola larsenii XH-48 (assembly GCF_000517625.1). Lineage (GTDB taxonomy): Archaea > Halobacteriota > Halobacteria > Halobacteriales > Natrialbaceae > Halostagnicola > Halostagnicola larsenii. The sequence continues at coordinate 35,534 of NZ_CP007057.1, read as the reverse complement.
CTCGTGGCCTGCATCAACGAAGTTCTGAGCGGCTGTACTCCCGACATTCCCTGCGCCAATCATTCCGATTTTCATCAATTGTCTCCCGTTCCAACCTATGAGTGGGGACGTGAAAAGCTACCAAGTTAGGAGTCTGGTTGCTACTACCGAGAGTGGAAGTGAGGGAATCAACTTATCAATCCATACTCGTCTCAATTGAAACCTGAAGTACGTGGCTCGCTCCTCCTGTAGTATCCTCAACTGAGGATACTCTTCTTCGGAACAGCTATTACTACGAATTTCGTAGTGGTGCTATGAGCGAGGGCAAAGGAAGTCAAGGGTCAAAACGGGGTGAAGGGGTTGATGAGAGTACGCTCTTCTCACTTCTTGGGAAGGCACATACCTTAGCAATCCTCAATGAAATTGTCACTACAGACAAACAGTCGATCCGTTTCGGCGAACTCCAAGATTCGCTCGAACTTTCGCCGAATACACTCTCTCGACGACTCGATGAACTTGTCGAAGTTGGATTTCTTGAACGTACACAGTACGACGAAATTCCTCCACGAGTAGAATACGAAGAAACAGAAATGGTAAACGATCTCACGCCAGTTTTTCGAGGACTAGAGATATGGATGGAACGGCACGGATCAGATCAACTTGAGTGTTCCTAAGAATCAGTAGTTCATAAAGCCGTTAGCTGAAGCCTGTTCGGAACTCAATGTAATAGAGTGAGACGTTGTGGTCAATACAGGGGATAGAGGAATCGATCGGTATGAAGATTTGATCTACCGATTCGTACAATTACAACACAGATCGACTCTGACCCCCAGGATTATACCTCGTCCGTATCGTGCGTGGATCCACTAAATACCGTGTTCGTCAGCCACTCTTCCGCTCTGCGGAGCCGGTACCGAAGTGTCGATTTCGGAAGATCTAGTGCAGCAGCCACGTCACCCAGCGATGCCTCTCGCGGCGTTCCGTAGTACCCACACTCAACAGCTACCTCGATGGCCTGGCGCTGGTCGTACGGGAGGTTCTTCTGTGAGAGTTCCGCGCTCGGCCAGGCCGACGGGGACCCTACCTGACTCAGCGAGATATCGACGCCTTTCGGGAGCCCGTTCTGTAGCTGGTCGAAAATCTCACCGCCCTTCGTTTCACCCGGGAGTAGGACTCGCCACTCGTACACGTTCTCACTTCGTCGCGCGTCGAACAATGCCCCATCACCGACTATCTGCGCGGTGAAAAAAGGTACTGAATGGCAGTACCTCCCGCCGGATGTATACGTGTAAATGTACCGACTTCCTCTCGTGTCTTCAACCACCTCGTACTCTCCCTCGATAGTGCAATCAGGATGTTCACCGAGGCACTCGTTGCACACCGAGCGATCCGTTATCACCCGCTCTACTTCGTCAAGCGCGTCCTCCGGTCCGACGAACCGGTCAACACGCCAGAGACCCGCACTCGATCCGGCAATCCGGAGCGAACGGCCGACGAGCTCTGGATACGAGATGAACACGTCCATGAGCGAATCAGCGCCTCGTTTATACCTAGCTGAAAGAATATATTCGCGCATGCGCAGCCTATGACCCGGTGTTACAGATCTCTTAGGGGCGTATAAATGCAATTTCCGAAGTTAGAGTTGCGCATACGCAAGTAAAGAATTACTGGGCTTCCCTCTAGTCAATAGGGCGTGAACGAAACTGACACCCGAAGCCTGGAGGTAGAACTTCCCACTGACGTGGCTGAGCAATTGGAGGATGACGACGAGACGGTCGCAGAAACCCTCGCGGCTCTCGCTACCGACCACGTGCAGATACAAGAGTCCATCGAGACCTATACGAACCGTGAAGATGGAGACAAAGGTCCTGACTCAAATCCGCTGGAAACGAATCCGCCGATCGCAGAGTTACTCGGGTTCCAGATCGAATCGTTTGGCGATGGTGAAGCAGTCGTTACTATCGAACCCGGTCCGGAACACGCCAATCCGATGGGGACGCTCCACGGTGGCGTTCTCTGTGATATCGGGGATTTAGCGATGGGTGCTGCCTATGGGAGCACTCTCGGCGACGATGAGTCGTTCACGACGCTCGAATTGGACGTCAAGTTCCGGCGGCCCGTCTGGGAGAAGCCGCTCACTGCGACGGGGCAAGTCATGGATGCAGGACGAACCGTGGGTCTGGTCACGTGTGATGTCACCGGACCGGACGGGGAACTTGTCGCCCACCTCCAGAGTGTCTGCCTGACGTTACGAGGCGAAGCCGCTGGGGGCAGATGAGCGAGGATTCAGATTCGGTCCATTCGGAGGTGCAATCGACCCTCTCTGCGATGTGGACAGATCCATCTACCGTCGGTGGTTGGGGTGGGCCGCCCTGTCTCTCGCGTTTCTCTCCGTTGGGCTCCACCGTACCTCGATGGGCGTGCTCGCGGAAGTCCTCGTAAGGACGTTCGAGACGACCGGTACTGAGTTGGGGCTCCTGCACTCGTCGTTCTTCTATCTCTATGCTGCGCTCCAACTTCCCGCGGGAATCATCACTGATTACGCCGGGTCACGAAAGACGGCAGTGTATGGCACACTTGTTATGAGTGTCGGGGCAATGGTGTTCGCTGTCAGTCCCACTTATACCGTTGCACTCGCTGCGAGGGCGCTCATCGGACTTGGTGCGAGCGTGCTGTATCTGGCGGTACTCCGATTCTGTGCGAACTGGTTTCGAGCGAACGAATTTGCGACGTTGTCCGGGCTGACGCTCACCGTCGGTGCTCTGGGTGGAATACTCGCAACGACTCCGTTGGCGATCGCTGTGAGTCAAATCGGATGGCGCGAATCAATATTTGGAATCGGGGTTATTGGGATTCTCACTGCGATATTTGTGTATACCGCGGTTCGTAATACCCCGATGGATGCCGGACTTTCCCAAATCGATGGCGTCCCGCCTGCCCCCACCCTGAGTATTGCCGACATCAAATCGAATCTCTTTCACGTCCTCCAGACGCCCGTGACCTGGCTCCTCGGACTGTTTCTATTCTGTGGAATCGGCGTGGATTTCACGATCTTCGGCCTCTGGGGAATCCCGTACCTCGTGCAGTCGTATGGTTTGACTGTTACCTCTGCATCATCATATGTTCTCGTTGCCGGGATCGGCTGGGTGTTCGGACCGATAGTCTTTGGAGTTGTCTCGGATCGGTTGGAAACGCGTATGCCGTTGGTTCTCGGTTCAGTCCTAGTCATCACTCTCATTTGGGTGACGTTTGCTGTTTTCGGGACAGCAAACCTCCTCTTAGTCGGGGCGCTGTTTTTCACCGTACGGTTTATGGGCGGTAGTGGGGCGCTTACATTCACCGTTATCAAAGAGCGGTTCGATCCGGCCGCCGCTGGGACCGCCATTGGAGCGATAAACTCAATGGGCTGGTTCGGTGCGGCAGTCTTTCCGATACTGTTTGGGACCATGCTCGATACATTCTGGACAGGGGAAACGATCAACGGAGCGCGTGTCTACACGGAGACTGGATACAGAATCGGATTTGCACTTGCGGCTGGTGCTGCAGTTTTCATGGTGGTGTGTGCATTCTGGGCCATACGGAGACTCGATAGCTAATCGACAATCCTCACGATATCTTGACCCGAGTACATCGAACGGTCCATACGTCCGCCACGTGAACTACTTAGAGCCTGAAGCAGAAGATGTAGATCTGTATGATGAAAAATCTTCAGGTTTGAAATGAAAATATCATAAATTCTATCGACTACTCCGCAATTTAACTGGCCGAGTAGTCAACGAGATAATTTCGGAGAGAACCACAACTGCGTGCTGGATACACCCTCTGTATTGACTGCTCAGAGTGATCGGTCGATATTGTGACTGAGACAGGCGATAGTGAGTTCACGGAACTGCTTCCACCACCGTCGTGAGCGAACGAACGCACCGTACTTCCGCTTGAGCGTTGAGTTGACTGTCTCTGATTGATTCCGTTGTCCGTAGAGGTCAGCGTCCAAGCGTGCGTTCCATGCCCGGTGAAGTGACGTGAATTCACGATGCTTGATCAGTGGACGAACCTCGTATTGACAAGCAAGACGCCTAATTTTCTGATCGTCGTACCCTTTGTCACCGAGGGCACTGTCTAGTTTAGCACCTCCGCTGGCGTTTGTCAGTTTAGTGATTGATGCGGTCCTGTGTTTCTGTAGGTAACTGCGCAAGTTGGTCTTCCGCTCGAGACGAAAATGCCCACACTCCCAATCGTCGTCACTCGTCGTCGGACCCATATGCTGCTTTGATTTCCTCGCTCGAGCGGCTTTTACCGTCATCAAACTGCGCCTCACTGATTGCTAGGTCTTTCCAGAACCCAGCACCTTCTGGATGATTCACTGACTCCCGCAATGCGTAACGGATAAACTCACTACGGCTGTTGAATCCGCGCTCGCGCCACGTCTCATCGATGACTTCGCGGAATGACTGGGAAATTTGAAGGTTGATCCGCTCAATCTCAGGATCACCGTTGTTGGGCTCGCCTTCAGACATACGCTTGTACGTTCGTAGTATATACACAAACCAGTACCGTCGAGGGTGCTGGAATCAGACCATGGCTACAGCACTCAATCGATCTGTACAACCACACATTGCGTTGTTCGCCTCTCTGGTCAATTACAGTCATTTCTGAACGTCTCACCCCTCCGGGGAGGCAATAAACTCGGCGGGGAGCTTAGAATGCGATTTCAGAGTGCCATAAAACAGTTCTCATACTTCCCCGTGGCTACCTGACAAACGGCAAGTACAGGGCAAGGAGGTAACACCCGGATTAGGAATATCTATTGTATCCATCAAGAAGGGTATGCGAATAGAGAGGGAGAGAATGAGTCCAGCAGAGCATAACGGGTTAATTCTCGTTATTATCTGGCATCTCCCAACAATAATGGTGGATCGAGACAAATAGTCGGAATATGGCCATGGATCCATCTGGCGAGCGGGACTGGGCTGGACAATGGGATCAAATGTTCGAAGTACTATCCGCCGAGCCCCGACGAGAAATCATCCGTTCGTTGCTGAAGGAACCCCAAGAGCGCCGACTTTCGTTGCTCGAGGCTGCAGCGTCCCCTAATCAGTCGATGGATTCTGAGACGTTAGCCATCCAGTTACGCCATCACCATCTTCCGAAGCTCGCCGAAGTTGGGTACGTTCGGTGGGAGAAGGACCCGTTCTGTGTGCAGCGTGGACCCAATTTCGAAGAACCAGCGTTCATTATCGGGACAGTGGTTGACTCCATAGACGAGATCCCTGACTCGTTGATTAACAATTGTAAGATTTTTCGAAGGATGACTGATGATGACACGAACTGATAGAATGGTTACGAACGTAATTGAGGCGGTAGCCGCTGCAGATGGAGTGGACCCAGCGGATCTCGATTCACTGTACAAGTATATCGATCCTGAGGTATTAGAACAATTGGCTGAACAAGACGGAACTGAGTGGAGCTTTACCTTTCGGTATCTCGATCATCAGATTACTGTGACCCACGACGGACAGATCCGTGTCGATGGGGCACTATATGCCTCGGATGTCCTGACAAAATAACTGTGAGACCCGCTACAAACATTTGAAAACCTACGCCATTTGGTTGGTTTCTGAGCGTTCAGTTCGCACCTGTAGTCGCCGAATCACTCGGTTCATTCTCAAAGCGATTCTAAAGAAAGAGCCCGACTACTTTCCAGAGCTACTGTTCGAGATAGCCGTGCTGTTCACACCAGTCGTCGAGATCCTCGTAGACGGTATCTTGATCGTGGACAGAGCCTTTGCTGAGCATCCGGTAGCCATCTCGTCGATCGTTTTCGACGACTGCGAACGCGTTTTTCTCCGTGAGCAAGAAGAACGCGGGAATCACTGGGGTAGAACTCCCGTTGTCGTACCTCGAGGCGACGCCAACTGTTGATTAGTGGGTGTACTGTTGCTTTCGCCGGATGTCTTGGTTCCGGTGATTCCGACGACACTAATACAGGACCTGCAGATTTGATGGTTCAAGGTATTGAAGCACCTGCTGAAGTTGGGATATACGAGTTATTTGATGTTGAATTGAAAGTAGCAAATGAGGGTGGAGAATCTGGTCAGGGTGAGGCTGCAATAGAGTTTGGTTCTGAAATAGAGTATATACAGGTGGATCTTGGACCAGGGGAATCGAAAACATACTCATGGACTACTGATAAGCATGATTTAGGAGAAGGCATAATCAAATTAGATTCAAGCGAAAGCGTTGATGTGCGTGGCTCTGGCGTTGAATCTTCTGTAATTGGACAACCACTCGAATTGTCAGCTTCTGAATCGGTGACTACGGCAACAGACGATAAAATCACGATAAATAAGATCCATATTCAAGATTCGTGTAAAAATATAGATAGATGGGGCGCAGAGGTAGCTACGTATGAGCCCGAAAACGAAGATGAATTCGTAATTGTTGAATTGACATGTGGAAATACAGGTAACACGATTCAGCATTTGCCAGATGCAGACGAGTTTTTCGTAAAAGGGGAAGATGGAGAGTTGTATGATTTAGCAATTGACCCGATAATGGAAAAACCAGATTTCCGGGGTGAATTTGAGAATCAAGAAATCTATAGTAGCGAACGTGTACCTCCGAATTCAACCGTTTCCGGAATCCTTATTTTTGAAATACCTTCAAACCAAGAAATTCAGGCGGGGCTGGAATCATCGTATGACGACTCAGAGTATATTATCTATTGGAAATGATTGCCAACGCTCGAGCGCTCGAGACGACCTACGTCCTCGAAATCTCGAGCACAGAGAAGGACAAATTAGCCAGCTTGCCACTACCTTAGAACCGTTCACGCAGGGCGTTAGTGGCGAGCATAGCCTCATTTTCGAGGCCATCGGGATCTGAGAAAACGACGCTCACGAAGTACGTCGTTCGAAAGCTTCGACAAGAGTCGTTAGGCGTTCGAAGGGCCTACTGGAATTGTATGGCGGGTTCGTCGAAAACCGAGGTGTTGCACGGACTCGCGCAAGACTCGAGTATTGGAAACCACCTCTCGCGAGATGGGACTGCAGCTAGTGCGTTCATCGAGGCATTTCGCGAGACCGACGATCACATCGTCGCGATTATCGACGAGGCCAACGTGCTCGAGGACGAAATGCTGTTTCTCGAGTGGGCGATCCCCCGAACGTGACAATTCTCGACGATGGACGCTCAATTGGGAGAACACCCTTCAGCGCTCAGGAAGTGACAACCATCTCAGTTCGAATTGGACAGGGCTGCTGACTGTCGATATCCGGTCTGTCCTTCCCCAAACGAACTGCCAGCCACACCATTCAACTAAAGGGTTAAATAAGAGTGCCGCATATATTCAACTGGATGGTTGAACAAGAGTCGGATGACCTCGATCTCGACGCGGTCTTCGGAGCGCTCGCTCACCCGACGCGAAGGGAACTCATCGAGCAGTTAGCTGGCGGTCCGAAAAGCGTCGGCGACCTGGCCGAACCTCACGACATGTCCCTGGCAGCGGTCTCGAAGCATTTGCAGGTGCTCGAAGATGCGGAGCTAATCGATGTAGAAAAGGATGGACGCGTGCGCCGGTGTCATCTCGATGGTGCTCCGCTGAGCAACGCCTTCGGGTGGCTCACCCGGTACCGCGTCTTCTGGGAGGATCGATTCGACGCACTTGAGGACCATCTAGAAGGAGCAGACCAATGACAGACGAAACGGCGAACACCGAAATCGAATCCGAAGCGCACACCGATCAACTGACGATCAGCCGAACCTTCGACGCGCCCCGCGAACGCGTCTGGCGAGCGTTCACCGACTCCGACGAGCTGGAACAGTGGTTCGTTCCCGAGGGAATGACGGCATCGGTTCGCGCCAACGAACTCGAGGCCGGCGGCGAGATGAGTATCCACTGGACGGACGGCGAGAGGCGAATCGAAAACGAGGGTCACTACGTCGACGTGGTCGAGGAGGAGCGTCTCGTTTCGGGCGAAGAGACCGATGCGGGCGACCTTCGGTTGACGTACGAGTTCAGGGACGTCGACGGGGGCACGGAAGTCGTGATCACCCAGGAATTCCCGGGTTCGGTACCCGACGGCGCCGCGGCGGGCTGGGCGAACATGCTCGATCGGTTGGCGGAGGTGCTCGAGGGTGAATGACCGACGTTCAGGGAGGCGAGACGATCCCGACCGCCAAACCGTACGAACGCAACACCGACCTCGAGGTCGAGGAGGTACCAGAGCGATGACCGAAGAGTCGTCGAACTGGCCGACCAGAACCTCGAGGGGAAACGAACGAAGCGGACACCGAAGAGATTCAGACAGATGACGGACGAAACCGAATTCGACCCGAGCGAGTACGACACGACGATCAACCGGACCTTCGATGCACCCCGAGAGGCGGTATGGGCGGCCTGGACCGATCCCGAACAACTGGCCGAGTGGTGGGGCCCAGCGGAGTTTACCGTTCCCGACTGCGAGATAGACGCACGCCCCGGTGGCGCGTTCCACGTCGACATGGAAGGCCCCGACGGCACCATCTATCCGGGCACCGGCGAGTTCCTCGAGGTCGAGGAACCGGCGCACATGGTGTTTCTCAGTCGGGCGTTCGAGGACGAGGATGGCGAGGCGAAGCTCGAAACGCACAACACGGTCACCTTCGAAGCCGACGGCGATCGGACCCACCTCACTCTGGAGGCGGAGGTAGTCACGGCGACGCCGGCCGTCGAGGAGGACCTCAGCGGCATGGAGGTCGGCTGGACCATGAGCTTCGAGAAGCTCGAGGGCTACCTGGACCGATCGGTCCGAGCGTGAACCATGACCCGGTACACCGTCGCTACGCTCTTCGAGGGGTATGGACCAACTGGTTCAATGACCGATGACGGGTGCCTCTGACGACGGTTCCGAGGTCGAAGTGGAGACGACCGACGAACGAGAGTCGGCCCCTGCCGGGAATCCTCCGACGAGGGCTGATCGAGCGCGCTCGCCAAACTGGAGGGTGCACTCTGAGAACGAGGGCGGACAATGACCGAAAACACAGCAGACGAAGCGGAGATCGAAACGAGCGAACGGCAAATGACTATCCGGCGAACCTTCGACGCCCCGCGAGATCGGGTGTTCGACGCTTGGACGAATCCCGACCAGGTCGACAGCTGGTGGGGACCGAACGGCTTCACGACGAAGACCGATGAGATGGACGTACAATCGGGCGGCGTCTGGGAGTTCGAGATGATCGGTCCGAAAGGGGAGGAGTTCTCGAACCGGATCACCTACGACGAGGTCGAGCGACCGGAGCGCCTTGCGTATACGCAGGGATCGCCAGACGACCCCGAGCAGTTCGAGGTGACAGTGACCTTCGAGAAAGAAGCCACAGATGAGACGGTACTCACCATGGAGATGCGCTTCCCGTCGGCAAGGGACCTCGAGGAAGCCATGGAATTCGGCGCCGATGGTGGCGCGAAGCAGACCCTCGAAAAGCTCGCGGATTACCTCCGAGGCGATGGAGCGAACGGAGGAAGGAAGTAACATGACAAGAGTCGTAGCGGACATCTCGACGTCGATCGACGGCTTCGTCGGCGGCCCGAACGACAGCCGCGAAAACCCGCTGGGCGACGGCGGCGAACGCCTCCACGAGTGGGTTTACGAACTCGATAGCTGGCGGACAGCCCACGGCCTCGAGGGCGGGAAGACTGGCCGGGACGACGAGGTGCTCGCCGAATCAAACGAAAACATCGGTGCGGTCGTGATGGGGCGACGAATGTTCGACAACGGCGAGGGCCCGTGGGAAGCGGACCCCTACGAGGGACACTGGGGCGAAAACCCGCCCTTCGGCGTGCCGGTATTCGTCCTCACCAACCACTCCAGAGAGCCCCTCGAGATGAAAGGTGGCACGACGTTCACCTTCGTCACGGATGGGATTGAAAGCGCCGTCGAACGAGCGACGGAGGCCGCTGGCGACGGGGACATCTCGATTGCCGGTGGCGGGAGTACGATCCGGCAGTGCCTCGAGGCGGGGCTGCTCGACGAACTCGAGATCCACCTCGTCCCGGTACTACTCGGTGACGGCATCCGGCTGTTCGAGCGGTCGGATACCGACGGGATCGACCTCGAACGAACGCGAGTGATCGATTCCGCGGGCGTGACGCACATTCGATTCCACGTCGATCCGTGACGTTCGAAGCCAGAGGTTCGAACAGTGCATCAGTTGGAGCGTGGATACCATCCATCGTTCCGGCCCCGATTATGGCCAGCAGTAGCGCCATGTTCTCGGCGCGCAGTACTGCAGCGGTCAATAGCGAGGCGAATTAGGAGTCGTTCCGCCGATCTAGCGCGAAAATCCCCTCGTCCGTCGCCACGAACACGAACTCGTCCACCAGATAGTTTTGGATCGTCCCATCGACGGACTGCTCCCACGTTTGCTCGCCACTCGAGCCAATACTGGCGAGTCGGTTCTTGCCGGTACGGACGAACACAGTGTGATCTCCCGCCCCGTTCGCTTCGACGACGGTCATCGACCGGATCGGGCCACCGTCGACCGTCACACTCCAGCGGTCGCTGCCGGTCGCCGCCTCGAGGGCGCGAAGTCGGTCTGTGCCGGCATACACCACTCCGTCGCGGGCGGCTACGAACGGATCGGACTCCTCGTCCGGGTGCTCGAGCGATTCCGACACCAGGTCTCGCTCGCCGTTCGTGACGTCGAACGCGTACAGATGGGACTCGTGCCGATCGGTGTGAGCGAGCACGAACAGCCGGTCCGATGTGATTCCTGAGATTTCCGTCTGTACATCCGCCGAATCGAAATTGCTACCGGTAGCACCATCGACGAGACTGAGGCACCCACCCAGCATCGAACTTCCGACCGTTCCCGCCACACCGAGCATCGTTCGCCGGTTCATGATGGATATTTATAATGTGTCTGTGAATATTTTGTGTGGAAATGTCGACGCTGTTCGGTTCGAAACGGGTGACTCCGTTCGATTCGGTCAATCGTGTCATCCGAGGAAACGACGTATATGCATGGAAGAGGGGCTCGCGATGGCTGATCGGATAATCATACTTCAAAGTACTATAATCTACATTTGAGTATCGACAGACGAAAGTGAGAACACAACAGGGAGTCTCAGTATCGGGGACCCACATCGTGATCGGCAATGAAAAGTAGAATCTCGTTGAGAGATATCGAAGTTAGTTAACAACCAGTTCGTCATTATGCAACAGAACGGTCACTGAAGGTGAGGTTCGTGCACTCATCGACCTCCACGGTGAGCACCCAAACGAGGTCCTCTACTCGGATTCTTCGAATAACTCGCCGACGTGTTCGTCTTCCCACTCGCGTCGGGCCTCGAGTTCGCGCTCGCCGCGGGCGGTGATCGTGTAGTAATTCGTCCGCTGATCGAGTTCGCCTTTTTCGACGAGGCCTTTGTCGACGACTTCGTCGAGGTTGGGGTACAGGTGGCCGTGGTTGATATTTCGCTCGTAATAGTTGTCGAGTTCGTCCTTGATCGCCAGCCCGTGGGGCTCGTCTTGGCCGGCGATCGTATACAGGACGTCACGCTGAAACGCAGTCAGATCGTACATATCGGAATTATTGGGCATAGAGATATAACTATTCCGAGAACGGTGAAGGGAAATATATCTACGATCGTTGATCGCCAAGGTCCTCTGTTTCGGGAGTGTCGCACGCGGCGAGGCTGATCGCACGAGCGGTATCGACGTGTTCGTTCTCGTCGACGACACGGAGGCGGTACCTGCGCAGCGAACCGTCTCAGACGACCTTCGGGACCTCGAAGAAGAATCGAGCAGCGGCGATCGATACGAGTTCGAGGTCTTCGTCGAGTCACCCGAGAGTGCTCGCAATCGGGGAGCGGACCTCCAACCAGTTTTCCAGGAGGGAATTTCCCTTCTCGAGAGCGAGACGCTTCGGCGAGTGAAACGTGACAGTTTCGGGGTAGAAAATGACCTCGACAGAACTCGAGGAGGCGCTGGCAAACGCCGAAGACGCATTTCAACGAAGACCGGAGAATCCTAAGGTCGGCCTCAAGTACGTTTCCGATTCAGATGTCCTTCAACTGCGGAAGGCGTGTCGACTCCTCGATGCCGCTTCTGAGACTTTGCTCGATGGAAACGGTCACTACACAGTTATCATCGAGAGTTTCTTCGTGGCGATTGAACGCACAATCCAATTTTCACTGTTTGACATCCTCCCCGCGCTAAAGCACGAGGATTCCACCGTTGGGGTTTCGGCTACCGACCCACGGAGGCAACTTGCGGGTTCGTGCGCACTTCTTTGGGACTTTCATGAGGGTGTGGTTTCCCCGACCAACCGTGGTCGTCCCACTCGAATCGCACGGGCCGTGCCATCGGCCTGACTTCGCAATCGCTGTTTTCTCGAAGGAACGTCTCTGACGCCGTGAGGTCAGCGTGCCCCTCGAACCCACACGGACACGTCAGCGTCTCCCCGTGGCGAATCGTCGCGTCGTGGTCGCCACACTCGGGGCACGTTTGACTCGTCCACGCTTCCGACTCGGCTTCGAGGCTGATACCGTACTCCTCACAGACGCACGCGAGACGGTGGACGAACTTCTTGAACGCCCAGAAGTTGTGCGTCTTCTCGTTCACCCTGACCGACCAGTGCGTTTCCAAGATGTCGGTCAAATCACCCACGTACACCGTCGCCACGCCCTCGTCGTACAGCCGTTCAACGAGGGCGCGCACCAGCGCGTTCTGTGCGTGGTCACGGCGCTTCGTTCGCTGTCGGTACAGCCGTCGAATCCGTTTCGAGGAGTAGCGTCCCTCTCGGAGTTTCGACTGTAGGCGGGCGATCTCGTCGGTCGTCTCGCGGAACCGTCCGAACAACTCCCGACCGTCGTAGAGGTACTGGTTCCCAGTAGTCGTGGAACAGGCGACGAGGTTGTTCGCGCCAACGTCGAGGGCGGCTTCGTGAGAAGCCAGTGGTGAATCCAGTCGAGAATCAGGGACGGTGACTGGTTGGAAAGCCCTGAACGTGTCGCTCACCTCGTCGTATTCAAGTTCCAGACGACCCTGTTTGCCGTCCCACTTCGGGTTGCCTCGGACTTCGAGGCGGAGTCGTTCGTGGTAGCCGAGTCCGTATTCGTCTTTCAGTTCTTGCCCCACAGGGATTTCGAGACGACTACGCTTGCTCCACTGAATCGTGTACTGGTTGCATCGGATGTAGGTACGGAGTTCGCGTCCGTCCTCCTCGTTTCCCCAGTACGACGGCGGGTTGGCGCACTCGCCTTTCTCCTTGAGGGCGAAGAACGACCGCCACGCTTCGCTGTTCTTGCGCGTGACCTGTTGGACAGTTGCGCTTCCGACGACGCCGTTGTAGCGCCCTCGGTACTCAGAGGTGTCCCACACATCGCCGTCTCCGAAGTAGTTCTGACAGCGTTCGTAGGTCAGTTCGTTTCACAGGGAGGCGGAAGCGTCGAGTAGCCGTAGGAGACACTCTTTGTCGTTCTCGGACTGTGGAACGACCTCGAAGGTGTTGACGCGCTTCATTCGTCGTCACCCTCCTGTTCAGCGATGTAGTGTTCGACAGCGCCCTTCGAGGCACTTCCCGCTGTTCCGACGTAGTAGGAACGGGTCCACTTCACGCGGTCGTCATACTGCTGATTATACTTCCGCGCCGAGATGCCCTTGACCCAGTTGACGATGAGGGACGGGGCGTTCTTCGGTGGACTCCCGATGAACAGGTGTACGTGGTTGGGCATAACCTCGCACTCGGCCAGTTCGAGGCCCTTATCCTCACAGATTTCCGCGAAGATGGTTTCGAGACGTTCCTTCGTCTTCTCCGTCAAGCGCGAACGCCGATACTGAGCGGAACCCTGTTCCGCGAGGTCAGCGGAATCGAAGATTCCGCGAGATTTCGGCACGAACACTATGTGGTAGTAGAGTTCGTATTTCGCGTGACGGGTACTCTTTACCATCTGTGCATACTATCATAGCCTAACGGCTTAGCGGTTATGTTGAAACCGGGTCTATGCCGTCGTCGGAGGTTGCATACTATTGGTCGGCTTCATCCCCGCCCTAAAGAGCGAGGCTTTCGCCTCGAATTTTCACTGTGTAATACAGTACGATATGAGAGAAAATAGAGACGGATACCCGATTGTTAGTTGGTCTTCTCCTGGCGTTGTGTCGAAGATCTGTCCAGAATTCCATCCACCTTTCCAATCAATGTGTCGACGGGCGTGGTGAGCCAGTCTTTCCCAGCTGCATCGTAGAGGGTTAGGTAGTTTTCATGGAGTATACTATTTGTAGCGACGAGATCCCCAGAGAGGATAGCATCAAGATCATCGTTACCCTCAAAGTCGGTTACTGTTCCGCCCGCCTCTCGGACGATCAGTGCTCCAGGTGCGACATCTACTTCCTTAAGATCAGCAACGGAGCACGTGTCAAACTGGCCATCGGCAACAAACGCGATATCCGGTGCGGCCGCTCCGCTCAGTCGCGTCCCTATCGAATCCGCAAAGAGGTATCTCCAGAGACCCATATAACCGAAATCGTCGGCAGTATCTTTGCTATAGAACCCCACGCCGTGAAGCGCATCTGAGAAGGTATCCGTCTCAGTGACTGTGAGTTGTTCTGGCTCAGAGTCCTCAGCTACAAGGTCGAAACCATCACTCTCGAATTTGTACGCACCGTTGTCTTTGACAGCCACCCAGACCTCATCTCGAAGCGAATAGTACGTTACACCAGCATACAGTTCTCCAGGATACTCCGTATCGGTCTCATCTTCCTCGCCATCATTTTTTATGACAGCGATGTTGACGCCGAAATGTGGAATCTCCTGGATGAAGTTCGTCGTCCCGTCGAGGGGGTCAAGCATCCAGAGGTAATTGTACGCTCCCTCACCGCCGCCTTGCTCTTCGCCGTATATCGCATGGCCTTCCTCTTCGAAGTCATCACCGAGTTCGTCTTCGATGGTCTCGCGAAGGAGCGTCTCCGCTTCCGTGTCAACCTCTGTAAGAAGATTCTGTGGGTCTTTCTCCTCTGACTGTTCGATGGACCCAAAGTAATTTTGGTGGAGTTGTGCCGCTTGGCCCGCTGCTTTGACGGCAATCCGAAGATATTGGTCATCAATCGGTAGCTGCCCCTCGAGGTCTTCAACGACCCCTTCCTCATCATCGTCATCGTCGTCGTGTGAATCGCCGAAGGCGGTATTAGCTCCTATTGCTCCGGTACCGAGGGCCGCTCCCGCCACTCCAGCCGTCTTGAGGAACCGACGACGAGCATTGCTTATAAAACTGCGCTCCGATTCGGAGTCGCTTTCAGGTCGTGACATGATCCATCACGAGTGGACCACACACCCATTGATATCCATTTTTGAATATATATTATAAATATAGGTGAGAAATTTTACCACTTCAAATATTTAATCTATTTTAGTATATAGTCACGTTATTTGAAGTGTACTAGAAGTCTTTGCCTCCGTCTCTGTCGAGATGTCGCCGATCTCACGGCGATGGATGCACCCTTCATGGCGCGGAACTCGAACTACAGCACGCAACTTGCAGAAGCCTGTGCTGGTGCATGCGAAGAGTGTACAGACGAGTGCGAACAACACGATGAAGAACACTGTCAGGTCTGTTCCGACGTGTTTCGCGAGTGTGCCGAGTCCTGCCGGAAGGTGATGCCGGCGTAGAACCCGCACCCAACCTGCCCGTCCACAACCCCTTTTGTTTTCGCTACCAGCGTATTGCCGGCATCAATTTTAGATGAGCCTGTACGATGAGAATCATACGCTATGGCTCGCGAGACAGCACCGCCCTCCCGAGAGGAGATTGAAGAGCGCATTCAACAGATCGGAAAATACTCCCGCGCAGTCCGTATAGGATTGATGATTATACTAATTGCGTTTCTGTTAGCCATTGGTGTCGTCCTTCCCGCAAATCTTGAGAGCCCATCACAAGCGATCGAGTCGATACTTATGCCGCTTACGTTCGTCGGATTGGGTACCATCCTGTACGGAATCGGAATGCACCTACACTTGATGCATTTGAATCTCGTCCGCCAGTTACAGCCCGAACCGACAGACAACCACCGATCAGCTCCTGGCTCAGATGACTGATTTCGAGCGAAACGCGTCCTGAATACGCCCTGTTTGCAGTCGTAGTTGCCGTTCAGTACAGGTCGAGTAGTTATTGGAGCAACAATCGATCCCACCGTTACCTGTCAAAAACAGCGTGCTAATGTGACATCCTCCTTGCCGTAAACAGAGAGGGAACTTCGGTCCCTTAGGCAGTCGGGCGTCGCCCGACGAAGGCGAGGTCGTCCGAGAGAGCGAAGGTCTCTCGAACAACTCCGAAACTCCTGTTTCGACGGGGTTACTTGCAGACACGCGCTGAAAATCATCGGTGCCCGTAGCGGTGACAGTCTCCACAGACGTGTCTTCGAGACATTCCGGCCGTAATTCAGAAAAGCCGCGTTGCAAGACGTTCAGCGCCGTCGCAAAATCGTACACGATTTTGCTGCTCATTAGACTGCGTCTGACGACCGCATTTACAGTACTATCGTCTCGAACCCCCACACGACGAATAGAAGTATCCCCTGAACCAATCCTCGAGAGATTCCAAGCGATATTAGGTCAGGGTCGAGCGAGAATTACTACAAAGAATGCACCCCCCAGCTGAATTGATCGTTGGTTAGATGGCTGCATGCGATCGAATGCCGTGAGGAGAGATACCGACTCCGATCCGCTCGTCTCAATGAACGAGGGTCTCGAATACGCGCTCTTCGACTTTGCGGAGATGGTCACCAACGGTCGTGGGGGCGATTCCGACTATCGCTGCCACGTCATCAAGCGTCGACTCCCGGGGAATGCTGTAGTATCCTGCTTTGACGGCCGTCTCAAGTACCTCCTGCTGGCGAGTCGTTAACAGCCGTGTGAACGATGCTTCGTCAGGTTTGTACTCACCCGTTTCGATGACTTCGAACGTAACTGGGAGTTGTTCTCCACTGTCTTGGACAAATTCCTGAAAGGCCGAGTCGGTCCCCAAGTACGACACTTGGAACGATCCATCAGCGTTGAAGTAGATCGGCGTCTCGATGATGAGATCCGACTCACGTTGTCGTTTCAGCATCCGACGAGTCAGGTCGGTCGGTTCAAACTGACTGACTGCCATCCATCGATCCTCGCCGGACACGAGATAATCGATGACGAACTTCGAGTTTTCCATTATCTCCTCATACCGCTCCCGGTCGCCGCTTCCCTCGGCGAATAACAGGATGGTCCCATTGGCCAATAGCTCGACGTTGCGAATCGCTTCTCGAGTGATCGACGGCTCGTCCACGAGCTGTTCTGCAAGCGGATGAAACGCTCCATTATCAGCCGGCCGAATATGGATCGTGAGATACCGCATTAGTGTACGATTATCCGTGGTACCTGATAAAGACGTGTAAATATTCAGCAGTCGACGTTTCATGACTCTCCTCGAATCGAGAGGTATGAAGCCTTCCCGAATGGCTGTCCGGTCCAATAGAGTAGTAATGACGCTAGGTGTTCAATTTGTCATGGCCGAGTCAGGACTGAGATACTGATGGTGCGAGCGAAACCTGAGGTTGCGATCGTCGGTGGCGGCATCTGTGGTCTTACCACGGCCCTCGCGTTCGAGCAACGAGGCTGGACGCCGACAGTCTACGAAGCCGCGTCCGAATATCGGCCCATTGGTGCTGGACTGTTACTACAGACGAATGCGCTCCTCGTCTTCGATCGACTCGGGATAGCCGACCGTATCCGCACTGCAGGGGTCCCCCTCAGCGACAGTCTGATTCGTTCCTCTAGCGGTCGCGTTCTCAATCGATTCGATCTTAATCAGGTCGAGCGGAGCCAGTTCGGGTACGGGTTCGTCGCGATCCACCGTGCCGAACTCCAGCGAATACTCCTCGAAGAACTCGATATCGAGATTCGCACTGGAATGGCGTGTGAAACAGTCTGCAACACCGACCCACCGATGGCTCGATTCGCCGACGGAACGCACATTCAGCCGGATATCCTTATCGGGGCTGACGGCATCGACTCCTCGGTCCGAGACGTGATCGCTGCGGGTATCGAACCGCAAGCACTGGAGAGTATCGTCTACCGAGCTGTCACCACAGTCGACCTACCCGAGGCATACCGTTCTCAGGGAGTCGAAATTTGGGGGAACGGGACCTACACTGGCGGAGCACCAATCGACGCTGATCGGTTCTACTGGTTCGCAACAGCACCCGGACCCGCACCAGCCGATTCGACTGGCCCTGTGGACACAATTGCGGCGCTTCGTAACCGATACGCCGACTATCCGGAGCCGATTCCCACCGTGGTCGGTTCTCTTGATGCTGACGAAGTCTTCGTCACTGGCCTCAGGGACATCCCCTCCTTAGAGACATGGTCTTGTGGATCGGTTGTTATTGCCGGAGACGCAGCCCATGGGATGTTACCGTTCGCAGGTCAGGGGGCGGCACAGGCCATCGAGGACGCACTTGCGTTGGTGCACGCGCTGGACATGCAAGACGGTCCCACGACAGCGTTTGAGGAGTTCGAAACCAAGCGAAAACCGAGAGCGGACAGGATTCGGTCCGAATCCCACCGGCTCGGAATGCTCGGGTTGGTGCAATCAAGCGTCGGCATTCGAGCACGCAATCTCGCTGTCAAGTTGCTTCCTGGAACTATTTTCCGTTGGTTTCGCCGTCGCAGAGCGGCTCAGACCTCGCTCCCTGAACCGACAACACCCACCGAACCGGCCGACATTTCCACCTGATGCAGACATTCCTGAAACCCTCGTTCGAATCAGATCTTCGAACCTGAAGATGCCACCTACACACTGATCCAACTACGAGATCGGGGCTACTTCGATGAAGTTGATGGTGGATTTCGTATAATGATTGTGGATTATTCTCTCGAGAGATGACTTGATAGTCAACGATTCACAATAACGAATGATCGCAGCTTTCATATTATATTATGGGTTTAAAATTTATTAAACCAGCATCAATATAAGGCTCGATGGTAGAACACACACGAACACTGGATTTCAAAATCGCGTTCGCCATTGGACTGGGAGCGATAATTGCAGCGGGCATCTTCTCGCTGTCCGGGGCCGCTGTTGCGATGATCGAGTCGAGTGCCGTCATCGGATTCATAATTGCTGTCCCCGTCGCAGGCATCACCGCTGCTAGCTACTCTGAATTCGCTTCCATCTATAGATTTTTGGCTCAAATGACTGTTTTCTCTCAGAGGCATTGGTTACCTACTTCTAACCAGTTTCACGAGCCCCTATGAGCCCCCCGATACAGGACGTAGCCAACAAAACTCGAGAGATACGCGACTGTAATGATCGTCGTAAGCGCCGATCGTCCGACGATGGCGATGAGGACGATGATAATCGGGCCAAGAAGTAACAGCGAGTCGAACACCTGATCTTCAGCCCCGCCCTCGAAGGGATCGCCGACGTTCGGGAGGTCACCGATTCTCATCGGTACAGCCCTCCACGGTCGAAAATCGTCCGTAACGTAACGAGCACGGGAATGATTTCAAGCCGTCCAATCCACATATTGAACAGGAACATGATTTTACCGGGCGTCGGGAGCGATTCTGGACCAGTGATGCCCGCAGAAAGACCGACGTTGCCCTGAGCGCTGGCAACCTCGAAGATCACGTTCTCGAGGGCGTACTCACCCTGTGGGAGGATCAAGAGGAGGACAAAGGTACCGATGGCGAGAAAGACGAACCAGAGGAAGCCGATGATCGCTGCTTCTTCGAACTCCTGCCGGACTTCCTGTTCGTTGAGGCGCCGACCGTTGATTTTCAGCCGTCGGACAGCTGAGTCGGGATAGAACACCTCGGAGATACGAAAACGGATGCCCTTCAACAGCGTGAGCGACCGAACCAGTTTGATTCCGCCGGCTGTCGATCCGGCTGCGCCACCAACGATCATTCCGAAGACCACTGTGAGCTGTGCTTGCGCCGGCCACCGACCAAGTGCCACGTTAGTCGTGTCGACGGCGGTTTGGAAGCCGGCACAGGTCGCCGCTGAAACGAACTGAAATGAGCCGTAGCGAAACGCCGAAAACAGCGTGTCGTACGTCTCAGTGGCATAGATTATTCCGGAGAGGACGATCGTTCCAATGCCCATGTAAATAAACACCCACCGAGTCTGGAGGTCCGTATAGAAGTTTCGAAGGTCTCCTTGTAAGATGAGATAGTGGACCGGAAACGCGATACTGCCGAGCAACATGACTGGCAGGAGTGCGAAGTCGATAGCGGCACTATCGTAGGTGGCAATCGAGTTGTCCGTGATCGAAAATCCGCCGGTCGAAAGGCCCGTCATCCCATGATTGATCGCCCCCCAGATCGGCATGCCAACAGCCCACAGCAGTAAGATCGAGACAAATGTAAACAGCAGGAAGATCCACCAGATCGTCTGTACTGTCGAGACAATACTGGGATGAATTCGTTCGGAGCGGGCTTCGCTTTCATAGAGAGTTAACGAACCGCTTCCGGGGCGCGCGAGAATCGCCGTCGTGAGGACGATCACGCCAACACCGCCAACCCACTCGGTGAACGACCGCCACCACTGCAGCGTTCGCGGCAAGACCTCCTCGTTGTCCGTCATCGTTAATCCGGTCCCAGTAAAACCGCTCATGCTCTCGAATACAGCATTGAGCGGATCGGTGAACGCTGCGAGCGTCGACGTCTGTGCCGGTATTCCGAGTGCTGCAGGCGCGAGTTCAGCCGTCCATGAGATAAGGAAGAACGGCAGCGAGCCGAAGAGTGCGACGCAGAACCATCCCATCGCGGCGATGATCATCCCGTGTAGTTTCCCAGGCTGAGCCGCACCACTGAACCGCGATGTCAAAACGTAACCGATAGCAAACGGCAGCACTCCGGAGACCAACAATGCGGGTATTGTCCAGTACTCGCCCCAAATGAGTGAGACGAGTACGGAAACGAACAATAACCCAGCCAATGCCTGGAATATTCGTCCAAGATCCCGCCCGATCGTTTCTACCGCTCCGTTCATCTATCGCCAACTGCCTCCTCAGGATGCATATACACGTCGAAATGTCCATACTCGGTTACGCCGTCTCGGTGAGCGTCACAGCGGGCAGGTACGTGTGGGTAGGCGGGCATTTCGAGCGTTATTTCGTCTGATCTTTCTGGTGCCCGAATACGTCTGTGAGTTCCGGCGTGGCACCGAATCCCGAATAGACCGTCAGTAGATCCCCAGTATGGATCTTCGTATCTCCCTGTGGGGTTAGCGGAGGATCTTGTCCTTCGCGTTCGATCGCAACGATCAGGACATCGTCAGGGAGGACCCCCTCATCTGCTGCCTCGAAGATCGTCTTTCCAGCGATTGGTGCGTTTTCACTTACCGTGATTTCGAACACTTCCGCCTGCTCGCCGATTCGCATGTAGTCAACGATTGCCGGGCGCGCCACTGACCGATACAGGTATTCGGCGATGAGTTCCTGCGGGTTCTCCATTGTGTTGACCCCGATCTGGCGGAACACGTTCATATGTTCAGGGTCGTGAACGACCGAGACGATTGCGGGAACATCGTGTTCCTGTGCGAGCAGACACACCATGATGTTGGTCGCGTCCCGATCAGTCGTACTGATAAGCGCATCAGCTTTCCCGATCCCGGCATCGATGAGCGCTTCGTGGGCCGTGGCGTCATCGTTGAGGATCAAACAATCATATTCACCAGCGGCATGATCCGCGCGTTTGGGATCGTTCTCGATAACGACGACCTCGTTTCCTGATTGGGTCGCAATATCAATCAGCGGGATACCAATATCGCCCGCACCCACGATGATAATGTACATCATCTCGGTTTTGTCGCGTCTCCGGTGAAAATATACCGCTTTGGAAGAGACGAATTAGGGCCTCAAGTCTCAGTTGGGGCGGTTTGATTGATACCCGCGGCCTTACGGCAAGTTACGGAGAAAACCCCATCCTCTAAAGAAGACGAGTCCTACAATCCTTTGTCACTCTCACCATTCAATCACAGACCGTAGTCTGGTCTATGCATCCTGAGATATATGTGGTGTCATCACCAATTTTCTACCATGAGTGATCCATCGGATACGCCAAGTCCACCCACTGACCTCCCCGGCGACGTCGCTACAACCTTACAGGAGATGGACATCCACGACCTTCGAGAAACGATCATTTACGCCCAAGAGTTACTCCACACTCACAATGCACCACTACTACAGATCGAACCGTTTCCGGGGGAGGAGATCGTGGAAATAACTGAGCATCCTGGGTATACAGAAGTGGTGAAACGACAACCTTGTGGGAATGATTGCGAAGACTGTCCTCATGGTCCGTACGCCTATCACGTCACGCGTGAACGGCATCCCGATGGGAAAGAAGAGTTACATTGGGTGCTACTGGGCCGCGATAAATCTATGGATGAGTGAAGCACCCCATCCGAGGTAAACGTCAGAGGTAGCGCTTGATTTCGGATGAATATCTTTTGACTCGCCCTCAAGCGATTCACTTGCTTGGTTACTCCGATTTCGAACTCTTGGATTTGGCGGCGTTCGATTCCGTTCACCGAGCGTAGGCTGTCAGAACTGGACCAGTTTCGATTTATATTTACCATTACTGTGCACGAGCCTTTCGAACGACGCGACTGCCAGTTGATAGATGCCAAACCGTCACCGCTGAGCCGTTTCTTCAGCAGTGAATGCATCAAGGACAGTATCAGTGTCTCCACGCTGGGAGAGCACGGTCACGATGTCATCTGGTTCAATAACAGTTGTTCCATGGGGCGTCAACACGCGATTGTCGCGTTCGATCGCGATAACCAACGAGTCGGCATCAAGAACTGCGTTCTCAACTGCCTCTTCAAGGGTATGATCTACGATCGGGGCCTCGGTTTCGACAGTTATATCGACGACATTTGCTTCACCAGCGAGGCTAATGATGTCTGTTACTTTTGATAGTGAAGCTTCTTCATCGGGGCCAAACGCCGAATAGGGACTATGTGTTTCTGACTCCACAAGCGTCTCGTCTTCGATCTCGATACCGAGCCGTGAGAGTGCTCGAGTGATCCGCCTCAGTTGTGCAGTGTCCTCTCCAACCGCCATGATATGGAGATTGCGACGACCAGTCATCAACTGACGAACGTTGATAACACCGGGAATACCACTGGCTTCCTGTGCGAGCGCATTCCGTTCGGAGACTGGTGCATTGCAAATGTAGAGGTTTGTCAAGTGACCATCCGCTTGTTCAAAATCGATCTCTGCGGTATACGTAGAAATAATACTATGCGCCTCAAGTTGCGCAATTCGATTTCGGATCGTTCCTGCAGAAACATTAACCTCTGCAGCAATAGTAGGTGCAGATGTATTTCGGGCATCATTCATCAATTCGTAAATAATGCGCCGATCAATTTCGTCAAGTCGATAGTCCATGCCAGCTATCTAGCAGCGTGATACTTTATAACGATGGTGCGTATATTACTCATTGAGCAATTATTGGCCCTGTATATTCGGGATTCCGCAATTCTATCGGTGTTGTTATATGGAGGGTATTCAATACCCCAGTATGAGCCACGGCGAGAGTGATGAGGAACTCGCGAAAGATCTAGGCCTCATCTCTGCGATGACTATCGGTATCGGAACGATGATCGGCGCCGGGATTTTCGTTCTACCCGGTGTTGCCGCCAACACAGCAGGGCCAATCGTCGTCGTTTCATTCATTGTTGGGGGGTTGGTTGCAATGGTAAACGCGTTATCAGTCTCTGAGCTTGGGACTGCGATGCCAAAAGCTGGGGGCGGATACTACTATATTAACAAGGCGCTCGGGCCGATGTTCGGGTCGATCGCTGGCATGGGTGACTGGATGGGACTTGCATTCGCCTCTGCGTTCTACTGCATTGGATTCGGCCAGTATCTCGTTGAATTCGTTTCGCTCCCTGGGGTTGCGTTTCTCACACCGATCCAGTTGGGTGCACTCATCGCCGGTGGGGTTTTCGTCGGTATCAACTACATCGGTGCCAAAGAAACTGGAGGCATCCAGACGGTCATCGTGTTTACGCTGCTCGCGATCCTCACGGTGTTCGCTTTTGCGGGCTTTACTTCGTTCGACTATTCAACTTTACTCGCTGAGGGCGGGTTTGCGCCGTTCGGTGTAGGGGCGATTCTACCAGCGACTGCGCTCGTGTTCGTTTCGTTCCTTGGCTATGCGAAAATCGCGACCGTCGCCGAAGAGTTACAGAATCCTGGTCGAAATCTTCCAATCGCTATCATCGGTAGTGTCGCAATCGTCACGGTCATTTATGGGGTGCTCGTGACGACCATGCTTGGCGTTATTCCGTGGCCCGACCTCAGTCAGGACGCCCCAGTCGCTCAGGCGGCCGAAGTCGCGTTTCCGTCCTCACTGGGACCAATCGGGGGAGTCGCTGCCGGGGCAGTGGCAGTGATGACCGTTGGCGCACTGCTGGCAACAGCGTCGTCGGCGAACGCCTCCATCCTGGCGTCGGCTCGTATCAATTTCGCGATGGGCCGTGACAAAATCGTCACCAACTGGCTCAACGAGATCCATCCCCAATTTGCGACACCATATCGATCAATTATCGTCACCGGTGGGCTAATCATCGTCTTTATCGCGTTGCTCGGGCAAGAGATAGAAATCCTCGCGAAAGCGGCGAGCGTCTTGCATCTGATCGTCTATGCGCTGATGAACGTCGCACTTATCATCTTTCGCGAGGCGGACGTTCCGGAGTACGATCCGGAGTTCCGAGTCCCGTTCTATCCCATCACGCCAATTCTCGGGGCAGTTCTCTCGCTCGGGCTCGTTGCCTTCATGGATACTTACGAAATCGCGCTGGCCGCCGCGTTCGTTCTAGCCGCAATTCTCTGGTACTTCGTATACGCACGCCACAAGACGACTCGAGACGGCGTTCTCTTCGATTACATTCACCACCGAGGAGACCAACTCCCGAATCGGGTCGTTAGTGCCGCTGAGACAGTCGAATCGAAGGGACGTAACGGACCGACTATCATGGTCGCAGTTGCGAATCCGCGGACCGAAAGCGCTCTGATTAGCATCGCGAGTGCACTCGCAAAATACAGCGGTGGCCGCGTTCTCGCGACTCATATCGTTACTGTCCCCGATCAGACCTCGCTCGAGGCCGCTGCGGAGAACCGCGCAGACCTCGACGCCGCTTCAGAGACTCTGCTCGAGGCTGCCAAACGAGATGCAGCGTCGTTTGATGTCCCAATCGAAACGAAAACGATCCTCTCGCATCGAGGATTCGATGAGGTGTACGATGCCGCGCAGTCTAACGATGCCGATACGGTCGTGATGGGCTATGGCGGTGCTCGATTCACAGGCGGCCGTGCGGAAAGTGCTCTCGACGAGTTGACGCACAACCTGCCGTGTGACTTTCTCGTGTTCGAGGGGGCGGAATTCGATCCGTCGAGTATCCTCGTTCCGACGGCTGGCGGAGCGTCGTCCGACCTCTCTGCTGAGGTGGCCCTCGCACTCGCCGACATGAACGACGTTGAAGTGTCGCTGTTACATGTCGTCGACGAGGGCGAACAAGCAGAGGGGCGAGCGTTCCTCCGCGAGTGGGCTAATGGTCACCAGTTGTCGACTGCCGATTTGCGTGTCGAGACGGGCGATCCAGAGGCTACGATCGAACGTCTAAGCGCCGATCACGATCTCGTCATCCTCGGGGCGACAGAGCAAGGGCTCCTGTCGCGTATCGTCGAGGGATCGCTCGTGTTCAACATTCTCGACGATTTAGACACATCAGTGCTCTTGACTGAACGGCCGTCGTCGCGGTCGCTTCGAGACCGCCTCTTCGGGCGTCGGTGAAATAGTTTCTAGTGACGGCTGTTCTGTTCACTCGTCTGATGTCGGCTCTGGCAATGCGATAACGGGTCGGTCCGCATTGGTCACGAGCTTGAGCGTTAGATCGCCCGAAAGGAATTGCATGAGTCGATTCCCACCGCGCGTGCGGTAAGCGATGGCACTCGCATCGACCTCATCGGCCACCTCGAAGATCGCTCCAACGATGTCTCGAGCATACGCAGTAGTATCGTCCGCATCGGGGAACGTTTGGCGAACAGCGGCGAACGATTGTTCCGCGATTTCCCGCGATTGCTCGACCGGTTTTTTGTCTGGAACACCTTCTCCTTTCTCGACGACGTGAAGCGTCGTTACCTGTTCGGGATCGTACGGCTCGAGCGCCAGTGCCGTCGTTGCTGCGTCATCCTCGTTTGCGACTGGGAGTAGAACGTTCTCGAGAAGCGCGCGATTGGAGGTTGTATGATCACTACTCATAGCAGAATATGGGTGGACGATTCGTATAATTATTCGGTGGTTCAGTAGATAGTAGTTCTCTAAGCAGACTCACTATCGCTGATTTCGTTCGTAGCGTTCCTGTTGAAATTTTTCAAGTCGATACTGAACACCCCATAGGACCCACGCCAAAATACCGGCAGTGCTAATGAGCAACTCCCACCGGAGTAGAGAGGAATCGGTGACCGCTGTGATGGCAAGATTCGAGAAGATCCATAGAACAACGACAAAGAGGATCTGGTCCATGGATTTCGGTGCAATTACCTCTTGGAAACCCATTAAGGGAGATTGTTTCTCAAAGGTCATAAAGTTACTAGTCAATTCAACCCCAAGTGAGTATAGTATTTTCAACCACTAATTGGGATGTTTCGACTCTCGATGGCAGGAACCAAACATGGTTTCAAACCCATTCGCGGTTAGAAACCACGTCTCGGGTTCTGCTGACACTGTACGCCGTACTCACTCGAGGAGATGTATCCTGGTGTCATCAATCGAGAGTGAGACGGTCTCTCCGGGTTGGTATGTCTCCATGCCGTCGGCGTGCAGTGTGACATTCGTTCCATCGGGTACTCTCGCTGTCAGCCGCGTTCGATCACCGAGGTAGGTTACGTTCGTCACCTCTGCACTGATCGGTCCCGTATCTCCGAGATCAAACGCTTTGGGTCGTGCTGCAAGCGTGACGGTACCACTTGTCGGCACCTCGAGTCCGAGTTCCGTGAATCCCAGGTCGACGTGGCCGTTTTCGGCAGTCCCCTCGAGTAACGTCGAACTGCCGATGAAGTTCGCGACAAAGGAATTGGTCGGGTAGCGGTAGATCTCCGCCGGCGTCCCGACCTGTTCGACAGTGCCGTCGTTGAGGACGGCGATCCGGTCGCACATTGCCATCGCCTCCTCCTGATCGTGGGTGACGTAGAGGGCGGTCACCTCGAGATCCGCAAGTAGACCGGTGATTTCCTCGCGAAGGCGCGTTTTCAGTTCCGCGTCGAGACCAGTCATCGGCTCATCGAGCAAGAGTACGTGCGGTTCGATCGCGAGCGCTCGAGCGAGCCCAACGCGTTGCTGTTGGCCGCCCGACAACGTCGTCGGCCGGCGGTCGGCCAGTTCGCCGATGTCGAGCAAGGCAAGCAGTTCGTCGGCCCGGTCGCGGCGCTCGTCTTTCGGGGCGCCCTGCATCTTCGGCCCGAACGCGACGTTCTCTCGGACGGTCATGGTATCGAACAGGGCATACGATTGAAAGACCAACCCGGTGTTTCGTTCCTCCGGCGGGACATGGGTAACGTCGACTCCATCGAACAGCACCCGGCCGTGGGTCGGCGTTTCAAAGCCGGCGATGGTCCGCAGCGTCGTCGTCTTCCCGCAGCCAGAGGGACCGACGATTCCGAGGATCTCGCCATCCCGGATAGTCAGGTCGATCCCGTCGACGGCCACCTCGTCGCCGTAGGTTTTCGTCAGCGCTTCGAGGGTGACGTCGCTCACGGTCGGACACCTCCCGATGCCATGGTGGGCCAAAGTGAGTGACTTGGTCCGGTACCGGACCAAAGGGGCTGACTCGATCCCGTGACATGCCAAAGCGGGCGAGCGATTCGATACGGTTTTCGATCGTCAGTGTGTCGCTGTGTCATCGTTTTGCGGTCGAGAATCCTCGATTGCCGAGCAGTTGGAGGACGAGTATTGCGGCCACGACGATCACGAAGTAGACCGATACGGCCCCCGCCGATTGAAGGTGCGTCGCGTTCGAGATGTTCCGGTAGAGGAAGATCGCGAACGGATCCGGACTCCCGCTCGCAACCATGTACGTGAAGTTGAACTCCGCGGCCGCGAGCGTCCAGGTGATGATACAGCCGGCGACGATCCCCCGTTTGGCGTGGGGAACGATGATCGTCAGAAACGTCCGCGGCCACGATGCACCTAGCGACCGCGCGCTCTCCTCGAGGCGGATCAGATCCATCGACTGAAACGAACTCTGGACCGTCAGGACCATGTACGGCGACTTGAGAAGACAGTAGCCCACGATCAACCCCAACGCCGATCGCCCGTGGTTCGGGTAGGTCTGCACGAACGCAATTCCGAGTATTAGCCCCGGAACGAGCGGCAATATTGCGAACGTGTTTACCCAGTTCCGCGCGAAAAAATCGTATCGTGCAAGCGCGTACGCGACCGGGACCCCAATTATAACGTTCAGGACCATTCCGCCGGTCGCGATCACGAGACTGAACGCAAGCCCGGGGAGCGCGTTCGTTCGCACGCCGTGATCGCCGAAGCCGAGTACCTGTCGCCAGTGCTCGAACGTAACGAACCCTCGAGGGACGACGCCGGTCGCCGACTGTGCGAACGACGAAACGAACGTTACGAGGACGGGGACGGTCAGGAACGCGACGATGATCGTGACGATACCGACCAGAATCGGGCGACCGACCACCGTCGACAGCGCCGTTCCGGACCGCGACCAGGCTTCGGCGGTGGCCGTCTCGGTAGCGCTTGCCGTCTCGGTAACGCCACCGTCTGCGCGCGGATCGACCGGTCCAGATCCGGCCGTCGACGCTGGAACGTCGTCGTTCTCATCCGGTTTCAAGGCCCCGGTCATCTCAGATCTCCACCGCATCGTTCTCGACGAAACGCAACCCGATGAACGTGAACGCGACGATGAAGACCACGTACACGATCCCGATCGCAGCCGCGATGTCCGGATTGTACGTGCCGACGCTCATCTCGTTGTGTATCTGGAGCGTGATAACCTGATGGCTCTGTAAGATCAACACGGTCCCGAAGATCGCCAGCCCGGAGCGGAACGTGAGAATTACGGATGCGACGATCCCCGGACGGATCTCGGGGAGTGTAACGTGATAGAACGTCTGCCATCGGCTCGCTCCGAGCGTGCGTGCTGCCTCTTCGGCCTGCGTGTTGATCTCCGCGTAAGTCCCGCGCAACACCATCGTCGCCCGCGGGAGCAGCGAGTAGACGAACCCGAGAAAGAGGCCGGTGATCGCGGTTGCGGTCGCGAGTTCGAGCGGCGCCCCGCCCGTCGCAACGCTGATCGCGTTCGTCACCAATCCCTGCCGGCCAAGTAGGACGATTATCAGGTATGCGACGATGATCCCCGGCAGCGCGATCGGGAACGACACCGCCGCGACCACGGCTTGCTCGGCGGGGAGGTCGTACTTCTCGAGGGCGTGTGCGACGGCGACGCCGAGCGCGACGCTGACCGCCGTCGCGAGCCCGACGAACCACAGCGTGTTCCAGGCGACCCAACGGTACTCGGCGGTGGTCGCGAGCGTCTCCCAGGCCCCGAGCGACCACCCCTCCATCCAGATCGTATCCTCCGCGAGACTGATCCGGACGAGCATCACCAACGGGGCGAAGCCCGCGACGAGTGCGAGCGCGAAGAAGGGCAGACAGAGGACTACGATCCGTCGCCGTTCCCGTTCGCGCTCGGTCGTCGGCCGAACGGTCGTCGAGGTGAGCGCCGCGGCCCGACGGACCGATGCCGTCGCCGATTTCCGGACGGACATCCGCGGTCACTGCGCCCCCTGCAGTGGCGTTCGATCGACGAGCTCCTGCTGGATGTCCGTCTGATTCTCAACGAGCGTCTCCTGATCGACCGTAAACTGTGCGGCCTCGTAGGACGATTGGTCCGGGAACTCGTCGGGCTGATCGAGTTCGCTCGCCCGGATCGGACGGACGTAGGCGTCGAAGAACAGTTCCTGGCACTCATCGGTCATGACGTAATCCATGAATAGCTTCGCCGCCTCGGGATTGGGTGCGTTTCGCAACAGGGCGTAGCCGTAGGGAACGTTCATCGCGCCCGGCTCGCCGTCGGGTCCCTCGAGGATCGCCACGTCGATCTGGTCCTCGTCGAACTCGTCGTTGTTGTACTTGAGGTTCAACCCAGTGTAGTCGTATTCGACGACCGTCGAGATCTCGCCGGACGTCATCGGTCCCTCGACGTTGCGCCGGAAGTCCGCGCCGTGCTCGGCGATCTCCTCGTGGTACTCGATGACCGGATCGAGATCGTCTAGATCCCCGCCGTAGGCCCGGTTGACGGACAGTGCGGAGGCCTGGCCGTTCGCCGTGTGTGGCGGCGTGAAGGCAAGGTCCTGTGCAATATCTGGGTGTTTTAGGTCCTCCCAGGTCTCGGGGGCGTCGAGTCCCCGCTCCTCGTAGATGTCCGTCCGGTAGGTCACCGAAGTCGTCACCTGTCGCGTCGCCGTGACGTGGCCGTTTTCGGTCTTCAGATCGTCGGGAACGACGTCCCAGTTGGCCGGCTTGTAGTCGGTCGTCAGATCGTCGTTCATCGCCTGCAGGCCGAACGAGTAGCCGCCGTTGTACGCCGAGTGCGTCGGGTTCTGAGCGTTGGCGCGCATATCATCGAGCGCCTCGCCCGAAGACCCCTGTGCGTCGTACAGCGAGACGTCATACTCCGCTTCGAACGCCTCCATAACAGCCCCCCAGTTCATCCATCCGGTCTGGACGCAGTAAATCTGCAGTTCATCTGGAAACGTAGAAGCGTTGACCTCTTCTTCGTACTCGCCATAGCCAACTGTGTAGGTCTCGCCATCGCTCCCTGTCAGTTCAGCCATACACCCTGCTATCGCGAGTGACCCAGCAGTGACTCCAGTTGTGAGTACTGATCGCCGCGTCGTCCCGTTTAAATCGGACATCATCATGTACACGCCGGAGGAAATAGTAATTATCTGCTATGTTAGGTATGTTGGTCACTATACCAATATGAGATGAGACGTACTGGTCACGTGTACAATCGTATAGTATCTCCACGCTGCTTGGCGGGGCGATCGCCGACTGCTTCGAGGACAGTGATCTCCTATTCGCGATAGATTTCCCCGAGTTCGCATCCCTCATTTCGATGGAGGTCTCGAGGAGGCATATCACGGCACTCTGCTGTACCTGCTCGAGGGTCTTTCCCGATCGAATCAGCAATATTGTAAACTGTAGGATTTTGCTTTACTCTCGGTAAAACCCACGCTGAGAGGAGTTTGGGAAGGAACCGTTATCAGTTTCTCTGCCTCAGTCCCGCCCAGACACCGACGATTCCTACGGCCAATGTTATCGCACCGATGACCGTCCACTGCACTGATCTTCCAGTGATTGGTTCGCAGTCTGCGACGCACAAAATGGGATCTATCTGGATGATTCCAAGGCCTTGAACGACCCACAACATCCCGAGAAGCGCCACGATGGCACCGAGGATCGTCAATACAGTCGCTTTCGTGTTCCACGCGTGGATATTTCGAGTCGCCATCAAAGGGAGAGAGGGGCCGTTTATCCTCGGAGTTTGCGCCGAGCATGCACGTAATCTTTATAACTACCTGTACTACCACATTTGCGTGGTGGCGTCTGTAGCTCTCCAGTCTAAGATACGAAACGGGAGAACGAATAGACAACCGAGTGCGTGAACATCAACGGTAATGAGATACATAACTGTCGTCATAGCCATAGAAGAATACATTCGATCGAAGAACGATCAACAGATGCAACGAGGCGTCAACGACCCGAGAGAGGTCTGGATCGATGGCACGCTCGTAGCGACACAAGAAGCAATACAGTATCTCAATCTTCTTGATGATGGGACCGTTGTTGGGGTCGCCCGGTTCAGAGGTGATGCTGATCGGCTCGCAACGATAGAAGACGAGATTTCGAAGATCAGAACTTGCACCGTGACAGGTGGTGAGACGTGGCTGGCGTATATGCGCTACGAGCCTGACGAGCTTGAAACGGCCCTCCTTGAACGTATCAACACCGAAGCCATCAGTATCGACTGGCCGATGAGGGAGACTGATGAGGGGCTGCAAGTCACGCTCTTCGGTGAGGATGCAGCCCTCCAACAACTGATCGCTGGCTTCCCTGACGAAGTAGACGTGACTCTCGAACGCGCAGGAGAGTATCAACCACACATGAGTGACCCAGCGGGGCAACTAACCGACCGCCAGAAAGAGATCCTCCGGACAGCACTTGCTGCAGGATACTATGATATCCCTCGTCGTGCAACACAACGCGACTTAGCCGCCGAACTTGGACTTTCACGGGGAACGATTGGGGATCATCTTCGGCGGGCAGAAGCGAAGATCATCCGGTCGATAATTGTATGAAGTCAGCTTCATTTCATCTGGAGTAAATCGGCGGCATCTGCCAACCAATTTGACCAAACGTTTATGCTGAGCGAAACCTGGTTGAGTGGTTTCACACCCTCAACATGCGCATCGACCGCTTTCACAATGCCTGGGTGGGCCACAGTTACGTCAGGTTGCGCTCCCATTCTGCTCGAGTATTTCGACACGGAATTCACGTTCAGGAGTCTGTTTCCGTCTCGAGGAGGACTGCATCATGGCTAGAGAAGGGGTCCGAAGAAACACATCGATAGAGGTGTGTCTAGCTCACAAGAGAGGAAGATGGGCACGACCGAATAGAACACATCGATAGAGGTGTGCCATGCACAATAATAGTAGTGTCTCAGGAATCGGACCGGATTTGAGCCTTGACAACGCTCTCAACTTCTTCGCGCGAAACCATATCGATCCGTGAATCTTCTTGAAGCGTCTCGAGGATCGTTTCAGGGCGTTCAGCGAACTGGAACTCGAGAAACATTCCAGAACTCGGGCCGTGGCTTCGGCGCTCGAAATCGACGAGAGAGTACGTTGTCATCTCCTTCATTTTATTAACATACGTTTCTTGATGGTACTGGTCAGCGCCAATCGATTCCGTGAGGAATTGATAGACACGGTAGCCCGTCGTGCTTCGAGCGGTTTCATCGTCCGTCTCACTTGCGACCGCCGCAGTTGCGTACAGGCAAAGCTTCTTTTGCGTACTGATACCCCGGACAACTTCGAGAACCCGGTTCTTCTCGACTTTGTTTTGTGCTTCGCGAACGTGGACCTCGCGAACGCGATCGTCGCCCTCGCGTTCTGCTAGTTCGCCAGCGACTCGTATCAGATCGATTGCCTTCCGTGCATCGCCATGTGTCTGTGCTGCAAACGCTGCGACCAGTGGAATAACATCGTCATCGACAACGTTCTCGAAGAAGGCGTCTTGACGACGCCGAAGTATTGACTGGAGCTGATTTGCATCGTAATCATCAAAATGGACATCTTCCGGGGTAAACGAACTCAGGGCACGGCTACCGACAGACTCCATCATTTTTGTGTCGTTAGAAATGGCGACAACAGAGATGTGAGCGGTTAGGTCATTATTTGCACCGGCTCGAGAAAGTTGATAGAGGAGTCGAGAAAAGGCCGGTTCCTGTTTGTCTCTTCGACCAACGAGCATGTCGAGTTCGTCGAGAACGAACACTGCGGAATCGAAGTTTTCGTTGATGATTCGATAGAGTTCGTCCCACTTCTCTTTCGTCGCAACACCGTGTTTTGGGACTGTTACCTCGGAATTAGCTTCTGTTGCTGCTTCACATGCGAGTTCGTAAATAGCAACACCCAAAGTATCGAGATCTTGGCAATTCACCTCAATCGTTCCAAATCGGAGATCACGCTTTTCACATATTTGGCTAATATTCTTACAAACAGCTTTTGTGATGAGAGATTTGCCAGTCCCTGATGGACCGTAGAGAAAGAGATTTGGAGGACGGTTGTCGCCAAGGGCCACACGGAGCATTTTCGTTACTTCCTGGAGTTGCGAATCACGGCCAACGATACGGTTTTCTGAAACGACGTGATTGGGGTCGAGTAAGGAACGGTCGCGAATGAGTCCCGCCTGGTCGTCAAATTCAAGTAACATATCTTCGATCGATTTCGGATCGGTACCTGGCTCAGCATCAGGGGGAGAGGAAGGAGTCCCCTGATCAGACAAATTGCGGAAGTCATCTGCGTTCTGCTCCCCATCCTGTTCGTACTTTTTGGTGTCTGGGGGGAAATCAGACTGTTCTGCATCCGCATCATCTGAAAGTCCATCATCCCGTTGACTTTCAGAATCGTTGGCGTCCATAGCATGGTAGAGTTAGGCAAGGGACAAAAGTGTTGTTAACCTCTATCGATGTGTGATTTGGCGTTTAAACCCGTATTTTCCAAAATAAATGGAGATTTCAAAAACAGAGTATGGCGCTTAGACACGCTGGTAACGAAGTGTCTGTCCGAAGAATTTGAATCCAAATTCGATTCGAAAACGTCCTCGGAAGAAGACGAGTACTGCTTCGATGTCTCAGTATTCTATAGCTGTAGATCGTCCACGCGATTCAAGACATACAATCGCCCCCATCGAGGTGACACCCAACTCGAGAAAAACGATCGGCCCCGTCTGAAGAGAGACACCCCTCTATCGATGTGTTCGAGCATCCAAGAGAGGGGGGTTCTGACAGATGTGAGGTTCACAGGAATACCGTTGAGACGGTTAAATATAGAGATCCCTAGGTAGAGATGTCGACGTAGGATAATAGAACAGTATAGCTTCTCTTCTTTCTTCTAGCTTTCTAGACCAACACTCACACACCCCTCTATCGATGTGTTCGATGTGTTTCCTCAAATCTCTCTCGAGCTGTTGACTGGGGCTTTGAGGTTTAAATCAGTCGTAAACACAACTCTCACGATATCATGTGATATAACACCTCTATCGTCGATATTCGGTTATAGTCGATTCTTTGGGTAAGTCTGTATAATCGTGTGCTCCATAGGAACGGAGATAACACATCGATAGAGGGGTGTCTCTGCTAGTCGTTTTGCTGTATGTGGGTAATGGAGTCGTCCTCCCAACGACATCGAAGGCGAATAGGTGGAAAACAGGATTTGCAAGACCGAATTCTTGTACAAGCGAGGCTCCCTATCCCTCGCTACCCTCATCTGTCATTACTCGTCGAGAACACAGACTTCACAATAGCTAGTTGAGAGGGAAAAACACGACTGCGAGAATTGGGGGATTGTTCACCGAGTGTATCCTGAATCACAGACATTGTCACAAGACGGGCTCCTTAGTCTGACTCATCACGAATACTATCTGATCAAAACACATCGATAGAGGTGTGTGTGGGAATCCTGAAGCTCCTTTTATCGACAGTAGATATAACCAGTACTCTTCTTTCACTCACTGATACGCACTACCAACTAATCTAGGCATACATGGAAATTCATCAGGAGTCGATCCTAATTGACTAGATTGTTAGACGCATATGTGTTTGAGGGTAATTGACATTGATAGCGATAGCTACACCTGCATAGAACACTTCGATAGAGGTGTGTCTTTGATTCCACTCTATTCTCGAGGAGAAGATGTTCCTAGGCTCTCGTGTTCGGCGAGAT